>JAGXNV010000325.1 GCA_019894795.1 Candidatus Heimdallarchaeota archaeon | reverse complement strand
GAATGAAGGAGTTATTGCAATGAAAGGTCTATGGAATTCAGGATATTCGAATCTTGCAGGAGGAGCAACTAAAACGGGTAAATATGGATTATATAAATTATCTACTAAACCACATACAATGGTTGTTGCTCCAATACATGAACCGAACATGATTAATTTCTTTTCATCAAGTTCCAATTGCTCAATAACTTCTTTCAAATCAAGAGCCATACGGGACATTCCAACCTCAGATTTTCTTGTGAGACCGCTAGAAGCTTTTTCCCTAGATTCAAAATATACTATCTCGAAATCTTTCATAGCTTCCATCAAGAATTTCTCCCAAGCAGGGACAACTGTTGACCATCCAGGAACAACAAAGAGGGTATAACCGTTTACATTCTTTTCTTCAGGTTTGCTTGTTAAAACTCTTATAGATGTATTATCTGACATTATCAAATCTTTACTTACAGCTATTTTTTCATATTCAGATACAGAATAAGTGTCAAGAAGATCTTTGATTTCCTTTTTCATCTAAGCATTTCTGAAAAAAAGTTACTTAAAAACCTTTCAAATGTGAAAAAAAGATAGAAACCATATTAGTTTCTATTTTGGAAGAATTTGTAATCAACAGCCAAAGTTGCAGCTAGACCGAATATTGGATCCAAAGGAGGGTAAACATCTATTCTGTATGTATCTCTAATAGTTAATATTCTTCTATCTAATGTGAAACCAATTTGATTGTTCAAGTCTCTTGCAGTAAATGCATATGCCATAAGATCGGAAGCATGATACTCATTTCCTGCTAATTCAACTGAAAATTTAATCCCACAGAACCTGATAAGTGGAAACTTAACCATTCCCACTTCTCTCCCATTTTGAACAATTTTCCATTTGTTCTTGAGAATTAAGTTAGCTTTAAGCTTCACAACTTCTTTTCCTTGCATATCTTCAATTATAATGGTTTTTCCAATAGTAAACATCTTTCTTTTTGCTCTGAAAACTTGTTGATCTGTTGCCATGTCAAAAATATTATATGTTGCAGTAAACGCAAGGATTTTTTGCTGAACTTTGAATCCAAAAGGTTGATTATGTTGAGTCATAAGTGTACAACCGGTAGTTTTGATTTAAACATATTGAAAAAGGAAAAGAGGTTTATGCAAATAGAGGGATATTCCATGAACCTTCATTTGATAAGAAGAAAATAACATCTCCAAATTCATTCATAAGAATTAGTCTTGAGAAACTTGTAGAATAAGAACTAAGAAGGCCTCTACTCTCATAATAACTGATCGATTGATAAATTGCGAAAATCGGCTCCCTCGAAGAATCACCTAGAATTCCTGTAAGATTACCTTCGATATCAGCTCTAACTATCGCAGATAGTTCAGAATCTTCTTGGTTGGAATGAGAGACATATTCCAAGGAAGAGTTAAGATAAGTGAAGTAAGTTCCAGCATAAGTTTCTCCAAATTTGCTTTCAATCCAATCAATATACACTGCTGTTTCATTAGACGCCCCTAATATTGTCCCATTGTAATCCAAACTTATTCTTCCAGGTCTAAGAGAATAAGAATCATATGCTCCAGACCTTTGATTAATAGAATTTTGAATCATTAGTGTAATATTGACTAGGGATAGTTCTGGAGAATCTAAAATTATTCTAGTTCTGTTAAGCCCATCCCAGAGTGAAGTGTTTAACCCTATATTTTCAGCTTCATGAAGAATACCTAACTGAATTTCATTTTCTGTATTTCTGTAGATATCTACAGAGAAAAATAAGTTAGGAAAAACATAGATATTTAACAATGAAATTGTAAAAGCTACAACTAAAACTGAAGCAGTAGCTATAATTACAGGGTCACGTTTTTTCATTATAATAACTCTACGAATATGTGTTCTAAAAAATATTCCTATTTGTTGAATTTATGTCCCACTCATAATATTCATAAAGGGGGCAAAAAATATTATATGATTACTATGGTTAAAATTACATTTGTTAAGTTAGGTAACATAACCTTGACAACCTTAATTGATATAATGTTAGATGAAAGAGCAAGTAGAAAAGACATAGAAGCTACCGTGATAAGCTCATCAACCAAGATGAAACCAGAAGCAGCAGAAAGGCTTTTCCCTCTTATTGATCAAGTTGAAACAGACTTAATGGTCATGATTTCCCCCAATGCTAAGGACAAAGGACCTCAATTAATTATTGAGAAGTATAAAGACAAATATCCGTTAATTGTTGTCTCTGATACAGCTGATAAAGAAATGAGAGAGAAATGGAAAGCAGAAGGAGTAGGTTATATTATCGCTTCGTTTGATCCAATGATTGGTGCAAAGTTAGATTTCTTAGACCCAACAGAAATGTGTTTATTCAATGGTTATATCATTGAAACATTTAGTGCTTGTGGCGTTTTTGCTTATATT
>JAGXNV010000324.1 GCA_019894795.1 Candidatus Heimdallarchaeota archaeon | reverse complement strand
GTATGCTATTAATACAAAAAAATGAAAATCACATTCTAAGAGGTAAAATCTAACAAAAATATTAATTCTTACAGGGTTATTTAGAAACAAAATTTGTATTAGTTTCTGATTCCCTGCATTTAGGTACCATGGTGCAACAGAACATAATAAATGTTGTAAAGTTTTCTTTGGAGTTTACCATCCTTCTGAGTTCTTTTAAAAACCTCTTTGAGATCTGTTTCCTTATTCTTCTCATCAAGAAGTGAAAATTCCTCATCAATTCTTGAAAACCTAAGATTGAACTCTTCTTCAAAGAAATCTTTGAGATAACTCTCATTACCTGTTTCTAGAACATCCTCGAATTCCCAAAATGCTAATCCAAAACCATCTTGAGGTGGTAGAATACCTTGTAGTAGAAAATTCAGTACAATTTCTTTATTACTGCAGTTGGGACATTTCAAATGATCAAATAAATCATTATATTTTTCATCAAATTTGTTTTGACATTTTTTGCAGTAGAATTTCATCTTATTAGTTTACAAATACTTCCTTAAAAAACTATACAAATTGAATTTGTCAACATATTAACACAATTAAATTCTTTCTTATCAAAGTCTATGTTACTTCCTAAGAAATCTTTTGCAATTCTACACCTTACTTGAGCAGATCCTCCCTTAGAACTAAAATTCACTCTGTATCTATCAAATAACTCCAACATAAGAAATACTCTAAAAACTGAATACTGTTACTTTGAAACAAGCTTATTTTTCTTAGTAAAATACCTTTTTAAAGCATAAAACCATACTTCTATACATGAGCGAACGAGATGTTAAATATTACAGGCAACTGTCAAAGCAGTTTGAAATAAAAGAAAAACTATTTGATGAAAAAGAAGACTATTACGAGTTGGAAGGTGCAAAAGCTAGCTATCAACAAAGACAAGCAAGTGACAAAGCCTCACATTCTGAACAAATGATCAAGGTCAACAAACTAAAAGAAGAAGGTAAAGCTGATAAAGCACTGAAACTAGAAGTTAAAGTGAAGAAAAAGGAAGCAGAAATTGCAAAATATAAACAGACGATTTCTAATATTCAAAAAAAAATAGACAAAAAGAAACTCGATGTTCGTAAAATTGAAGATGAATTGGAAAAGATGGAAAGTCAGTTAAGAACAGATTTTGCAGATAAGTTCACACAAATGTAACATTATTCGACCTTTCTTTATTTTTTGTTCATTTTTCATTACTGGTTTTTGAAACAAAGTAACATATTTTGGTTCTTTATTTTTTCCACCTATAATCACGACCATCTTTCAAAATCTAGAGGAAAAGGTTCTCCAGAAAGGATTTCCAAGTTCAAGGATAACAAACTAACTATAGATTATCCCCTATATGAATAAAACACAATCTATTATTATTTAACACAATCTATTATTATTTAACACAATCTATTATTATTGTGACACATTTATAATTAAATTTATAAACATTTAATGATTATATTGTTATTAGACGAGGACCTGGAAATATGATTCAAATAGAGAAATGTCATCTATGTGGGTATGTATCAAATAGACATCTCCTTCATGCTGAGGATGGTAACATATATTGCGTGCCACATTATACATTGCACATATTAAACGATGAAATTGAATTTCAATACAAGAAAAAAATATAAACTCATAGTTAACGAATACAGCAGACAATAATAATCATGCTTGAATGGTTTAATGTTACAAACGCTCTACTTAATGGTATTCTATAATATCATTGCTTGATATAGTTTGCCTCAAGGTCTTCTTGCAAGAAGGGAGACTCTTTAAGAAGGGAGGTTATTGAAAGATAGTTTAATTAATTTAAGCGATTTAGTCTCAAAACATGAACTGATACAGTTATTTTATACTCATGTTATAGCTGTTTTTTACTCTTTTTTTCCACAATGTTTTCAAAATCCATTTAAGGCTTAACTGTTTACAAATGATATACAATAGTTAGTAATTTGATGTTTCGAATACTTATAGTTGATGACATTGATATGAGAATGAGATTGATGTAAGTGATTTCTCTCTATGGCTAAAGCAACTACTGGTTATTAAGTTATTTTACTTTCTAGAGTAAAACAAGCACAAGCGTAATTCTCACGATTCCATTAACAGAGAAAGATCAATAAAGTTGAAATAGACTTTGAAATTTTAAATCGAAAGAAAGCATATTTGGGAATTAAGGAAATCTACACTTGATTGAGAATCTCATTTAAAATTCATGTCTCTAACGAAAAATCTTTTTGTTATCACCTTCAATTTTGTTGATAAAGTTTTTTGTATTTCTGTATCAGAATAATTTGGATAATAAGTATATTCTACTTGAACTGTATCACCAGAAGTTAATCCTAAAGTAATTGTTACTTTATTAGTAGCTGAATCATAAGCAATTTCACTATCGTCCATATCAACGT
>JAGXNV010000323.1 GCA_019894795.1 Candidatus Heimdallarchaeota archaeon | reverse complement strand
CCAGACAAGTTCATATGCAGCGTTATCAACGAACTGAGTGTAACCACTGTGGATATCTCTTCCAATAGTTTTTGTTTTCATATGAAGATAGAGTATCCCTTTGACACCTAGATATATTTGCTGGATTCCTTCCTTTGTCCTACCTCCAAACTCCCACACAATTCCATCTGCATTGAGAGCGAAATCTCTGTTGTTTTTGATGAAATAAGGTAAGTTGGGTGAACCTATCTCCTCTTCTCCTTCAATTAGAAACTTGATATTAATTGGTGGTTTCTCGTATATGTCGTTATAAGCTTTAATTGCTTGTAAACGACAAATAATCTCATTTTTATTGTCGGTCACACCTCTAGCAAAGATTTTACCATCGCGTACAGTTGGCTCAAATGGAGGGGAGTCCCATAAATCTATAGGATCTTCAGGTTGAACATCATAATGATCATAGAATAGCAAAGTTTTGTCTGCTCCAACATTCATTTCAGCACAAAATACTGGTTTTGTTGGTGTTTCACCTATAAAATTGTCAAATCCTGCTTCTGTGAATATCTTTGTAAGATATTCGATGGCATCATCATGTCCTGTGTTTTTTGCTGCAACACTTGGTATTCGAAGTAAATCAAAAAGAAGATCTTGACTTTCTTTTCGTCTTCTTTCTATGTTCTCAAAAACAGCATCCATATTCATGAATTGAAAAACATTTGTAGTTTTAAAAGGATTTTCTGAAGAAAAGAGAGATTAGGTTGAACTTCTTAATTCGTCCAACCATTCAATTTGTTTAGTTTTACAATTAGGGCATGTATGAGCTCTTTCAATCCACATCATTATATGATTCTTATGACCATAAACTCCACAACAAGGAATTTGAACAATTTCCTCTTTTTCAGAAGGTTGTAAGTCTAGCAAACAAATAGCACATCTAGGTCGTTTAGCTTGGCATTTTGGACATTGCTCGTCATTTTCATCTAAATCTTTTCCACACTCAAAGCATTTGATGTAAGTAACAGCTTTAAGTCCAGTTTTCAGATTTACAAACTCACCATAAATTTCTTTTAACAAATCTAGAATCTGTACTACTTTACTAGCATCATAAAATGTTGTGACAAAATATTTTCGATTAACCATGATCATTTCAAGGTTAGTGAAAAGACCAATCAATTTTTGAGTAATTCTAGCATTTTGATAGAGTGTTTTTATTAATAATTCATCATTTGCATTCATGATATAGAGAGAATCAAGACTGTTTGGAACCTTTTGAAATTCTTTTGAATTTTCCTTATGATAGGATCGTATAGAGAGATTAAAAGGTTGGATTCTTTTAAAGAGACCATCCAAAACAATACTCCCATCTTGAGCAAATTTGATGAAAATTTGTAGAAAGAATGTATATTTACTTTGATTTTGCGCATCGAATGTTAATCTTAACTCCCCATCAATTTCTTGAATTGTTGTATCTTTAATACCAAGGCTTTGTAATGAAATATTAATTTGTGTAGCGAACATTAGATATTCAGTTGAAATATTCCGGCTATCTTCATCGATTGATCCTTTCTTCAGTTCATCTTCTATCTTTGTTATAAAATGTTTAATATTATATGAGTGTCCGTCTTTATCTAATCTCGCTGAATCACCATAGGTTTTTCTTTCTTCTGAACGTAATATCCTTGATTCTTCTTTACCTATCGCAATAAAAGATCCACCAGATCCCTCTTTTTGCACACTTCCTAATATTTTATCTAAAAAATTTATTTGTCTCTTTTTACCACCGGGCCTATAATTTCTTTCAGTATTCACTTTAATTTTCCTCCAAAACAATTGTAAACTCTAATCCGATATTGAGAGTTAATCCTGATAAACAGTAACATATTAGCCCACTTCTGTTTCAATATTCGTCACATAATTATTATCTGTTCTGATTTATATATTATCGCATTTAATGGTCCAATATTAGAGATTCTGAAAACCTTAAGAAGTACATAAAAGAAATTTGAATTATGCTTGATGATGACAAAAAAAAGTATAAGTTTGAAACACTTTGTGTGCATGCTGGACACGATGTCCTGAAAACCAATACTATAACTCCACCACTATATCAAACTGTAGCATACCCTTTTGAGAGTGCAGATTATGCAGCTAAATTGTTTCGTTATGAAATAGAAGGTTTCATGTATGGTAGAATGGATAATCCGACAAATGCAATGTTTGAAGAAAGACTTGCAGCTCTTGAAACTACAGATAAAGCTCTTGCTACTTCTTCAGGTATGTCCGCTATTTTTATAGCTTGCTTACATCTAATGGAGAAAGGAGATAGTTTTGTAACCGCAAGCAAGATTTATGGTGGGTCAAACAAACTATTTACTGAAACATTACCAAAAATGGGATTTGACCCAAAGTTTGCATCAAATTCTGAAAATCTTGAAAACTGGATAGAATTGATTGGCTCTAAAACCAAGTTTCTCT
>JAGXNV010000322.1 GCA_019894795.1 Candidatus Heimdallarchaeota archaeon | reverse complement strand
TTATTAAATTTGCTAATGCAAAACGAGTGCTTTTTCTTGTAGATCGGAATAATTTAGCAAGGCAGACAAAAAGAGAATTTGAGCAATATATTACCCCTGATGATGGAAGAAAGTTTACTGAACTCTACAATATCCAACATCTGACCTCAAATGTGTTTGATCCTGTAAGTCGTGTCTGTATTACAACAATTCAGAGATTATTTTCTATGTTAAAAAATGAACCTGAGATAGAAGAAGAACTCGAAGAACATTCACTTTATGAGATAGCTCCTAAGGATGATAAACCTAAAGAAATAAGCTATAATCGTAATATACCAATTGAAACATTTGATTTTATAATTACTGATGAGTGTCATCGTTCTATTTATAATCTATGGCGTCAAGTTCTGGAATATTTTGATGCGTTTATCATAGGATTAACCGCTACACCTTCAAAGCAGACTCTTGGATTCTTTAATCAAAATTTAGTTATGGAATATAGCCACGAAAGAGCTGTAGCAGATGGAATTAATGTAGGTTATGATGTATTTAGAATAAAAACAGAGATTACAGAAGAAGGGGGTAAAATTCCTGCTGAGTTTTGGGTCGATAAACGTAATAAATTAACTAGGGAAAGAAGATGGGAACAATTAGATGATGATTTTGAATATGACGCAAAAAATTTAGACAAGGATGTTGTCGCAGAAGATCAAATCAGAACTGTTATAAAAACTGTTAAAGATAACCTCAGTACTTCAATATTTCCAGGTAGGGAAATAGTTCCTAAAACAATTGTTTTCGCTAAAAATGATTCGCATGCAGAAGATATAGTAAGGATTGCTAGGGAAGTATTTAATAAAGGAAATGAATTCTGCAAAAAAATTACATATACAACGCATAAAAAAACTGGAGAAAAAGCTGAAGATTTAATTGCAAGTTTCAGAAATTCTTATAATCCTCGTATCGTAGTTACAGTAGATATGATTTCTACTGGTACTGATATTAAACCAGTAGAATGCTTATTATTTATGAGAAATGTTAAATCTCTTGTATATTTTGAACAAATGAAAGGAAGGGGTACTCGTGTAATTTCATCCACTGATCTTCAAGCTGTTACTCCTGAAGTAACAAATAAAACTCATTTTGTAATTATTGATGCAGTTGGTGTTTGTGAGAGTGATAAAACTGAAACTAAACCTCTTGAACGGAAACCAAGTGTACCCTTTGATAAATTACTACTACAAGTTGCTATTGGTGCCAGAGATGAAGACGTTCTTAGCTCTCTAGCTAATAGGTTAGCAAGATTAGATAGGAGTTTAAATCCTGAAGATAGGAAGAAAATTGAAACCATTTCTGGAGGTATTCCATATAAAAAAATTATCAATAATTTATTGGATGGATTAGATCCAGATGTTAAGATTGAAAAGGCTAAGGAAATTTTCCATACTGAAACACCAACAAACCAACAAATCGATGAAGCGTCAAAACTTTTAATTAATAAAGCTTGCGAACCATTTGATAAACCAGAATTAAGAGAGACATTGAACGAGCTTAAAAAGAAAAATGAACAGACTATTGATACTACGAGTCAAGATAGAGTAAAATTTGCTGGTTATGATTCTCAAGCTAAAGAAAAGGCTCAAAGTTATATAGATTCATTTAAGAAGTTTATAGAAGAAAATAAAAACGAAATTACAGCTCTTCAAATCATCTTTAATCAACCATATGGTAAAAGACATTTAACTTATGAAAACATTAAGGAACTGAGTGAGTCAATAGAGAAACCTCCTTACAATTTTACAACAGAATTTCTATGGCAAGCTTATGAACAATTGGAAAAATCAAATATTAGAGGTGCTGGACCACAAAAATTGTTAACGAACATAATTTCAATCATTCGATTTACTTTAGGTGAGAGTGAAATTCTTGAACCTTATTATGAAACTATTAATAAGAAATTTAATGAATGGTTGGATGTTCAGCTAAATATGGGTAAAAAGTTCTCATCTGAACAAATAGATTGGTTGAATATGATTAAAGATCATATTATTAGTAGTTTAAAAATTGAAATGGATGATTTTGAATTAGCTCCCTTCTATGAAAAAGGTGGAAGGTTTAGAGCTTATCAGCTTTTTGGACAAGATCTTACTCTTATTTTGGATAAAATTAATGAGGTTTTATCCACTTAATGTTAAGTAGTTCATTTGATATTTTGCCGGAAGGTTGGAATTGGTCAAAAATTAAAGATATTGGGGATGTCTTTACAGGTAAAACTCCTAGAAAGTCAGAGAAAGAAAATTATGGAAATGATTATCCCTTTTTCAAACCTCCCGATCTTAATAAGGGATATTATGTTAGAACTGCTGGCGACAACCTCTCTGAAATAGGAATACGAAAAGTTCGAAAACTTCCACCAAAAAGTGTGTTAGTTACATGTATAGGAGCAACAATGGGTAAAACAGGATTTATTAGGGTAGAAGG
>JAGXNV010000321.1 GCA_019894795.1 Candidatus Heimdallarchaeota archaeon | reverse complement strand
GTATTCCTCCTTTGTTAGTGAGTTTGTATGAGACATTCCTTGGTATATTCACAGGGACAGTTCGTTTAACTTTCCTTGTAGTTCTAATTATTTTTCTTACTAAATTACTATGGGATATCATCAGCGATTGGATTTTCAAAGACGTTAAGAAATACTTGAATTACCTTTTCTTTCCTGGAGCTTTTTTTCATCAGCTAGCTCACACTCTTGTGATTAAATTGTTCGGTCATCAAGTAAGAGTAAACTTCCATATGAGTTACAGTTTAAGAGATATTAGTAGTCAAAGTATGAGTGGTGAATTGAAGAATGTTTACCAAGCTTTCTTAATTGGAATTGCTCCCTTATTCAACTTCGTTTTTGTTGCATTATTGATCCAATTTCATCCTGAATTCATAGCATTTTTCGAATATGCTAACTTCAATCTTGGAAATTGGTTCATTATCTATCTGATCGTCTGCTTTACATATTTTGGAATGCCAGATTTTTCAGATTTAATGTTACCATTCACAACAGCTACAGCTCGTCACGCAGAAATCATTTTCTTGTTGATTGTAGGATTCTTTGGTTTTGTTATTTCTATTAGCCTCTGGGGGTGGTTTATTCCCCTTCTGAATTTTATCATCTATTGCATTGTTCTTATTTATCTTGCTGAAAAGGAATTCTTCACAAAAAGGAACATACCAATCAAAGATGGCTTTGAGCCCAAAGAGGATTCATCAGATAAGAAACCTCTGTAACTAGGCAAAAAGGTTTTATTCTTACTATTTACTATATTCAATAACTTCAATGCATCCAGGTGATATGCTATGAAACTTCCACTAACTTATGAAGCTACAGTAACTTCCTCAAATCGTATATCAATTCCAAAATGGATTACTTTTGTTGAACCTGAAGATGTAGTAGAAGGCTATGTTAGTGTTTCAAATATTGATGCTTCCTATCCTTTGGAAAAGAAAGTTTCTGCTACCCGTCATATTACTGTCGGCTTCATCAGGAATTTTCTTCCAGATAAAACAATGCCCAAGAGGGTAAATATCACAATTACTAAAGTAAACAAGATTGGTGATGATGATTTCTGTTTCAATCTTGTCTGTTATAAACAAGAATCTGATAGATTTTTAATGAATTTTTCTTCTATCAAACCCAGTACATCTGTCCAATTCCAATTAGACACACTTGCTGAGGAGTATGGAAATACCTTTTTTGAAAGAAGTGTTTCAGATGGAAACTATTTTCTTGAACCCATCTTTGAAGAAAAAGATAATAGATGGATAATCTCTGTTTATATTCCTATCCACGATGATATGGGAAGTGTGTCTCCTGTAGTATTATTTCTCATTCTTTCTCAAGATTGCTATCAGAAATATAATTCTGCTTCTGACAAAATTACTAAACTAGTTCAGAGGTTATCTAATTGGATGAATAACCTCGATGATTTTAATAAGGAAAACCTTTCAAAATTCTCTTCACAAATACAAGAGGTTCTAGAAAAGGGTTCAGAACCTCGCTATCTAGAAATGAAAGAAATCCTAAAAATGCCTACCTTAGAAAGAGAGATTATTTTAGTTGTTTTAAAAGAACATCGGAGTGGAGGAATAAGCATAGACCAGTTATCTGAATATTTAAGAGAAACCAAACACAAAATATCTGAAGTCATAACAGATTTGGTCAATCAAGGATATTTAAGAAAGATCAAGGAAAAAGATATGATTATTGTTGATTCACTCTGGATTATCTGATTAAGGTGTAATCTCTGTAGTATTGTTCCCAGAGTTTGCCCAAATTCGCAAATAAGCCTTTTTCTCTACCTAAATGGAAGATTTTAGATGAACTAATTCATTTTACCTTCAAACAAGAAAAAAACTTATCAAATTGAGGTGATGATACCAGTAAACAAGCATTCAGTAATCAATGAGTATAAGAGCTAAAAAACAATTATCTTATTTGAAATCATAGTTTTTTAATTTGCGACGTCAATGTAACAATTGAAATCAGAAACTAACGAAATTTGGATAGTATATCAAAAACTTGTGATGCTTTACCTAGACAAATATTCCCCAATATCTCTTAAAATCCTTTTTAATATCGTTTGATGAGAAAAATACGCTCAATGTTCCACTATCGAAAATAGTTTTTTCTTAATACTTCCTTAGTCACTTCTTAATAGATTATTTCTCTTCTAACCATATTATAGTAGTCATTCAGTCCTTTATACTTTCCACTCAATTATTACTTTCATTGCCCTCTGCGTATTACTTATAATACCACTCACATACGTATTGTTAACTGGGGTTCAAATCAGTTGTATTAGTTGTCTTTCTTAGAGTGGGGAAGATAATTAGTTGATACAGTGAGAAACAAAACTCATGAAGTTAGCGGAAAGTGGATACTTTGAAAATCCTGATAATAAGCTAGCATTTAAAAAGAGGTTTCTTGAAATTAATGGAACTCCTGAGGCTAGAAT
>JAGXNV010000320.1 GCA_019894795.1 Candidatus Heimdallarchaeota archaeon | reverse complement strand
ACATATATACTACAGACTTATATTGGGGATATCTAGATGGGTCGCAAAAGTATGTGTAAGATATATTCGAGTTTGATTCTTTTACTATTTTCATCATCATTATTAGTACCCCTATTTATAGATTACTCTCCAAATAATACAAGAAATAACTATTTTATGGGCTACTTAGATGAGGATTTTTCTAACAACATTGATACTGACTATTGGGATTTTCAAGATGATACTAATCTAAAGTTAGCTTATACACCAATAGATGGTTTATCTGGGTCTAGCATTAATTTTGACATTACAGATCAGCTAACCTTCAATCATCCATTTGAGATTAATCTAACTAAAGCAGATTATTCAAGTATAGTAAGTGAAAATTCATTTTCACTTGCAGATATCCCAGGATATACTCCTGATTTAGCATATAATATAACGAGTATAGTTCCTTTGCCAGATTATATTGAAATTGAATCAGCGAAAAGTGGAAATGAAGATCTAGGAGATGGGGATTATCTAGCATTAGCTCAAGGATTTGAAATTCAATGGGATTATGCGCAGTTTGTAGGTGCAGACATGTGGTTAGAAGTAATAGGTTCTGGGTCTTTAGGAACCGATTCTCTTGATCTTTTTTTGATTAAGGATGAAAATGTCTTTCCTGATATAAATAATGTTAGCAAGATTTTATCTTACGATAGATCAAATCCCTATGATAATGGTCATCTCCCTCCATCAGTAGCTGCGAATGCTCTCACATTTTATGACTTCGAAGATGTTATACTAGAAAAAGGAAAGTATATACTAATAGCAAATTTGTCTAGTGTAGATTTGACATCCCCAGGGATGAACTTTGCATGGACCTCTAAGAATGGAGTTCCTTATCTTGGAAAAACATATAGGTTTGATTCAAATACTTTAACATGGGAAAATAGAACAAATGTTATAGACTTTTCATTAATGCCCAAAGTATTACAGTTGGATGCGAGTCAACAACCATTAATCTATACAGATCCCGATGAGATTAGTCTTGTTGATAATAATGTTGCAGTGCATGATACAAATCAAATACTTTCCGGAACAGGTTCCCATTTGTTAAATGCAACAATCTCTGTAAACATCAAATTCAACAACAGCTATACTTTTGCTAGAACATATTCAGGTACATCGAACTTTGCTACAACAAATACAAGTTTTGCAGAATTGGCTACTTCATGGGATATTTCATGGAATATTGATCAAATTGATTTTACCTCATATACTAACCCTCAAAGAACGCATAAAATTATCACACCAGATGATTGGGATGGTTCTTCTGTTGAATTATCTATTAATTCTTCCATTCCTCTGGTTGGACAAAAAACTACTAATGGTTTCTTTTGCGAGTTAAACACAATTATCGTAAGTAGTTCTTACTCAGGCGGGACTTTGCAGTTTACGACATTGAGTCCAAATTATCTTTATGATTATATTCTAACAGATGGTTCTTCTGAAACTACGATTTTTAATCTTGGATATTGGACGCATAATACTACGCATGCTACAGGATATGAAGGATCAACTGTTTCAGCTGATATCTTGATTAAAGATAGTACTTTAGCAGATATCACAACTGGTGAACTTAATTTCACAATTTATAATTCAACAGGAGAAATAATCCCATTTAAAACCTCAATTTATGCAAATCTTTCATATACAGACACTTCCAATTACACTATACTCACAACTTCTCAAACAAGTCCAGGAATATTTGATGTTAATACTGCATTGGATCCTTCAGTCTACAGGACAGATGTAGAAGGATTCTGGACCCTGATGTATTTCTGGAATAATGGATCCGAAATAGGCTTTTATTCCCACAAAATATCTGTGAACAAACCTACTCTAGCAGAATTTTTTGTTGAAGATGAAGTCGGGGGTACTTATGTCGAAATTTCTTCAACAGAAATTACCAGAATAAATGGTGATGAAATTAACGTTAAAATCAGTTACTATAATATCAGTGATCCATTCTTCTCTGGATTAGGCACATATATTCCTGCAGGAGATGTACACTATTCAACAAGTTGGTTAGATTCAGATAATCTGGTTTATGATGCTGGCAATTACAGTTACAGTGTCGCTCCTAATATAACAGAAGGTAATTACAATATCGATCTTTATGCTGAAGGACCTTTTCTGCAAAACCATACAAGTCAATTTTCCTTAGTTTTGCTACATCAATTTAGCGTTCGTGCTGTTCAATGGGAAGATTCAGTACATTATACTGAAAATACCGAATTAGAGTTTGCTCTTGAGGATTTAACATATGGCAATGAATTGTTAACTCCTGATGATATAACAATTTCAATAAATGGAACACTCCTTGTTGAAACAACAGAATATAGTTTTTCGATGGTTACCAACCACATCACAATAATTATCTTTAATGAAATTCTCGAATATTATCCAGGAGTTTATCAATTAGAGATAACAGCAATAAAAGC
>JAGXNV010000319.1 GCA_019894795.1 Candidatus Heimdallarchaeota archaeon | reverse complement strand
CTCCAGAATGTAATGAAAAGGAAAAAGGTACATCCGAACATTCCGCAAATTCCAATTAGCCTTAACTTTTTATTCATATGTTTTCACTAAGAAATGATACTCTGCTATTTTTTAATAGATATTTATTTAATTCTTTGAATTGACTACTTTAAAATTTTAAAGTATTGACGTAAAGTTAAAATTATATATTAGAGAATATTTACTAGTGTCATATGAATTCCCTTGAGATGGAAGACGATAATAGTGACCAACTAAAAATCTTATCTAATCCTATCAGGCAAGGAATTCTGAAATTAGTATCTGAGCAAGGTTCAATATCTTTTACACACTTGAAAGAGGAATTACAATTAACAGATGGTAGCTTATTCTATCATCTAAAAAGTCTTAAACAATTACTTGAAAAAGATAGGCAAAATTTCTACAAGCTGAGCGAAAAAGGAAAGGTTGTTATCGATACTCTAATCCACAAAGTGAAAATACCTGAACAAAAGGAAGAGAAAAAAAGTTGGTTCTTAGATAAAATTACTTTCCCAGATTTATTCTATTATTTCTTTGGAGATCCTGTAAGGAGTTTAATAGAATTAAATGCATTACTCATAGTAACTGCATGGCTCTTCGGTGTTTCTAATTCCTATTTCAGTTCTCTTGAATCAATCATGACAGGGGGTGCGATAGTAAATAGTATTATATCTTTCAGTCACTGGTATCTCTATCTATTCCTTATTTATATTGCATTGAAAATATTAAAAGTAGAATTTAGGGTTAAAGAATTATGGATAGGGGTACTTGTGGGAATAATACCTTATTTCGTCTATCTAATTCCAACAGGGATATTGCATTATACAAACACAGATACGAACAATTGGATAGGGATAATTCTTACAATAGTGTTTGTCATTTGTAAAATCTATTCAACCTTGTTTGTTATACAAGGGATAAATTTAGCAACAAAAATTGAGAGATACCAATCAGTGATATTAGCATGTGTTCTGATATTTATAGATTACATTTATCTATTGATTACTTTATAGCAGTAAATTGAAGAACTTTAAAAAGTTAAATAAAAAGAGTAAATAGAGCCAAAGAGTAAAATAAAAAGTAAGAGGTCAAATATAAAATGCAAAAAAGAAATCAAATTACCATCATTCTTGTAACTATATTAGTATCAAGTGTAGTTGTAGCAAGTTTGATTACCATTAAGGATTCTAACACAATTATAACAGATTTTCAGAATTTTATAAATGACCCTTTCACATGGGAACCTCCTCAGATAGAAGATCAAGGCAATTTACATCTGTACATTACTAGCGAAATCTATGAAAATGAAACAGCGTGTGCTAGTTTAGATGGTTTTAAGTTTGTTCCTCCTTCTTATGAAATATATCATATGTTTCTGTTTGTCAACCAAATTAGAATTAAACAACAAGGAAGTACTATTGTTATCGATTTAGTTGAAGATCCAATTGTAATTGACTTGAAGGCAATTAATAACACAATTGATTTATTTAGCGCTTTTGCGCTACCCGCAGGCCAGTATTCTGCAATTCATTTTTACTATGAAAGGGAGATTATTGCTGAAACAGATAGTGGAAACAAAACCTTTAATGCAGAAGGAAGTGAATTCTTTACAATACCTTTCTTCCCAAATAAGAATAATAATACGCCAACAGATCTTCAAATAAATAAGAATGAAGAAACAGAGCTTCTTCTAACCTTTCAAATGCAAATGAGATGGCAACAAGAGATTGCATTTCCTCATTTCTTCGGATACTTAGACTTTTACATTCCTGTTTTGTAATTCTTTCTTACCAACATTTTTTCATGATTCTCAAAAAATTCTTACTTGTAATTTTCTCAATTTCTTGTCTGTTATATCCGCTTTCTTCAAGATAATCTATTAGTTGAGGGTAGTAACTAATATCCTTCAAGATCATTGGAACTGTAGCTCCATCATAATCAGAACCTAGGCTTACATTATCAATAGATGCTAGCTCGACTATTTTATCAATATGATTCTTAATTATTTCAAAACCAATTTCTTCATTTTTTATTTTGGTTGAAAGGAATAAATCGCAGAAATTAATACCAATAGTTCCATCTATTTCTTTTATTGCACTAATCTGATCATCTTTCAAATTTCGTTCATGATTACTAACAGTAAAAGAATTACTATGAGATGCTATAATAGGTTTCTTAGCAATTTCAATAACATCCCAGAAGGATTTTTCATTAAGATGACTGACATCAACAATTATTCCTAGTTTCTCCATTTCTGTAACAAGCTCTTTCCCAACATAAGTTAATCCTCGTTCATTATTTCCTGTTCCTACTCCCGTAGCAAATTTATTCACATTAGACCAGCTCAAACCCCACGCATAAAAAGTAGTTAGGTTTATTATGTGATATTTTTTATTATTAGCTAATACATAAACAGCATTCTCGTCTTCGACTTTGACAGTTGTATAAATAGGAGAAC
>JAGXNV010000318.1 GCA_019894795.1 Candidatus Heimdallarchaeota archaeon | reverse complement strand
GTATATTCTTCTGGGTATTATGGTTAATCTTTGATGATTTGAAAATATCTCCCCAGAAAATTAGAATGTTGGAACCTTTAGGAAAGAATTCATTTCTAATTTATATTCTCCATCATCTGCCTGCTTACCTATTTCTTTTGATGCTAACCGTTGAAGCTCATATTGCGCTAGTAATATTTTTTGCTCTCCTAAATGTCGGAATTTTGTGGTTACTTGCTGTTTTCATGAACAAGAAGGGTATATACATTACTATCTGAGATGAAGATTTTATCCAACATTTTTTCTTTTTAAGTAATTTTTATACTAGTCGAGTCTTAGCTTGCCTCTTCAGCTAGCAATTCGCCTATTGCATCTGTTGTCATACTGAAAATTGATAAAATATCTTCTTTTGAATGTAGAATTTCATAGAGATTCTTTAAAGGTAAATCGTTGCCACTTTCATCTACTAGCACTACTTCATAGCCTAGCCCCTTCCCTAGTTTCTGTTCATCTTTAATCCAATCTTTTTGTTCTTCAAAAAACTTTGTCAGAAAATACTTCACATTTTTCATATCTTTGAGCTTATATCTAGCTAATTCTAACATTTTTTCAGTATTTTCAGCATAAATTTTGAAAACCATTTTCCATACCAAGATTATCACCTTTTATCTTACTCTTTTATCTTTGAATTGATTTAAAAAGGAGAACAAACAAATCCCCGAATTTATATATAGATTTACTATATATTTCGTCAGAATTCTGTTCCGAGATGCAAAACATAATCTAAAATCTATAAGTTTTTAAAGAGCGTTGAAACATTTCAATCAGATTATCTAGGTGATTTCATGGGCCACGGATCATTACAAAAAGCAGGAAAAGTCAGAAAACAAACTCCCAAAGTAACAGCTAAAGTAAGAAACAGTCCTATTCCTCGTAGAGGGTTAAGAAATAAATATGTTAAGAGAATTATTCTCGGTAGATATGCTGGTCAAGCTCAAAGTATGGGAGCTAAACGTCGTTCAAGATAATCATTTCATTTTTAAGAGAACGAATTTCCAATGAAGGAACAAAAGTCAGCTCTTATAGAGATTAAGGAAGCATTACTCAGACTTGATAATGTAGACAGTAAAAGTCTAGATAAAATCAAGCGTGGCATTTCCAGAAAATATCATCTTAATGCTTTTCCAAGAAATAGTGAAATCCTAGCTATTTGTTCTAAGGAAGAAAAACATAAGTTATTGCCAATTTTAATGAAAAGAAAAGTGAGAACACTTTCTGGGGTAGCAATTGTTGCGGTTATGACCAGACCTTGGGAATGTCCACATGGTCAATGTGTGATGTGTCCTGGTGGTCCAGAAAATGATAGACCTCAAAGTTATACTGGTTATGAACCTACAACAATGAGGGGAATCCGTAATAACTATGATCCTTATCTTCAAGTTGGAGAGAGGATAAAACAACTTGAAGCAATTGGACATTCTGCTGAAAAGATTGATGGAATTGTAATGGGTGGAACTTTTACTCATCAACCACAAGATTATCAAAAATGGTTCATCCTACGAATGTTTGATGCTATGAATGGTGTAGATTCAAAGACCATTGAAGCGGCTCATAGTCTAAATGAAACTTCAAAATACCGTTGCGTAGGACTGACAGTTGAGACAAGACCAGACCAAGTTTCTCCTGAAAAAGTTGACCATCTAATAGATTATGGTGTTACTCGTTTGGAACTCGGTGTACAGTCAGTTTTTGATGATGTTCTGGAGAAGATGAACAGAGGTCATGGATCTAAAGAGGTAGTTGATGCTTTTAGATTCACTAAAGATTCAGGACTCAAGCTAACTGCTCACATGATGCCTGGTTTGCCAGGATCTACGTATGAACGGGACATAGCTTCTTTTCATCAGTTATTCAATGATAGCAAATACTGCCCAGATGAACTGAAAATCTATCCTACGATGGTTATTCCTGGAACAAAATTACATGAAGATTATCTGGCTGGAAAATATGTGCCTCTTTCTAACGAAGAAACAACTAAGCTAGTAGCAGAAATTAAAACTAAAATTCCTCCATATGTGAGAATTAAACGAATCTTGAGAGATATACCTGCACATCAGATAGCAGCAGGTCCTGATAAAAGTGATCTGCGATTAGATGCTCAAGCTATTTTGGAAGCTGAAGGCAAAAAATGTCGGTGCATTCGTTGCAGAGAGATAGGACATTATGTGTATAAAAATAAAGGTGAACTAGATATTGAATCGATTCATTTAGTTCATCGTAAATATTTTGCTAGCGGAGGTACTGAACACTTCCTCTCCTTCGAAGAGGTTCAAAATGATGTCCTAATTGGATTTCTACGTCTTCGCGAATTAAGTGATGAAATAATCAGAGATGAGTTCAGGGAAGAACCAACTATAGTTGTTAGGGAATTACATGTTTATGGTGAATCTCTTGAAATTCATTCCTCTGGAAATAAACCAGTACAATGGCAACATAAAGGCTATGGAAAGAAAC
>JAGXNV010000030.1 GCA_019894795.1 Candidatus Heimdallarchaeota archaeon | reverse complement strand
GTGTCTGATTCAGCAATCTTTTCTTCATAAATAAGTTTTTTCAACCCACCAAAAGGAACAGCTCCCGCAGGTTCTGCAAAAATTCCTGTTTTCTTACCTAATTCTGCGATAGATTCTAGTATTTCCTTATCTGAGAGAGAAATGAAAAACCCGTTACTTGCTCCCACATATGTACAAGCTTTAATAACATCTCTAGGTTTTCCAACTGAAATACTGTCTGCTATTGTTTCACCTTTTATTGCTATAGGTTTGTATGGTTTTCCTTTATCAAAAACTTCCTTTATAGCAGGAATCCCTTCAGCTTGAACACCTACAATTTTTGGAATCTTATCAGTTAAACCTATTTCTTTGAATTCCCAAAATCCTTTGTAAAGAGAGCTTACGACTGTTCCATCTCCTACCCCAACGAGAACATAATCAGGAACTTTGAAATCATTCTGAATAATTATTTCAAAAGCTCCGGTCTTTTTTCCTTCTAAGAGGTAAGGATTGATTGCAGCGTGCCTGCAATACCAACCTTTTTTGAGACCTAGCTCGAGTGAAAAATCATAAACCTCATCATATGTTCCCTCAACAGCAAACACTTCTGCTCCCGAAATCTCGAGTTGGGTTAGTTTTCCAGCAGGAATCGTTGAAGGAACAAAAATATGTGTTTTGATATCAGTATGTGCATTGAGCATAGCTAAAGATGAAGCTGCGTTACCGGTTGATGCACAGAAAATAGTGTCATTTCCTTCTTCAAGAGCTTTGTTGATAGCAACAGAACTTGCCCGATCTTTGTAAGAACTGGAAGGGTTGGAACCATCATATTTGATTAAAACATCTTTGATTCCCAGAAGATCAAATTTATACAGAGGTGTGCCCCCAACATATTCGTCTAATTGACTTTTTAATTTGACTGGGAGAAGAAAATCAAATTGATACATTGAAGCTTTTTTATCGAATTTCTTCTCTTTTACAGCTGATTCCTCTTTGATAGATTCATAGTCATATATAACTTCTAATGTTCCCATAATATAACCACAATCTTCACAGTAGTAGAGTCCTGGTTTAGGGTTAAATTCCTTCTTACAAGTTATACATCTTAATACGTAATCACTCATCTAAGCACCCCAAATATTGCATCTTGTGGACAGCGAGATTCGCATAACCCACAATGTATACACTTCTCCTTATCAACAACAATTGTTTCTTCTGCGGATAAAGCTCCAGCAGGACAGATACGAACACAAAGACCACACATATTGCATTTATCATTGAAAGATGGAAAGTTATCTACAAATGTATCTACATCTTTGAAAACAGTCTCTTTTCGAATATCTCTAATCTCTTCAATAGATGAGAATCCGTATTTTTCAAGCACAGCAGGGAGATCTTTGATAATTTTATCATATAATTGTCTTCCTTTAATTAGTGCTGAAGAGAGCATTTGCACAAGATCAGCTCCTGCAAGCATGAATTCCAGCACATCTTCAGCTTTTCCTATTCCTCCTACACCAATAATCGGTATATCTGGATATGCTTTTCTAATATTGTAAATTCGATGAAGAGCTATAGGCTTAATTGATGGGCCACTCATCCATATATTTTCAGCTAAAAGTACTGAACGTTTTTTCAAATCAATTGCAGTTCCTGGCCCCAATGAGTTTATTGCAACAATACCTGTAGCTCCAGCATCAAGAACAATTTTGGTAAACTCTAAAAAATCAATTACATGTGGACTTAATTTCATGAAAACGGGTTTATCAGTATTTTCTCGAATACTCCTAACTATCCCTGCAAGATTTTCTTTAACATAATGGGTTGAAATTTCGAATATATCTGCAAAAGGGTCGAGTTTAGGAATAAGATTTCTGAAATCTTCTTCGTGATAACCAGCACTTATGATTAATGGTTTCTTCTTCTCAGCATGAATTGTTGGTAAAATTTCATTTATCCAAACATCTGAGTGCAATTCTGACCAGAGTTCACAATTATAGATTGTGTTAGTAGTTCCGGCGATACAAGGTTTGGGAACATCTGCTCCTAGAACTGAGATGGTTTTTGATACATTAACTCCACACTTGTTAGAATTAAAAAATCGCATATTTTCTAGTCCTTCTGTAAGCGGACCTGCAGAAGGTCCTAAAGGATTTTCAAATTTTAGTCCGAGTAGTTCTACTGAAAGATCCATTTAATCATCACCCAGGCGTTTCCATAATGCCTTAGAAGCAATATGAGCATCATTATATAATGTTTCCTCATCAAAAATGCTCTTGTAGTCTTTTATGAGGATTTTCCCTTTAACAATCAC
This sequence comes from Candidatus Heimdallarchaeota archaeon, assembly GCA_019894795.1. GTDB lineage: Archaea > Asgardarchaeota > Heimdallarchaeia > Heimdallarchaeales > Heimdallarchaeaceae > UBA460. The sequence goes on along the minus strand of JAGXNV010000030.1, from coordinate 15,773 downwards.
ACAAGAGGGTTTGAAATTGTCAAATAGTCCAAAAAAGACATGACCAAAAGCATTGTTTTCATTCATATCTGTTGGATTAAGATAAGGAACAAGAACAAAATCAGCTACATATCCTTTCTTGATTTTACCAATCTTTATTCCCATCTGTCTTCCAAAGTAATCGTAAGAACCATTAATGTAATTTAACAACTCATCAAATCCAATTCCAACAGGGTTTTTGATTCCAGCTTTACCAGCAAAAAAGAAATAGGTCCATTCTTTGGCAATATTAGTCCCAAGACCATCATTTCCAATAAGTATTGGAATATTGTTGTTTCGGAAGATATCAATATTAAATGAGCCCACAGCATTGTTCATGTTAGAAGTTGGGTTGAGAGCGATGACAGCTTTTCTTTCACTGATTATCTTAGCTTCTTCTTCATCAATGTGGACACAATGAGCAAGAATAGAATCATTGTTCAAAAGACCATACTTCAGATATCGGTCAATAACTCTTGTTTTGTATTTTTCCAAAGAATCCTCTTCGTCTTCAATACTTTCAGCAACATGAACATGGATAGGAGCACCAGCAAGAACCCTTGATACTTTATCGAGAGTTTCTTCAGAAAGACTCATGGATGCATGTAGACCGAACATTCCTCTTGTTTCATGAGAGTCATATTTTAAACCCGCAAGATTTTCTTCAATACATTCTATAATATTAAAACGATCACTAGTCTCAAAACAGAAAATTCCTCTCATACCGAGTTTATCAACTATAGCTCTCTTTAGTGCATCAAGACTGCCAATAATTTCTATACCACTTGCGTGATGATCAATTAACGAAGTTACACCACTTTTCAAAGACTCCAATCCATAAACCATAGCACTGTGGAAAGTAGCAGTATTATCCAGCTTGCTGTCAAACTTCCACCAAAGCTGTTTTAGAATATCTCTAAAACTCTTAGGGTTAAAAGCTATGGAAGCTCCTCGAACTAGTGTAGAATAGATGTGTGTATGAGAATTAATGAACCCGGGGAGAAGTATTTGGTTAGTTCCATCTATAATCTCTTCATCAAAATCAGGAAAATTTTCCATAGTTCCAGTTTCAATGATTTCTTTACCATAAATACAATAACCGTTTTCTATATAGGTCTCATAATCATAGATTTTAACGTTGATTATAGCCTTCATGATTGAACAATACTATTCAGTCATATGAATTTTGTCTTTTTTGGAGAATTAAGTGGAAGTTCAAATCTGAAAAAAAGATATTAAAAATCTGAAGTTAAGTAGAGCAAAAAGAGAAAAATGCTTTTATTATGAACGCCTATTATACATGATTCGAAAAAATTCTCTTAAACTTGAACAAAATTAAAATCGAAAAAAAGGTAATATTATGAAAAAGAAAAATATGAAAACGAAACTCTCTATGAGTTTTACTGTTCTAATTATTTATTTTTTAATTAGCACTTCTTCTCTTAATACAGTTAGCACACAAGCTCTATTAGAGGAAAATAAGAATTCATTCAATACAGATTCCTTTGATCAATCTACTTGGAAATGGACAACTACAGAAGTTATTTCTACAGAAAGTACAGGACTGTCTGGTGTTCCTTCTCTTGCGATCGATACTTTAGGGAATGTCCATGTAGTTTGGTCTGATTTAACTAATTATGACGGAAGTGGAACAGATTTTGATGTTTTCTATAAACGATGGGAAGCTTCAACATCCTCGTGGACAACAACGGAAGTTGTTTCCACAGAGAGCACTGGTTATTCTGTTTATCCTAATATTGCAGTTGATTCTACAGGGAATGCTCATATAGCGTGGTTTGATGCATCTGATTATGCTAGTTCTGGATGGGATAGTGATATTTTCTACAAACGATGGGATGCATCATCTTCCTCTTGGACCACCACAGAAGTCGTCTCTACCGAGAGTACAGATTGGTCTGGTTATCCTTCACTTACAGTTGATTCAGAAGGGAATGTGCATATATCATGGGAGGATGATACTGATTATGCGGGAAGTGGAACAGATAAGGATATTTTCTACAAACAATGGGAAGCCTCTACTACCTCATGGAAAATTACGGAAATAGTTTCTACTGAAAGTACGGGTATTTCTCAATTACCCTCACTTGCAGTAGATACTTTAGGGGATGTCTACATAGCTTGGGAAGATTGGACTGATTATAGTGGGGTTGGAACAGATCAAGATATTTTCTACAAACAATGGAACGCTTCTACCTCCTCTTGGACCACCACAGAAGTCGTTTCAACTGAAAGTACTAATAATTCTACCTATACTTCTCTTGCTGTCGATACTTTAGGGAATATTCATGTAGCTTGGGAAGATGAAACTGATTATGCTGGGAGTGGAACAGATAAGGATATTTTCTACAAACAATGGGATGCTTCTTCCTCCTCATGGGTCATCACAGAAGTCATTTCCACAGAAAGTACTAATGATTCTAACTATACATCTCTTGCTGTGGATTCTGCAGGGAATATTCATTTAGCGTGGCAAGATTTAACTGATTATGCAGGAAGTGGAATAGACAACGATATATTCTACAAACGATGGGAAGCTTCTTTCTCTACTTGGACTACGACGGATGTAGTTTCCACGGAAAGTACAGGTATGTCTATTGTTCCTTCTCTTGCTGTCGATACTGTCGGGAATGTGCACATAGCATGGGATGATCCTACTGATTATGCTGGGAGTGGGACAGATAGGGATATTTTCTATAAAGTTTTGACAGGTCCTCCTACTGAACCTGAACTAGCGTTCATTGTCCCTAACCCTACTGATAGTGATATTGTAAATCTTGATTGGAATAATGTACCATGGGTAAGCGCTTACTATGTTTATCGTTCCACTACTTACATCTGGTCTGTGGAAGGACTCATCCCCATTGCATCTGTATCTTCTAGTGACTATATCGATACTGTACCGTCTGAAGGTTTCTATTACTATGTTGTTGTTGCAGGAAATTTAGCAGGGAACAGCTCTCTTTCCAATTGTCAATACATTGAAATCAACTTCCCTGACCTTGATGTTCCAGAATTAGCACCTCTTTTACCTAATCCTACTGAGATAGATAGTATATCTTTAGTATGGAATAATATTGATGGAGCTACGGAATATTACATATATCGCTCGAACATTTACATTTGGTCTGTACAAGGACTAACTCCTATAGCTACAGTTGTTTCAAATTCCTTTATCGATTCCCTTCCCTCTGAAGGAATTTACTTCTATGTGATTGTTGCTAGTGATGGGATTAAGAATAGTACTCATTCCAATTGCATGTATATAGAGTATAAACTTCCTACATTGAATGAATTTGCTTTGATTTCAGGTCTGATTTTTGGAGTCTTTGTTATACTATATGTAGTTACAAGGAAACTGAAAAAGCAATCTAAATAGAACTAGTTTTAGCTAGTTCTTTTTTCCTTTTCTTTACCCAATTAATAAACTAAAGACAGTTAATTCTGGAAAATAGTTTTTAAACAATTAAAAATTTATTCTTCCATGAAAGCTGTTCAGCTTGTTGAAATTGATAAGAATCTAGAAAACAAAGAAATACCTGTTCCTGAACCGAAATCTGATGAGGTTTTGATTAGAATAAAAGCTGCAGGTATTTGTCATTCCGATGTACATTATAGAGATGGTGTGTCTTCAGTAGGTTATCTCCCAATCTCTTTAGGTCATGAAGTGGCAGGTGTTATAGAAGAACTTGGATCTAACGTTTTTGACTTCAAAGTGGGAGATAGGGTTTGTTTGAATTACATGATAACTTGTGGGAAATGTAAATATTGTGTCCAAGGAACAGAACAATTCTGTGTAGAAGGTAAAATGATAGGGAAAGATATAGATGGAGGATATGCAGAATATATAGCTGTTCCTACTAGAGGAGTATACAAACTACCTAGCTCTATTTCATTTGAACATGCTTCAGTGATGATGTGTTCGTCTTCAACATCTCTACATGCTTTAAGAAAGACTAGATTTAAACCAGGTGAGACTCTTGCTATCTTTGGATTAGGTGGGTTAGGTATATCTGCTCTCCAATTAGCTAAAGCTTTTGGTGCCCGGACGATTTATGCTGTTGATATCGATTCAAACAAACTGAAAACAGCTGAAGAGATGGGAGCAATTCCAATAAATGCCAAAGAGGATGATCCTGTAGAAGAGATAATGAGTCTGACTAAAGGTGATGGAGTTGATGTGGCTCTAGAACTTATCGGATTATCTTTGACAATGGATCAAGGAGTTAGATCATTAGCTCGATTTGGTCGATTAGGTTTAGTTGGAATTACTAAAGCTAGTTTTGATGTTAACTCATATGAAGTAATTTGCAGGGAAAAAGAGATTGTTGGAGTATCTGACCACTTATTATCTGAATTACCATGTATTTTAGATCTTGCTGAGCAAGGAAAATTAGATATAAGCAAAGTGGTAACAAAAATTGTTCCGCTAGACGCTGACGCTATAAATGAAGTACATCATCATCTAAAGGAGTTTAATGCTGATTTCAGAACAGTGATTAAACCTTAGTTCATCTTCTTTTGATGAACTATTTTTGTAAATTTAGAGATGTCAATTATTAGTCGAAACAATTTTTTTTCTTAATTGTTTCAAAGCTTTTGAAGAATACCCTTCATGATTTGCTAGTATATCTTCTTTGATTTTTTGTGCACATTCCTTTGGGCTGGAATTGGATGTATCTACCTCAATATCATAGATAGTACGAGCATGAACTCTATCATAATGCCTCTTAGCTAATCCTTGCTTTCTATTCCCTCGTTCTTGTTCTCTTCTTTCTAGTTCTTCTAGGGAACAATGAACACCAACAAATACAATTGGAAACTCACCTAGAATGTTGATACACTGTTTTAATACAATTTCTGTATCAATTACTGTGTCCGCAATTACATTATTTCCTGCTAAAGAAAATGCAGCTAAAAAATGATGAAAAGTAGAACTACTTCTATTCCTAATACTGCAATTGTCACGTAAAGTATATCCTTCGTCTAGTGAAATATCTCTTGGAATAGGTGGTGGGTTAAAACGCTTGGGAAATGCATCGTTGTATAACTGAAAAAATTTATCTAATCCAATTGTCAGATAAGGTTCATCCATGATTTCTTGTAATGAGTTTGCTATCGTTGACTTCCCTGAACTTGAGGCTCCATTCAGCATTATAATTCTTCCTTTATCCATGTCTGATGACCATTAAAAAAAAGTAAGGATGAATATTTATTTTTTTGTGTAGATAACAATTTGCTTTGTTTTTCGAGATTATTCTAAAGCTTTTTCAACATTTTATCAATCATCTCTCTTTGTTCGATTAGCTTGTTCTTCATTAATGATCGTACAATATTTCTCTCATCCTCAGTTTCAATAGTTTCGAGTTGATTCTGAACCATTTCAGGATCTTGTATAAACGTATTCAAAATAGGTGTAGTAACTGCTTGTGCAATTATCATATTTATGAAAGAGCTACTTTGTTTTTTATCTTTTAGAGAAAGCATTTCCTTCCTGACATCTGGACTTAAATCTTCCATTAGTTTTTCGAGCAACTTCCTAAATGGTATGATTTTAGAGGAAAAAATACTCTTTCCACCAAAGAGAAAATTTCTTCCTTCTGTCTCAATCACATAAGATAAAATATCTATTAATAACACCATTACATTCTCGAGTGATTCCTTACCCAATTTTGTTATTTTGTAGATTTTCTTTAAACGACCACCCTTGGGATCTTCTCTATCTAGTTCAATTAATCCATTTTTTTCTAAGGATTCAATCGCTGGATAGATACTAGTACTGTTACTCCAGATTTCTGTTGAGTCTTGTACTTCTTTCTTCATATCTTTCAAAGCATCAATTATCTCATTAAGGTAATCTATATCAGCTGGGGTTATTTTGCTATCATCCATGATAAATTTCTGAATCCTAACATTAAATTTGAGTATAGGAAATTGATCTAACTTCCCAAAAATTTCTTTCTTTTTGTTTATGTTATCAGGAATTTCAGTTTTCGTTTCTGAATGAATTTTCTTGATATTTAAAAGAATATCAAGAAACTGTTGAAGGAATTCAGATCCTACTTTTCTTCTTTCAAAGATGATTTCAGAAGCTTTGAATCGCAACTCATAAGCATAGGATCCTTCAGGAGATTTAGTTAAATGGATAAGAATAGCGATTTCTCCTAACTTTCTAATAAATCGCTCTTCATATTTTCTTATGGTTGTGTCTTTATCTGTTACCATTTTACTTCTAACTCACATTGTAATCTCTGAAAGGATTAATCCTATCTCTTGTTATCTCTCCATCTGTGATCATTACATCTCTAGATGAGAATTCTGCTAATTTTGGATCGTGTGATACTGCCAAAATAGTTATTCCTTTTTCAGTATTGATTTTCATAAGAAGTTCTAGGATTTCTCCACCAGTTTGTGAATCCAAATTTCCTGTAGGTTCGTCAGCAAGAACTAGTGGAGGGTCATTTATCAACGCTCGACATATTGCTACACGCTGTTTTTGTCCACCCGATAATTCAGTAGGTTTGTGATGCATTCGATCTTCTAGCCCTGCAGTTGTCAAAAGTTCTATTGCTCTTTCCTTGTCTTCTCTCTTTATCCCATAAGGCAAGAGTGGTAAAAGAACATTATCAAGTGCTGAAATTGTATCAATCAGAAAAATGTCTTGGAAAACAAAACCTATTTTCTTTTTTCTAATTTCACTTAATTTTCTTTGATTCATTTTTGTGATATCAGTTCCATCAATGAAGACTTCTCCGCTTGTTGCTGAAGACATGCAACCAATAATTGTTAGAAGGGTGCTCTTACCACTTCCGCTTGGTCCCATAATAGTTATAAATTCTCCTTTTTCAACTCTGAAATTGACTCCTCGCAATGCTTGAACCTCAGCAGGAGATCCTTCAAAGAATTTTCTCCAAAGTTCTTTGATTTCAATAATTAACTCTGTTGATTCTGAAATTACATCACTAGCTACAGATGTATGTATTTGTTTGTTGTCTATGTTTGCCACCATAATCACCTAACTTCCTTGTAAAACCTCCATAGGTTTAACCGAACTAGCCTTTATTCCTGGATAAAGTCCTCCTAATATACCAATTCCCACGGCTGTTCCAACAGCTGTCATGACTATACTAAAGGTTATAACTGGTGAAAATGGCATGCCTGCATCTCCAAAACTCATAGCAGATTCAAGTCCTTTTATCGACAACCAAGATAGAATTAATCCAACTATGGATCCTACAACCCCTAATGTGATGCTTTCAACTATCACCGAGTAGATTATGTGTCCTTCTTTCCAGCCTGTAGCTTTCAAAATTGCAAATTCCTTTGACCTACCTTCAACCCCTACTAACTGAGCAATAATTACTCCCATACTGCCTGCAATAATAACTACAATTGCTACTATCCCAATTACGATAGTTTGTGTTTCCATCATGTCATCCATTGAGGATAGAGCTGAAGCTAGTGATAAAGTGGAAAATTCCTTTTCTGGATACTGGTCTTCCAAGTATACAGTTAATTCTTCTATGAAAACTTCAATATCTTCAGAATTATCGATAGTTGTACGTACTGCTACAACATTAGGATTATGTGTACCAAAGTGGCTTGGATCTAATCCAAAAGGAGTGTAATGAAACATATGATTCATAGTATCATTTCTGAGCAATTCGAATAAAACTGCATTAGTTACATTAATTGGGACGTAAATATCATAACCAGTAACCATAATAGACTGCATTATTCCGCCAACAGCAGCTGCTGTTATTCCAACAATTTCTAAATCATATGTATAACTTGAATTAATCATCAAAGAAAATGTTTTACCTATATCAAATACTTCTGAATTGTTCTTATATAATGCATAAGGGATAATACATTCATCCTTATTATATTCAAATTCCCTAGATCCATTTGTCAGTTCCTCTAGCTCTGAATAAACCTCGCTGAATAAATCAATATTTTCTATGCCTCTGATACTAATTCCCATTGGTGTACCAAAAGTTGTTTCTCCTAATATGTCCGTATAGTTGTTAACCGTTGCCGGTAGATTTTGTTCCGTTGCTACTGAATTGATCAGTGAACTATTTTCAAAACTCATGATAGTCTCTGTAATATTTGTTGGTAACTGTGAGGCATAACTGACTGGTGAGTCCTTTTCTTGTAACTGAAATGTACCCATTAATTCTCCAAAAATGTCATTGAATGTTTCATCCATACCTGTTGTGAATGAATTTATTGTCACTTGCATTGTAATTGCTACACTTATCCCAACAATTGCGAGAATAGCAACTATCTTCCTTCTAAATGCGTTTTTGAACGCAAATATTGTTACTTTTCCTATCTTCATTGTATAAGCTCCTCGAAATTCATAATGATAGTCATATTTCCAAGTATTGCGAAGCATGAGTATTTATAAATATAATTATATCTTTATTTCTCGTTCAGAAAAAATAATTGAAAAGTTCATGAAAAAATATACTTTTGCTTAACTTCTATGAATAAATCGTCCTTTATTCATCCCTATAAATTTACTTTTTTCAATGAGAAATTGTCCTCTAAGTATCGTTGATTCAACAGCGCCTTTCATGTTCATCCCCTCATAAGGGCTATAATCGGTATTAGAGTGACCAGAATCAATAATGAATTTCTTTTTTGGATCAAAGATAACAATGTCTGCATCTGAACCTTCTTGTATTACTCCTTTCGTTGGATAGAGTTTGTGGATTATTGCAGGATTTATTGTATATTTTGGGATAATACTTGCACCAAAGAGGTTATACATCAGTGAAAAACTGTATTCTAAGCCACCAAGCCCTTTAGGAATTTTACTGGCACTGTTATGTCTTTGTTTTTCTTCTTTGGAAAATGGTGCATGATCAGTCCCGATAGTAGATATGTTAGCTATGTTCTTCTTCAGTTTCTCTTGCTCTTCTGAAGAGCGAAGAGGAGGTGCAAGAAGGAACAGTTTACCTTTCTCTGTTTCATAAACATCTTTGTTGAGTATGAAATATTGAGGACAACTTTCTATGAAAATTCTATTCTGCAATAATTCTGAATAGTTCTTTTGCAATAACTCAATAGAAGACCCACAAGTGACATGAACTATGTATATTCTCCCCTTTAGTTCCGATACTAGTTTAGCTAGTCTCTCTACCTCTTCTACTTCTGATTCTTTTGGTCTTGAATCTGAATAGGAAGCCACAGTATCCTCGACTTTAGAATTGAGTATGATTTCATCATTTTCAGAATGAATAAGAATTAGACTGCCAGTAAGGCTAGAAATATCTATGAACTCACTAATTTTTTCATAGGAACATCGACGATTTGATTCAGAATAAGTTGTGAATAATTTGATTGAAGGGATACCATTTTCAAAAGAGAGATTTACTAATTTTTCTACATCATCTTTGAAATTCCCTACAGTTGTATGGAAACTAAAATCAATAAAAGAACTCTCAGCTTCTTTGTGTTTTTGCTGAAGTTTTTCTTCGAATTCATCTACTGTGTTAATTGGTTCTAGGAAGTCTATAAACGTTGTAATTCCTCCAAATGCTGCAGCTATGGAAGCGCTTTCATAATCATCACTGCTTCTGAATTCTCCAAGATTCAGATTAATATGGACGTGGGGGTCAATAAACCCAGGCAAAACTAGTTTATTGGAACAATCTACAATCTTTACACACTTTAGAACCTCACCATGTGGAGTAAAGTTAGAAATAAGTTGTTCTTTGATGTATACATTTTCTTTGGTAAATTTACCATCCCGGTAAACGTTACCGTTTATGAGCCCTAATGTATACATCAGATCTACCTACATATTTATCCCATTGTAAGAATCATTACAGCTTTAGAAGTATGTAATCTATTTTCAGCTTCTTGATAAACAATAGATTGCGGTCCATCAATCACCGAATCTTCCACTTCATTACCCCGATCAGCTGGAAGAGCATGCATATAACACACATCTTCTGCTGCGAGTTTCATCATCTCTTCTGTGCATTTCCAATCCTTGAATTGGGTTAGGTCCATATCTCCTTTCTTACCACTCCAACTTCCCCAATTCTTGGGTATGACAATATCTGCATCTTTGTATGCTTCTTTCATATCATGAGTTATTTTGAAAGTACCACCACTTTTCCCTGCATTTTCTTTAGCTTCTTCAATCACCCAATCAGGCAGTTCAAATCCTTCTGGATAAGCTAAAGTTACGTCCATACCATACCGTGGAAATAGTAGAGCTTGTGTAAGTGGAACAGAAATTGGTTTCTTGTGACTAGTAGCATAAGCCCAAATAATAGATACCTTAAGATGCTTAGTCTCACCCTTCTTCTCAATTATTGTCATTAAATCAGCTGCACCTTGCATTGGATGAAATAGGTCACACTGTAAATTCATAATGGGAACTTTGGAATGTATAGCCATATCATTAAGATACCTGTTACCTATCTCCCAGAAACAATTACGGCAAGCAATTGCATGACCGTAGCTCGACAGAACAGCTGCTGTATCTTTAGCAACCTCACCATGTGAAATTTGCATAGTTGATGTATCAAGAAAGTTAGCATGACCGCCTAATTGTGCTATACCAGCTTCCATTGAGTTTCGGGTTCTTGTAGATTCCTCAAAGAACATAAGAAACATTGTTTGATAAGGAAGGTATGGAGTAGGTTGTCCTCTTAAGAATTTTTCTTTAATTTCAGCAGAGACCTCTAATAGTGTATCTATGTCTTCTTTTGACCAATCTCGTAAAGTTATGAAATCTTTCCCACGAAGTCTAGTTCTCATTTAATCACCTTTTTTCAATTCAGTATATTTTAATGGAATAGCAGCATATACTGCAGCTGCAAGTGTAAGTTCATTTTTATATGTCTTCTCATTAGGTGCATGGGCTTCGCTCTCTCTTCCTGGACCAAGACCAATACATGGGATCCCATGCATACCCATAATCGAAACACCATTAGTTGAGAAGGTCCATTTATCCAAAAGTGTTTCTTTACCAATCATCTCATTAGCAGAATCTACAAATATACCACAAAGTGGATTATCTTCTTCAATTACCCAAGTTGGAAAATAACAATCTACTTTCATCTGATGACCTGTATAAGATGGCTTATCGTAAGTGTACATCTCAACTTTAGCATCATGTTTGATGACTAAGGGTAAGTTACGTATTTCACCAAGTGCTGTATCTTTATTCTCTCCAAATGTAAGTCTTCTATCTATTGAGATTGAACATTCATCAGCAACTGCACAACGTGATGGCGACTTAGAAAAGATTTCAGAAACAGCTAAGGTTCCTTTTCCAAGAAATGGATCATCCTTCAATCTTTCATTTAGTTTCTGCAATTCTTGTATGATTGGAGCCATTTTGTATATAGCATTATCTCCTCGCTCAGGAGCAGAACCGTGACAGCTAATACCCAAAGTTGTTACCTTTATTTCCATTCTACCGCGATGTCCTCGGTAAACATTAAGTGAAGTAGGTTCTGTAATTACAACAAAATCAGGTTCAATGACTTTTTCCTGAATTATATGTTGCCAGCAAAGACCATCACAATCTTCTTCTTGTACCGTTCCAACCATCCAAATTGTTGTATCACCAGCTATATCTAGGTCTTTGATAATCTTTCCTGCATAAACCATCGAGGCGAATCCTCCTTCCTGATCACTTCCACCTCTACCACCAATCACATTTTCATCTTCGAATCCTTCAAAAGGGTCGAAATCCCAATTATCAGGATTTCCAACGCCCACAGTATCTATATGGGCATCAAATGCTATAACATGCTTCCCATTCCCTATTCTACCAAAGATATTACCCATCTTATCTATTAAAATCTCATCATAATCAAGTTTCTCAAACTCTTGTTTGATCCTTTTGATCAATTGTTCTTCATTACTGCTCGTACTTGGGATACGAATCATATCACGTAGAAATTTGAATATATCTTCTCTATATTCTTCAACTTTTGCAAGAATTTTATCTTTCATATTTACCCTCTTTATTTTATTTTCTTGACATAGGCAGTTCAAACCGCCATTTTTTATCATAATGATATAGTGCACCTGCTACTGCTCCAGCAGTCGGTACTAAACCAATTTCTCCAACACCTTTTGAACCAAACCCTCCTACCTCTTCTGGTTCTTCAATAAGAATTACTTCAACTTCAGGGGTATCTATTGCCTTAATTATCTGGATGTCTTTCATCAGCAAAGAATCTGGAACTCCCTTAGTTGTTGGGAAGTTCTCAGATAATGCTTGACCTAATCCCATATGAACTCCACCCTCAAATTGACCAGCACATGCCATAGGATTAATCGCTTTTCCAACATCATGAGCAGCAACCACTTTCTTAAGATTTCCATCGTCATCTAGAAATGCTAGTTGTACTGCATAGCTAAAAGCTAAATGAGTGATAGGATTATCTGTTACTGTTCCGGGTTTAACTGTGAAATTGCTGATATACTCCCCATGAAATTCTTCACCAACAAGTTCCTTAAGTGATTTTGATTGAATTGCGTTTGCGAGTTTTTCAGAAGCAAACTTTGCGGCCATAGAATCCAAGGCAGTTCCTCTTGATGCTGTAGTCATACCACATTTTGTTTTGGGATAACTAATTGATTTGACGCTCATCTGTGTTGGGGGAATGCCAGTCAGTTCTGTAACAACTTGAGTGAGTACAGTAAACAATCCTTGACCCATTTCTGTAAACCCTGTCAGAATATCAAGTTTCTCGTTTTCAAGAACTTTGATCAAGACTCTACCAGTGTCTTCAAGACCGTTACCAATACCAGTATTCTTTATGCCACAAGCTATCCCAGTTGGGACTTTGGAAGATTTATAGACCTCTCTAACTACATCTAGACATTTTTGCATTCCTACGATAGTTTTAGTCATCTTTTGACCTGTAGCGAAAGGTTGCCCCTCTCTGAGGATATTGCGTTCTCTGATGTCAAAATCATCAATCTCAATACCATCAGCTTTCATTTTTTCAACTATCATATTCATGCAAGTTTCGATTGCAAATGAGGTTTGATTAACTCCAAATCCTCTCATTGCTCCACAAGGAGGGTTATTTGTATAAACGGCCTTAGCATCGACATCAACATTAGGTACATAGTACGGACCACAACAATGTCCTGCAGCACGTTCTACAACTTTAGCTCCTACTGAAGCATAAGCTCCACTATCAGCTGTAAGTCTCATTTTTACAGCTGTTAGTTTACCGTTTTCATCTGCACCAACTTCATAATCCATAGTCATAGGATGTCGTTTAGGATGCATGAGAAGAGATTGTTCTCTCGTTAGAACAGTTTTAACGGGTTGTTGTAATAGTAATGCTGCAAGTGCTGTTTGAGCTTGGCATAGAAGATCTTCTTTACCACCAAATGCTCCACCGTTGGTAACAAGTTCAACGATAACATCTTCTAAGTTCAATCCCAATGCTTCAGCTATCTGTCTTTGATCTTCATGAACTCCTTGTCCTTGGCTGTAAACATGGACGCCATTCTTAGTCGGAAAAGCGAGAGAACTTTCTACTTCCATGAACGCATGTTCGATTCTTTGTGTCTTGAATCGTTGTTTGATTACATATTTGGATGCAGAAAGCGCTTGATTAACATCTCCTCTAGAAAAAACCGTTTCGCCAAGCAAATTACCTGTCTTGTGAATTTTAACAGAATCCTCAGCTAAGGCTGTGATAGGACTATCAATTGGTTCAAGAACCTCATAATTCACTTCAATTTTATCAAGAGCTGCTCTTGCATGATACATCGTATCTGCTACAACCATAGCTAAAACATCTCCGATATATTTGGTTGTTTCACCTTCAGCAACAAATATTGGCCAATCTGGTATGATGTGTCCTATGGTTCTTTTACTAGTAACATCTTCTGCTGTAATGATTCTTACAACACCGCAAGCTGTTGCAGCTTTTGAAGTGTCTATCTTGAGAACTTTTGCTCGAGGATGTTCACTTAGACGTAACGCGCCATGCAACATGCCATTTACCTCCATATCAGCGATATAGGGTTTTTTACCAAGAGCCATATCTAAACCGCGATAACGTTTAGTACTTGCTCCAACTCCTTCTTCTTTTGGAGTATATTCTCTTGAAAAACCGTATTTTTCCCCAAAGAATTCATTTCTTCCTGGAGGACCAGATATATTGGTGTCTTTATTTTGCCAATGTTCTTCAGCTGTTTCCATTGCATCAAGAATTCTTTGATAACCTGTACATCTGCAAAGATTCCCTGAAATAGCTTTTGCCTTCTGTTCTCTAGATGATGTTGGATATCGATCAAGAAATCCCTTTGTTCGTAAAATTAAACCTGGTGTACAAAAACCGCATTGAATAGCTCCTTCTTTAACAAACGATTTGGAAAGAATATCTTGTTCAGCTATGCTTAAACCTTCAATAGTTACAATCTCTTTTCCCTCAATAGAAGCAGGTTTCTGTCTGCAAGAAACCATAGCCTTACCGTTAATAAGTACAGTACAAGCTCCACATGAACCTTGACCAGAACAACCATCCTTACAGCTTTTTATGTGACACTCTTCTCTGAGAACATCCAGCACACTCATCCCTTCTTCATATTTCACAGATACTTCTTTTCCATTGAGAGTAAACGTTACTTTCATTTTTTCACCTTGAATTCATACCATTCTTCGAGGGTGTTAATATTACGAGTAATGTTTTCATCATCGACTGCAACAACTATAGCTTTTTGTTTCCTTATCTCGAAATCCAATCTACTATCTGATTTACATGTTAGGAGATAATTCTTAAACTCTTCTGATAATAAGACAGGGTGACCTTTCTTCCCTTGGAATTCAGGAATAGAAACTCTGGAACTTGATTTTTTCAAATGATCAAACATTTGCTCCCATACATTTTTCTTTGGACAAGGAACATCAATTGGAAGAATAAATACTGAAGATGGAGCTGATTCCGAAACAATTCTTAGACCACATTGTAGTGATGAGAAAGGACCTCGCTCTGGTTGATGATTAATAGCAATAGATATCTCTCCTAGTTTAGGGACTTTTTCGAGATATAGATTCTTATCCTTTCCTAGAACTACTATTATCTCTGAAAACCCTAAATCTGAAAGACAATTGATCTGATGTTCTAGGAAAGGTTTTCCATTGTAATCAAGAAGACCTTTAGGCGTACCCATCCTTTGGGAATCTCCGGCAGCAAGAATAATAACAGTGGAAGTTGTGAAATCATCCTTCATATTTCATTACCATTATTTAGTATCTCTGATTTGCAATTTTAAACTATTTTATTTTAGTTACAAATTTTTTTCATATAAATATCGAATACAACGCTGATTAATATCGGAATTGTGAAACTGAAAAGCAATGAGTAGATATAAATTTGGCTTCCAATTACCAGATCATGGAATTTGATATCAGAAAGAAATCCTACTATCCATATAATGCATAAAATGATGTTTATTCCCCTCAGTTTGTAAACAATTCCTTTCTGAGCATATTTCCTTTGTTTATTCCAATTAATTATAAAACCGAAATTTGCAATAATAAGGACATTGAATGCTAGTATGTAATATTGATGCCATGGTACAAGCTCGAGAACTAAACAATAACAGTGCGGATAAAAGTCTATAAACTGTGCAAATAAGAGCGATTGAGCAATCATAAACACTAATTCAAATATAATAATTATTGACCATAAATCTGTGGAAATCTCCGAGTGCTCACTCATATGATGACC
>JAGXNV010000317.1 GCA_019894795.1 Candidatus Heimdallarchaeota archaeon | reverse complement strand
CCTACTTTAGTGCTTAATGTAACCAACTCTTATTTTATCACTCATAGAATATCCGTTAGTTGTGGTAAATTCTTTCTTAAAAGAGTGTTGGAGAGATTTTAACAGTTTTTTGCAGATACAAATTAATACAAGGTATACATTTTAGAAACATGGAAGAAGAGGAAGTTTCTAATCTACTCGCTCAATTTCCTCTTAATTATTCTGAATACTACAATTACGATGAACTCATCTCTAGGATGAATGATTTTTGGAGTTCAGATAAAAAGCTTCTAGGAAAATCCACTAACAACATTGACATATTTGGTTATCAGATAGGAGAAGGATCCATCAGGATCTTAATTTATGGATTACCGCATGCGGATGAACCTATAGGTACGCTGACTGTTGACTTACTCGGCAAATTGATATCTTCGAACAAGGATATGCAAAAGAATTTCACTTTCCTTTTAATTCCATGTATTGATCCTGATGGTTTATCATTAAATGAAGGTTGGCTGAAAGGAGCATTTAATCCTAAGAAATTCTTTCTTAACCGTTATCATCGTCCAGATGAAGAAGACATTGATTGGTCATTTCCAGTAAAATCAAAAAATTATAATTATACAACAAAAATTGAAGAAACCAAAATTCTGATAAAACTAATTCATAGTTTTGATCCTCATCTCTTTACAACTCTTCATAGTATTCAATTCTCAGGTATTCACTTCTATTTCAGCAACAATTATGTAACAATTTTTGATAAAATAGAGAATTTTGTAGAAAATTCTTCTATTCCTCTACAGCGTGGGACACCATTCTTTATAGAGGAAGATTGGGCTTATCGTCCAGGTTTCTATAGGTTCTATACAACCAAAGAGATGGTTACGGACTATATCCGAGATAACATCGATATCAGCACTTTAAGAAGAGGAGAATTTTCAGCTGGTTACTTTCTGCAAAACAATCCCAAAGGAATGGCTATAGTCCCTGAAATGCCTCTTTATTACGATTTAGAACTGAACAATCTAGAAAAAGGTGATAAAACTAAGGAAGAAACAATTCTCGAAAGTAACAGAATAATGCTACGTATGATTGATTATATTGAACCAATGTGGAAAAACTACAAACAAGACTTTAACAGAACCAGTCCTCACTATCTGAGAATTTATGAAATAGTTGAAAATTGGAGAAAGGAAATCAAAGAAGAGATGAAAATAACTAAGAGAGAAGGATCTAAGGAAATTGCAACAAAGAGTGAGATTTACAGCAATGAAGTAGTTGTTGAATACAACAATTGCAATACTCTAGGAACTCTACATCAGCTTGTAGGAGATTCTCCGAGAATAGAGGAAGGTTTGAAAAAGAGAACTCAAAAGCAGCTGGTTGATAAAATTGAATCTATTAGCTTAGATATCGAAAGTAGGAGTAAGATTCAATATTCAGATATCAATGAAATGATGAAAATTCAAACTTTTTCCATATTAACATCTTTGGATTTTTTGCTCAAAAAAAGAAAAGGAAAAAATTTAACTGAATAACTGTCCAAATGTTGGGAGAATGTCAATATATTCAGCTAAAGTGCTATATAATCCTATTAATGTACTTAGAATTCCATAAATCAGCAAAGCATATTTGTGCCATTTTGATAGATTGAAACCAAAAAGCGCTTCAAATTGCCGTTTATAGATTTTCATAGGAAGATCAATAGTTCGAATAATTTTATAATTTTGCTCAAATTCTACTCTTAAAATACTAATTGGGTCAGGTATCCATCTTTTAGGTGCAAGATAGAATTCTACGACAAGTTCTTCCTCTTCAGGATCAAAGTATATTGTTCTTTGTAAAGGTGCTATAGTAACAACATTACTTGTAGATAATGGACGTACTGTTAGGTTACCTTGTTCCAATCCCTCTATCCTTGTGGTAGCTTCAAGAATATCCTTGCCTAGCTTTTTAGCAGTTAAAGAGAAATATTCTGCCTCTTTCTTTGATAATTCTAGCTGTTTGATTGAGACATGTTTTGAGAATTCATCTGATTTTGACAGAGTAATTCGTAATCTGAACACTTCATCTAGACACATGTTTTTCGGGAGATAGATAGATAAATCTCTAGAGTGAAGAGCTGGTTTTTCTTCAGGTATTTCTATAATTCCTTCATCTAGTAACTCTTCGGATCCAATAAAAGATTTCGCTGTAAATTCATCTTTAAATGCTTTAGGAGATACATACTGAGGAGCTACAATATTCTCTGATAATATCTCTTCTTCCTCAGCTTCAATATCCTCTGGTAATACATCCGATTCAATATCAGTTTCATCCCATTCCTCTTTCATTTTTGCTAATTCTTCCCTAGCTACATGTGAAGAACCTGTCAGGTCGTCTCTCGAGGGTGAGGATAGCATTACTGAAGGTGCAGGAGAGAGAGGAGGCGGAGGAGGACTACCGCCACCAAGTGTTCTTGATTTTTTAGCTTTACTGCTCGACATTTTTGCTTTACTATCAACAAATAATGCTCTAATGGGTTTATCTC
>JAGXNV010000316.1 GCA_019894795.1 Candidatus Heimdallarchaeota archaeon | reverse complement strand
GCCATATAGTCAATATCTACAGGCAAAGTAAAAGCTACAGCAATCTTAGAATCTGTGAATGTACAAGCTGAAGATTGGGTGTTATCATCAAGAACACTAACGAGATCGTACCAAAAATGCGTTCCTTGGTTAACCGGAAATAGACCAATCAGCTCGAATTCAGTAGTAGCTGTAAACTGCACCTTATCACCCTTTTGAATTAGAGAAGAATTACCCGTGAGAGAAGTATAACTCATATAGGTTGAAGGAGTTAGAAGATGTAAGGGATCAGAAGAAGAATCTCCAACCTTGTTTTGAGATGAAATAGGGGTAACATGAATAGTTCTAACTGAATCTATAATTTCTATATCATCAAGAGAAAGAGAGTAAACAGGTTCAGCAATTTTGTCAGTCACAGGGAAAATTCCTTCAATTATTGATTGACTAATAGGTAGGGGAAATACTAAAACTAAGAATAGAAGGAAACTAATTTTACGCATCTTATTCACCTCACTCAATTTGAACAAAGTCCGTTTGAACCTCTTCTTCTTCTTCATCAGCAGGGGTACCTATACTTCCGTCTAGTTCTAAGGATAATTTTCGATGGTTAGCTTCCTCTTCAACATCAGTGATACCAAAAGCACCTAAAGAGAAATGGCATTCATTCTGAGGTAACCAACCGCAATCAGTGATTAAAGCCCGTCTAGCATTTGGAGCATCATATTGGTTGCGAATCTTACTAGTTGCTCTTCTCAACCAAATTCGAATATCACTTGCATGTCCTAAAACGAAGCCTCCAACAGGTTGTATTTTATCCATGGCCGTAGCAAATGGATCAGGGTTCGCCATGACTTGATTCGTATAAACGACTGCTAGGTCATAAGCTTCTGCGATTCGCATAAGAGAGTGCAATAATCTATTCAGATGTTTTTGTCTGTTAGCTAGTTCTCCTAATCCTCCATATTCACTTCTGAATGGGTCCATCAAGCTATCTACGATTAAAAGCTTAACATTGTTTTTTGTAATAACTCTTCCCGCTTCTTTGATTGCTT
The DNA here is from genome assembly GCA_019894795.1 of Candidatus Heimdallarchaeota archaeon. Taxonomy (GTDB): domain Archaea; phylum Asgardarchaeota; class Heimdallarchaeia; order Heimdallarchaeales; family Heimdallarchaeaceae; genus UBA460. The sequence goes on along the minus strand of JAGXNV010000316.1, from coordinate 1,493 downwards.
GTTCAATCTGAGCTAAAGTTCTAGCAGCAGCAACTAAGAACCGGCTGGTGTTTAGTTGTCCTTTAGGAATATTGTAAGTGTATTCATAATAGGCGAGAACTTGCTTTAATCTTTGGCTATTAAAACTTCCCTCTGTATCGATCCAAATAACTCCAGAGTCCAATCCTCCAAAATCTTTTGGAAGTAATGTATTTGCACTTAAAGAGTAACAAATTTGAGTTTTTCCACTTTGGGGAGCACCATATAATTCACAGAATATCCCTGTTGGAACTCCTCCTTGAAGTAGAGTATCAAGAGCTTTTGCACCTGTTTTTATTTTTTCTCGAACAACTTCTAGTTCTTCTCTTTCCTCTAAAGATAGAAAGATACTACCTTCAGATTTTGCTTCAAATTGATCACGTAGAAGAATAGCTGTAGTATCACTAATCCCTGGAAGGTTTTCTAACTCCCTTTTAGTAAGAGCTTTTATCCCTCTAGGATCAACAATGCCCTCAGTAGATAGAACCTTGTGAACTCTCTTCTTCATAGCGTCGGAGAGATCTTTGATTCCAGAAAGAAAAGTTAGTAAAGGATCATCTGAAGCTTTAACAGTTTTCTTCCGAGCAGATGTAACTACCTCTTCTTCTACATCTTCAATATTATCATCATTTAAGTGAGCCATGTCTGTCAAATAATAATAAGGAATTTCATTTATATAGTATGTAAAATAGTTTCGAAACTATTCAGAAAATAATCGTTTCTTTAGCAAAACTACTGCGCAAAAGAAAATTATACTAGAAATAAACGAAAATTCTAAAGTATAACCTACTTTTTTTGTATCAGTATAGGGCGAAAGGGGAGGATAAAATGGGGTGTATACTGTTTGGGCAGAATTTGATGGAGAAACAGATTACACAGTTAATATCTATAACACTACGAGAAGAGTTAAGAATAACGAAACGACAATCTCCTATCAATATACTCCTTCGACATGGGGTACATCACGATATTGGACACCTATAGCAATAATATTACTGTCAAGTGGTTTAGGCATGGTTGGTGTACTTGTTTTGTTGATAGTGTATAGAAAAAAGAAAAAATTAAACAGTAGGATTGTGATTAGAAAAAGAAAAAAAGGAAGCTTAGGGGAAAAAGAATCCTCCGCCACCTCCAGGGTTACTATAAGGATCTGTTGGGTCGTAACCTAAATCTACTTCCATTCCATCATCAAGCCCATCGCCATCAGAATCGGAGTTTGTAGGGTCAGTTTCATAAAACTGTTCTTCTTCATTAGTTAACCCATCATTGTCAGGATCAGCGGTACTATCAGCAACAAAAGGATTTGTCCCCCAGGTTACATCCAAGAGAGTTTAGCAAAAATTAATAAAAGAACTTAAATATTTCCAAGTACAAAGAAAAGGGGTTACCGTTCCCGTTGTCTTCGGTTCGAGGATGTATTAAGGCTGATCTTGGAGAACGGTGCACGTTCTGCTCTATTGAGCATTCACTGAAAG
>JAGXNV010000315.1 GCA_019894795.1 Candidatus Heimdallarchaeota archaeon | reverse complement strand
GTTATACAAAATCTATTTTTGCTATACTCTACATTTAAAAAAAAGATGAAAAAAGAGAGGTTATTTCCTTTTTCTAGATACAACAACAACTAATCCAATTGCTACAATTGAAACAATTACACCAGCAATTGGGAAGGGTAAGAAACTTGTTTTTATTACTACTTCAATTGGTTGGAATTCCATTTGTGTGTTCGATACAGTATCATTTTCTAATGACCTGATCAGTAAACCAGTTTTTGCTTCATAATGAGTATCAACTTCATCAACGTCATCTAAACCGAAGGTGGCTGTGTTATCATATTCCACATTGATACAATCAATTGAATCACCTTGAGTTGTAGTAATTGGTTCAAGTTCGTCTACTCTACCATCTAATGGCACAAAATTAACTGTGTCAGCTACATTAGCTACTGTATTAATTGCATATGGAGTATATTGTTGATAAGTTAAAAGTACAGCATTATATATCGCGAAAATAAACATCATTCCCATGTAATCGCTATAATTTGGTTCACTACCTGTCATATCTCCATAAATGTAAGATGTACCATCAACTGTAAGATTAGTATTATACAAATCCAACATTTCTTCAACATCGCCTAGATAAGTAACATCTGCTGATGTTTCCCAGGTGTCGTTTGCTATATACAAACTAGCTGCTGGCAAGATTGTTGTTCTGTTATGCTCAAAAACAGCAGCTGTAAGTTCCATAGTAGTAGCAACACCCATTCCTAGAGGATTATCTTCACCATCTTCAAATTCATATAAAACTTTGAAATTTACTACATTTAGGAGAGTGTAAGAGTCGTTCCAAATATCGTCTACTGTCAGTGTAATATACGCCATTAAAACGTCGTTATGAGTATCATTTGTGTATAGGTATTTACCTTTCACATAGCTACCTGTTGTAACTTCTAACTGGTCAGATAATAGCGCTCCTTGGGTTAGAGCTGAGAAATATATTGATGCGACCAGTAACCCCAATACTAAAATTGTAAATGATTTGACTTTTCTATTCATTGTAATAAAATATAATTAATTTCCCAATTAAATAGTTTTTCATTAAACAAGTTATGTAATAGCATATAAAAGGTATTTTTACGCCTTCTAATGTTTTTCTAATATTTATTTGATTTGTGCTAATTTAGCTTTCTTCATGTAAGTTTCAAGATGTTCATAATTTTGAGAAATCCAAACCAAAACCAAGATTGGTCATGAAAAAGGGAATATTTTAATTAATTAACTATTCTCCACAAAGAATAGATGAACAGCGGGTTATTTTTAAAGGATTGGCTGAAACCTTGGAAATTTGTCTAAAATTCATTAGGAATATTTATATCCCTAGGATATTTTCCTCCACTGCAATGGTAATGAATGGTTTAGTCTCATTAATATTCTTCGGAATAGAACTTGCAATATTAATAGTAGTTATCATCTTCAATAGAGATCATCCACACTTCTGGTCGATTGTAGCTCTACTATCTTTATTACAACTATATCAGCTATCTGAATTCCTCGTTTGCATAGGAGTAAATGTAGGACTTATAACACGCATTGGATTTGTAGTTATAACGTTTTTACCACCAATTGGGTATTTCCTCTGTACAAGAATTGTTAAATGGAAGTTTCCTGATTATTGGCTAGGTTTTGCGTTGGCTTTAGCGTTCTCTGTTTACTTTATCGTTGATTCAGCCTCAGTAACGTTTGTAGATTGCAATCCTTTCTTTGCAACATATCAATCATCTGGTGTAATAAGTATTAGTCCAACTTATGACCTACCTATAAGTGCAATGTATGGCGCTTTCTACCATGGATCTCTTTTATACAGCATTTGGTTCCTTGTTGAACATCTCATCTGGGCTAAAGATAAGATTGAGAACAAATATGCAGTTACAGTACTAATAGGATTTCTAGTATTCATGTTGCCCATGCTTTTAATGGTTATAATCTTTCCACAGTTTGCAGTCGCCATAGCAAGTTTATTGTGTAAATATGCACTTCTATTAGCATGCACATTGTTATTGTTCTCTTTCATGAAAGGTAAGAAACCTCTCAAAAAAACTGAAAAGGTTTGAAGAACTTCTATCTATTTCCTTATTTTCTTTATTTTCCTTACGTAGTTTTCTAGTTTCTCATAATCTCCTGGTAAGTCCATATCCATACCTATACCAGGATCATCAAGAAGAACAACATCTGCTTTACAGTTAAATGCTCGTTCAAAACCTAACACTGCATCTTCTAAGGTAGCTGTTTTCAGAAAAACCTTCAGAAGTTTTGACCAAGATTTAGGTTTTCTTGCAACAAATCTCAAAATTTGTTTAAAAGAACGCTTTTTACGTAAGTTTGAGAAACTTTTGATTACTTCTTCCCCTTCATCTATCGCTCTTGGACTTAAAAATAGAACATCAGCTTGCACTAGGTTATGTTTACCAATTCTTGCGACTGCTCTTTCTGAATTGGGTATAGCTTCTTCTATGATATTTGCTGGAACAACTCCTAGCACAAAATCATATCCTCGCCGATCTTGGATTGCCTCCATGA
>JAGXNV010000314.1 GCA_019894795.1 Candidatus Heimdallarchaeota archaeon | reverse complement strand
TAATTGGAGGACCACAAGTTATTGCAATTGTGTTCTCTGGTGATGGATTTATTCTTAGAAGATTAGCAGGAACAAAACCTACAAATTGATACCATCCTTCCTCTTCGACATCTATTGATAGATGTGTTGATAAATTATCCATCTTAGCCATTTCTGCAAATTCTAGTTTATAGCAGAGATCTTTTGTAGTTCTTGCTCCATAGATGATTTCAAGATTCCCATAGTCTTTTCTGTTATCAATACAATAATTAATTATGGAACGCAGAGGAGCTTGACCAATTCCTCCACCGATAAATAAGAGGTTCTTATTCTTCCATTCATCAACAGGGAAGTTATTTCCATATGGACCTCTAGCACCAACTATATCACCAATCTCCTTCAGATGCAATGCTTTTGTTAATTTTCCATATCTCATTGCACTTACTTCAATATACTCTTTTTGAGTTGGTGATGAAGAGATAGCAAAAGTACTTTCCCCTACACCAAATATACTAATCATGATAAATTGACCCGGTAGAAAGGTAAAATTCTTCTTAATTTCCTCATCTTGGAATTCAAGCTTGAATGTTTTAATAGCTCTCTCACCACTAGATTCTTCTCGGACGTCTATTATCTTGGCTAACCATGGTTGGTATGGATTATCTCCTTTCATAATTCTAGCTCCTGAATATCATTAATAATATCTATAATATCAATATTAACTGGGCAATAATCTATACATCTCCCACATCCAGTGCATCCAAAAACATCGTCATTTTTTGGGAAGTAATTGAATTTGTGATAAACACGATTTCTAACTCTGTTCATTCTTGTAGGGCGTGGGTTGTGACCAGAAGCATGATGTGTATATTCTGGGTTCATGCATGAATCCCAAACACGTATCCTACCTCCTTGCTTCAATGTGCTTTCGTCTTGCATATCAAAACAATGACATGTGGGGCACAAATAAGTACAAATTCCACATCCAATGCATCGCATAGCTACTTGTTCCCAGTATTTATGGTTAAACATTTTACTGAGTTTTTCTGGAGCTCCATCAGTGTCCATATGACGCAATATTGTCCCTTTAGCTGTTTCCTCAACATTAACTCTAGCTTTTCTTTCTTCCGCTGAAGCATTGGAAAATATTTTACTAAGACTTTCTATCAGTTCTTCACCTTTTTTTGTGATGACATCAATGTAGAATGCGTCTCCAATATCTGTAAAAAGAAGATCAAGAAATTCCGTGTTAGCCGGACTGTCTCCAAAGGATGTACAGAAACAGTTAACATCTGGTTCATTACAGCTTAAACCGATTAATGTGCTTCTATTCCTTCTCATGATGTAAAATGGATCTTTGTAGTCGCCTTCATTCTTACCTTCAAATACTGGGTTGATGAGACTATACCCTCTCGCATCACAAGGCCTTATTCCGAAAACAATTCTTTTACCAGGATCAACTTTTGGTGTTTCGACTTTTGCATTTTTACCTTTTGTAAAGGTAAAGAGAGTTTCAGTTTGCTGAAATACTAGTGATTTGGGCGGAACTCTTGAAAGTAAATAATCTAAATTTATATCCTTGGGATCTTCCAACTCTTGAAATTCTGTAAAACCTGTTTCTTCTTTGGGTCCTACTAAAATAAATTTAGCTGCAATCTCTGCTAGCATTTCAGGTAACTTATCTTTAGGTAATGTTAGATTGTCCATATTATCTCCTCACAGAATAAAGTCCTCTGGATCATCAGGTTTAAACATCCCCAATAGTGGCTTCTCTTCTTGATCAATTCCTGAAGTGTAATCAAACATATCTTTAACCTCTTTTTCGATGAATTTATTCAATTCCATTAGAGGTATATTCACTGGACATGCTCTCTCACATTCACCACAACTAATGCATCTACCAGCTAAATGAAAAGCTCGCATAACATTCCAAGCGGTGTTTTCTGATAGGTTTACTGACCGTCTTACCCATTGAGGTTCTAGAAGATCTGCCATGCATTCTTTACAATAACATAAAGGACATGCTTCCCTACAAGCATAACATCGAATACATTTCTGAAAATGGTTTTCCCAATACTCCCATCTCTCTTCTATAGGTTTGTTTCCTATTTCTTCTGCTCGATCAAAATTTTCTATCTCGAAATCTTCAACCTCTTCTCCGATGAGAATATCGTACATCACTGGATTAGGATATTCACAACTCCTACACACATCTGATAGCAGTTCTTTTTTGGGAACTTTGTGTGTTTTCCCGCTAATTCTTATAATATAATGACCTTCATCATCTTCCTCCACATCAGCAAGTTCCCTTTGCTTTGGGAACATTTTTTCAATTTTTTTCGGTTCAATTACTCCTTTACATGATATCCCAATTAAGACTATATCTTCTCTTTTCATCCCTTTTTCTTGGAGTATTTGCACAACAGCTCTAGAATCGCAACCTTTGACAACTATACCTATCTTTCTCTTATCTTCTTCTTCTTCTCTTCTCAATGGTAGTTTTTCTTCTAAGATAGGATAAACTGCAAGGTTTTTTGCACATAATGGGGAGTAAACAAATTTTTCAGCTTCTTCAATAT
>JAGXNV010000313.1 GCA_019894795.1 Candidatus Heimdallarchaeota archaeon | reverse complement strand
TTCTTATTCTAGTTTTGGCCAGCGTCAGAGCGATAAAAAACTTAGTATGTGGATTTACAGATTTGCTATAAAGCTCATTTAGTTCTTCATAGTCGGCAGCTTCAGCAATATCGGAGAAGGAACTAGATAGCCACCAAGCATCAACTTTTTCATCTAAGTTATTGATTATTTCAAATAATGCCGGCATTGTCTCCTTCGCCTGCATCTCCCCAAGTCCAATTAATATGTGATCAGCCAATGAACTTGTTGGATCTTCCTTTAGCAATTCAATGAACTTTGGTATTGCAGGCCGGTAGTTCTGACTACAAATTGCTCTACATAGCCAGCATGTAATATAATCACTGTAAGTCTCATTTTGAAAACGTGACAACAAAAGCATTCCCGTATCTTCTAACTTTGAATAAGCCAAAGTATCTGCTAAAAGCCTTAGAACATGCCCATTAGTTGACTCATCAAAGAGCTTCAAAAGCCTGTTTCTTAGTGTTGCATTTTCGATAGAACTGTACCAATATTCGGCATAGAAAGAGACATCTTCACCATCTCCATTTATTGCTTCATCTAACAGGGAGTTGAATACTGAGATTCTGTCTTCAAGCTCTTTGTTATCAAGAGCATCAATCACAAATCTCCTAATTCGGTTGTCAATCTGTCTATTTAGGAGAATATTCTTTAATTTTTTCGTAAGTTCAGGTCTGTCGTAGTTCTGTAAAATTCGACAAATCTCAGGACTAATATCATAACCGTTTTCTTTGTTATTATTTAGTGTTATAAGTAAATCAACTAAAAAACTCCCGACATCATGGCTCATTGAGATAAGCCTTAAAACCGTAGTGATTTCTCGACTTATTATTCTGTCATCTTTAATATCAGAGATTAGATAAGTAGTATGGTCTAATATGTCTTTGATAGAACTAGGAGATAAATTGGCAATTACTGAGCCTTCTTGCTGTGCAATAATTTTTGTTAGTTTACTTTCAGAGTTGGCTTTATCAAATTCGATAAATGCTGTTATACAGTCCTCTTGTTCCCTTTGCGTTCCAGTTCTGAAAAAGTAGTTGATGGCATTTTCCCCAACGTACGTATGCAGAGAATCACTAATAGCCGCTATTCTCATCTTAGAATTCTTATTGCTTAAGGCCAATACATCAGTGGATATAATGTGATCTCGAATTTTTGAAAAATAAAATCCGATGTAAACATCTTGGCTTTCTAAACCAATGTTTCGATAAAGGAGGTTAGAAGAAAATACCTCAATGGGAAGTTCTTCATTAATATATAACTTTAATGCATTACGAATTTGATTTTCTTCAATTTGAACTGCATCCTGAGCAAGTAATATCTGGCTAATGGAATTTAGATAACGCTGGAGTTTTTGAAGCTCACCAGTTTTAGAGAGCTTTTGTGTTATAAATGTGTTAAGCGTTTCTCTGGAGTTTTGAGTTGATTCAATAGCAATATTTTTAGTTCGAGCGACCTCACAAGATATTCTCAAACTGAAAGGATTGTACAATTCGCTAGAAAGATTTTTATAATTTACTTTTAGCTTGAATTTACGCGAGTACTTTTTTGAAGCCTGGGCGAATTCAGAATCATTAAAATTGGTTAAAGGAGGAACCACAAACAGATGTTGAGAAAAAAGAGTAGGTATTTCCCTTTGCACCAAGAATGAATTCCAAACTATGTCTTTACAACTAACACATAGTTTTATTCCATAGCGAATAAGAACTTTTGTAAGATTGTCGAGTTGCTTTGTTCTATCCTGAGCTATCCATTCATCTAGTGCATCAATAAAAATGATAAATGGTTTGCTTCGATCTTCGGCTAAAGAACTTATTTTTTTTAGCAGAGTTAGTTCTGTTTCATTAGGAGAAAATTCTAAATTAAAATCGAATTTAAGTTCATCAAAGAAAGATTGGCCTAACACCGTCCCAGAATAAAAAATTGCCGGGTACTCTGAAAACTCTTCATATATATTGATGATTGTATTTGTCTTACCCACTCCAGATTCACCTATCAAGGGGAAAGTGCAGAAATCGTCTTGAGATAGAAAATCCTTAAAAAGATCAGTTATATTCCCCCGTTTGACATAGGTGCTGGGGATATATTTCTTTTGTAATTCTTGTTCTATTGTATCACCTTCACTTGATCTAAAGTTCTTGAGATACTCTTTATTAAAAGTGTTACAAAAAATCTCGAGATTGTGATAAGAATATCCTACAAAAGCCTTTAAAGCTTGATATCTTATATTTATTTCTTAATCAAGAGCTGGCTTAAATCCATTCGATTTAATGAAATCATTGTCAACCTCTTTACCTGTAGTAGTCTCGTATAAGTATGCCGTCTTTCCATTTGTAACAATGACATATGGGGGCATGGGATCCAGAAGCCTAGCATACGACAGCCCTTGTTTACGATCCTTATCCTTGTCTATTTCTACATTTTCTGCTTTGAGCTCAATAATGAACAGGTTCTTGTTATCCGCTTTGCAAAGGATATCTAGCCTTCCACCGATGAATTTCTTTTGGGCCTTCTTAAAATTATAAACTCCTCTTCCTAGTTGAATTGAAAACGAGGTTTCCAATTTCAGCTCGTTATATG
>JAGXNV010000312.1:1431-2600 GCA_019894795.1 Candidatus Heimdallarchaeota archaeon | reverse complement strand
GCTTTCTTTCTCTTTGGTTAAATGTTAAACTTTCTTTTCTTTCCAGTTACTTCTTGATATAATTTATCTATGCTGGAAGCATATTCTGGATATCTTGTGAAAGCTATTTGGAATGCAATATCGATTTCAGATTCTTCTAGGGCGGAAAATTGTTGCTTTGGATTTGTAGTTAGGGCATAATACTGCGAGATTATGCTAGTTCCTGAATATCTAATTATCTTAATTACTTCTCCTTCTAATTTGAGTATTGCAGAATCAATAATCGTCTTGTGATTATGACCACTAGCTTCAACATCTTCCTGAAGTTTTCGAATTACGTTTTTACTGAAATCGCTTTCTTCTCCTCCTTTCGCCACACCAACAGTAAGATCACAGATGACACTATCAGGATAGTTTGAAATTAAATCAGCATTAGCAAATAAGACATCAAACTGATCGGGAGGTACATAATTGGAAGGAAATAATGAGACCAAAAGTTCTCTTCTTGGTTGAAATGCTTGTAATGATGATAAGAAAGGTTTCACCATCTCACTAGAGCAGACAACAATTATAGGTTTTCCATTAATTAAAGCATGAACGACGCGATCTTGCCCTTTATTTACTAATCTCATAAAGAAATATGGCGATGCGGCAGTTCTATCGATTTCTATAGTTTGAACTCCAGCAGCTTCATCTTGCTTTGATTCTAGGATAGTTTTGATATGGTTACCCCAGTTAGAAATTCTTGCTCTTAAAGAATCATCCATTTCATATCCTGGTTCATAAAGTAACAAACCAGAAATTTGTTTAGAGACATTTGAGCTGTTATAGTTGAAAACTGGAACTTTTGTATATAATTGTGACTGCATTTCTTCTGGAATAATATAAGTTAAACAAGCCATGGTAATGGGAGAACGCTTACTTTTACATGGAACACCAAAGAAGAATGAATAAGCAACTCCTCCTACATCATGCAAAGGCATAACAGCACTTGATTCACGTAAGAAATCTGTGGCAGCTGCCCCCATGAGCATGCGAATTGAGACTTTTTGAGCTTCTTCCTCAGTTAAATTCTCAAAATGTACTGCTCTGGTTCCTACGGTATCATCAAAAACACTAAAACATATTCTGTGAACCATTTGAAAAAATAGTTTTACGGTTTCTATTAAATGTATTGTTGAGGGAAACGA
>JAGXNV010000312.1:0-1421 GCA_019894795.1 Candidatus Heimdallarchaeota archaeon | reverse complement strand
ACACTAAAACATATTCTGTGAACCATTTGAAAAAATAGTTTTACGGTTTCTATTAAATGTATTGTTGAGGGAAACGAAGTTACTCATTATTGGATAATATCTTTATTGAATTTCAGTAAAAACAGCGCAGAATTTTTATAGTGTTACTACATAAAGGTTTTGCCGAATCCGGTGGTATGAGTGATAAATGCCACAAATAAACCAGAAGAATTAGTAGACCGGTTAGGAAAAACTAAGCGCCTTATCCTCATAGAACTGTCAAAGGGAGCGGCTGGGTACAAGAAACTATCAAAGAAATTACAAATAGGTTTGGACACCATACGTTCTCATGTAAAGACTGGAAAACATTCCAAGTCACTCAATCAAATAGGACTAATCAAACAAGAGGAAAGGGGTTGGTCACTAACCGAATTAGGTGAAAATGTATTGGAATTAGTGAAAAGAGATCCTGAGTATTCTGCCTTCTTTGTTTTACCTCAAGACGAAGAACAAGACGAAGAACAAGAATAACAAATACAGGGACTACTTTCACATTCCCTTTTTTTCTATTATTCAAAAATTGTGTCAGAAGCAATCCAGAGCTTTTCCTAGAAGTCTAGTTACTTCTTCTTTTCCTAAAGCATCTATTAGTGTCCCAGCTCTGGGACCAGATTTTCTACCAAGAATTGTCTTATATATAGCTCTAAAGAACAAGGTTGGTTTAAGGTCAACCGCTTTAGCTGCATTATAGAGGTCTTGGGTGATGTCGTCTCCTTGATATCCTTCTGGAATTTCCTTTATTGCACTAATTAACTGTTCTAGAACCGTTTTCTCAATTGTTTTAACATCTTCACAATTGGGATTTTCAACAATTTTAAACTTCAAATTCTCATTAGCAAAATTTTCTATCCAGTATTTTACTTTCTCGTATCTGCCATTGAATAATTCCATATCTTTATCTGAAATATTCTCAGGGAGTAAATGTGCTTTCTTTAATTTGTTTATAACTTGTTTTTTATCAAATAAACAAACTTGCATCATTGTAGCTAAATGACCATAGTCAATTCTGATTGGTTTTGTTTCTGGATTCTTCTCTATTTGAGCTAGTTCATATGCTTTGACTGTTTTTTCTCTTGTCTTTTTATGTTCGATTTCAACTTCTTCGTAAAATAGTTCCTCAGCTTTATCATACTCACTTGCAACACTGGGAACATCAAAATCAACTTTGAAATCAAAATCTGTTCTGAGGTTATTTCTATAAATTTTGTATAGAAATGTTTCTGGTTCTAAGATTTTTGGGAATTCTGATACAGGCATCCCGCTTCCACTACTACCACTTAGTTTTTTGCCTCCAAAGGTTAGAAAACCATGTTGAATAAGTAAAGGCAATTTCTTCTTGTTGAAAATATCTTTGTGTATGGCTAATGATGTATCTATAGAAC
>JAGXNV010000311.1 GCA_019894795.1 Candidatus Heimdallarchaeota archaeon | reverse complement strand
AGGTAATCCATGAAAATTTTTAGCCTAAACATTCAATACGATGACAATATCAAAGAAGTGGAAGCTCGTGAACGCTCCTCTTTTTCTATTTTTTGCAAAGAAAATGAAATGGATCCCCACAAATACGAGATATTCCACAAAAGTTCGCTGGAAAAAACTTCCATGACAAATGTCAGGATAGCTGGAATATGCAAGCACCTAAAATTCACACTATCATTCAAAATCTTCTAACTGGATTCTCTGATTTGAGGAAGAATGATTTAAACTACAAGAAAAAAGCTATGCGCCTCTATAATCGAGCAATTAAAGATATAAAGGATATTAGAAAGAATCTTCTGAAGAATTGGAATCCACTAAATGATCAAATGACTAAAGTGGTTGAAAAGTGGTCCAAGGATGTGAGCATTGACCTAAGTGGGCATCTTAATGAAGTAACCAGAAATGTAACTAGTTGGACTGGAGATATTTTCAAGCTACAAAAATTGGAATATGGGAAGTTCACTATCTCAATGAAACGTGCTCAAAAAGATATTCTTAGCAGAATCAATGAGATTCATCCTAAAGAAATTGGTGATTTACCGAAGAATTTTATGGAGATTGCGCTGTCAATCTTGCTTTATAGAAGGATACCAGATTATGTTATTGACGAATCTTATAATCAAATGATTAGTGGTGAGAAAAGAGTATCAGACGCTGTTCTTAGAGCTTGGAGTAAAAGCAAGTCCAGGAGTGAATTTGAGAATAATCTCTATCTAAACATGCGTGTTTTGGGAAATACATTTACCGAAATTATCAACACTTACGGAAGGTTAACAAGTACGTTTTTCATTAAAAATGACATTGAACTCTCGAGTGATAAAAAGGGTCATTATATAATATTAGGAATGATACCAAAGGAGATTTATGAAACAAAAACAGAGGTATTATCTATGCTACAATTTGATAACATAGAAGCTGAAAACAGTGGTAAAGATTGGGAAATTCGTTTATATCTTGAACCTGACTATCAGAGAGAGATGGATCAAAATAGAGAACGTCTTATCGTGATGAGTGATATTATTAGATTTGTGGCTCGCATGAAATTTGAAGAAAATACTGGCCCAGTAATTGAGGGCATAAAAGCTGTTATCCCTTATCTTATGGAACATGGAGATACAAATATTATAGATTTGTCTGAAACGTTAAAAGAAGCTCTATTTAGATTATCAGAATATCCAACACAAGTAATTGAAAAGAAAATAAAGAAATAGGAAGAGATTCCTTCTTTTTAAATTCATGAAAGAAAACTTCTAGATCTTGCAAGAATTGCATCTGCGTTTTTCTTAGAATACTTCTTTCTTTGTTCAAAGAGAACAAGCCCTGAATTTAATGAAGATAGGTCTCCAGTTCGAATAATTTCATTGTTTTCACCTTGGATTTCTGCTTGTAAATTCTGTTTATTTGCGAGTATAATCTCTAGAGGATTCTTTAAGAAATCAAACACTTCGCGAGCTAAGCAATCAAAACCAATCAACCCATTTGTACCATGTAGAGCAAGTGATCGAGGTTTTTTCATGTTATTAGCAATTTCAAACGGAGGTATCACACTATAGGTGAAAGCACTTTTATCTTTGTATTTACAGATGGCAACTGGGACATTAATTGTTACTAGTTGTTCTGATTCTGAGATACCCAGTAAATCAGAAGATAAAGAATAAGCTGATATCATAACGTAATTGTTCTGTGCTCGTTTAATTAGATTGTTTCGATTATTCTTGAATTTTTCTAGAATTTTATATGCTTTCTGGATATCCTTATCTTGTTCTTCCAGTTTTCTATGTTTTTCATCCTTAATGTCAATAACATGCAAATTTAGATCTTCTTTTGCAGTATTTAATCGATCAGAAATATTTCTCTTATCAACATCTTCTTGGTGACCTATATCTTCATATTCAGTTTTCCTATACTCAATTTCAGAAACTGCACTATTGAGACCTACACCAAATGATTGTGTTTCATCTTGTACTTCTCGAATACGACTGATCACTGTTTCAAAATCATCTTCAGATTTAACTCTGTCTAAACTAGATAGAAGCTGATTATAGGATTCTTGAAGTGATAAAATATCCTTTTTCAGTTGATTCCAACGTTTGCTATCTTTTACAGAAGCAATTTGACTATTTCTTTCTTTTTCAGATTCTGTTCTGATACTGCCGTGTTGGCTTTGTTCTTCGTCTTTGAATTGTTGAATTTTTTTGGAGTTTGCTTGTTTTTGGTTTTCTATTTGCTGATTATAATCCTGTTCAATCTTGTCTTTCTCGCGGATGCTCTTTTCAACAACTGATTGAAGATACTTCTCAACTTCATCTAAAAGAACATTCAACTTTGTCTCTAATTCATGGTCTGTAATTGCGTATTTCCCTGCAGAAGCTATTTCTCGTTTTACATCTTCTTTTGAAACCAGAGGAGAGATTCTTTTGTAGGAATTATCTCTGTTTGAACCATGTTGAGTTACTAGTTTTGCTGTTCCCTCAATGCCCTTTTTCACGAGGACTCCACTTATTTCTAGATGAAAAATATTCATTGATACAAGAGTTTCTTCTATAGCGCGATAATGAGCAT
>JAGXNV010000310.1:1224-2607 GCA_019894795.1 Candidatus Heimdallarchaeota archaeon | reverse complement strand
GCTTCTTCCTGTTCCAACTACATAATAGAAATTCGTATAAGCTGAGCCACTACTCATTGTGATTGTTGTATTCCAAGTGTATCTTAATTTTGTTGAAGCATACCCTCTTAGAGTAATGTTTGAAAGAACAACAAGTCTTGGATAGAAACCTTCTCCAAAATATTCTTCCCATTCATAATAAATTGAACTATTCATCCATCTTAATATTGTTGGTATTTCATTGTTATCAACATATACTTTCAATGACTGGTTAAGAAGAGCAACAAACTCTGTATTACCATAATATGACGGTTCAAAATCCAACTGAAATTGCTCATATTCTCCCTGGAACGGGTTACCAATTATTACAGATAGAGTAGAATTTGGATTATAGATTGTATAATTTCCATCAAAAATTATTTGGACTTCTTCATCAAAATTTCTAGCATCAATTTCCATTGAAACATCTGCATAAGTCATTGATAAATTGTAATCTGTTTGATTAATCGCCAACAAACCTCCAGGTTCTACATGCTCACCCCAATAATAAACAGGATTAGCAGAAGTGGTGCAAATTGGTAAAATACAGCTTTGTGAATAGATTATTGATGAGATTATGATAACTGATATGATTCGTCTACTTCTAGAAAATTTTGATGATTTCATTTATGACTCATATAGTTATTTGTTTCAACACTTATAATATTTTCTAGACTATGTTCTAAAGAGAATAGAATTAACAAGAAAAATCTACGTTATTCTTACTCTGAAAGTTTCTTGTAATCCATCCATTCAACATTATGCAAGATTTCTTTTACATTCAACCTTTTTGAAACACTCTTTGTAGGTAGACTTCCTAAACGAATTATAAACCATTCAAAGCTGAAAATGAAGTTTATTTTTGCCCATAACCAGAATAAAACATCATAACAAAGAATGGTCAAAACTGCAAACATAAGAACCCACCATCCACCTGTTAAGAGGTCAAACTTCTCACTCATCAGATTAATATCAAACAATGGGTTCAAAATAGCTCTAGGTACCAGCGACCATATTTGTAAGCTAAACACTGAAAGAGTAATCGTCCCCCATAATCTGAAATATTTTACTATAATATTATTACCAAATTTTTGTGCTTTTCCTCTATATTCTACCAACCATAACATCAAAATCATTATTCCGAATTCTGCCCCTAATAGCAGGAAGAAATACTGCATTGGTGGTCGTTGGAAGCTTATATCGAAACCCATTATCACATTTAGAATTGCTCCTATAGCAAAAATCACTAATGTTATAATTCCACCGTAAAGGGGTAATCTCTTTGAAGGTTTAGGCTTTGCTAATAACAATCCCCATGCTGTTCCTATAAACGAAATAGCTAAGAATGGGAAGATTGGATATAGA
>JAGXNV010000310.1:0-1214 GCA_019894795.1 Candidatus Heimdallarchaeota archaeon | reverse complement strand
GAGTTTAGGCTTTGCTAATAACAATCCCCATGCTGTTCCTATAAACGAAATAGCTAAGAATGGGAAGATTGGATATAGATCCCCCGTTAATAAAACACAAATATAAGTTAAGAAAGATGCGTTCTCAGATTGAAGCACTTCACTAGGCCATGTGTAATAATAACTTGCATCAGCACTTGCAATTTGCCAATTGTCAATTAACTGTGCTGTAGGAAGATTTGGCCAACTAAGGTTGTCTATCCAATTCCACATAAATGGGGAAGCTACTAAAACAATTACTGCTAAAGAGACATAGATAATCAGATTACGAGTAAATTTCTGTACTCCGCCCTTTCTAATCAAAATGAATGCTATTAAACCAGTGATTATTTGGCACCAACCAATTATTTGAAGAGCTTCCATCATGAAAATTCTTCGCCAGAAGAAGGAAACAGAAAAAGGATCAGTCCAAGTGGTAGCTTGAAGAATTGAATTCCCTGAAGTTAATACTCTACCAAAATAACCATAGTAACCAAGTGTTTCAGTTATCCTTCCAGCAATAAGTATTCCAACTCCAGTAAGAATTCGCTTAAATAACAATTTATTGGGTTGAGTTCCTTTCAAAGCACTCTTTGTTGTAGCAAGGCCATTTACAACAGATGAAATCAGTATGAAATATCCTGCAAAACCTCCAAAAAATGCTATTATAATCATTGTTAGAGATAACCCAAAATTTATGTCACTAAACAAATCGTCTACAGAAATCCCTGAATAGTCCCAAATATGGTTGAAAACATGCAGGAAAACCATCATCCATATAGCAAATCCTCTTTGAAAATCTAAAGATGCAATCCTTTTCATTTTTGGTTGGTTATCATTTTCTATCTCTCTTGGTGTAGCTGTCATATCATTCACAAGTTAAATAACAAAAATAGAAAATAACTAGTCAATATAAAGTTTATTGGGAAAAAACATATTTTCTAGCGTAAGAAATCAAGGAGTGAATTAACTTTAATTGCTAATTCTGTAGCTATCTTGATATAAGGGAGGTTGGATTTTTGGGAAAACTCTTTCATTTTTTGTTTTGCTTTTTTCTCATCAAAGAAACCATAGGAAGTTATCTTCAGCGCAGTAGAAGTTAATTTTTCAAGTTCAATATTAATTTTTTCACTTGTTTCAATAATATTTGTCCGACTCAATGATTCGAATAAGTTGCTAAAATAGCTACTAGAATT
>JAGXNV010000309.1 GCA_019894795.1 Candidatus Heimdallarchaeota archaeon | reverse complement strand
TCATAATCATGAGTGTGATTAAGTTGCGAATAAAAAGTTGATCTCTCTTCTACTTTCAGTTCTACTTCCAATCCAATAGATCTTAGATCTTTAACTATGTGTAACCCATAATCAGGTAAACTGTCTTCTGCTGTTGTTTTAAGTACCAAATTAGCAAATGGTTCGTCATACGGATAATTTTCGTTAAAGCTTTCTGGATTGGTGTGAATCCCACTACTAAGCAATCCTATAATGTATAGTCTTGTTGGAATTATAATGTCAGCAACTATAATTACAATCATTAATATCGAAACAATTAAGGAAATAGTTTTCTTTGTCTTTACTTTCATATTTTGCTTCTCCACCTTCTTTTTGAGATACTAGATGAATAGATACTAGTATAAACACGGTTACTATGATCAATCCAAACGGATAACTAATTATTGCTTTTCATTCTTAAAGTGATTTACTCTATGATTTTTCAGATTCGGTTATTATACTCTTCGACACTTATAAATTTTAACCAGAATCCTATACATTAAGCTTTTAGACGGTATTACATTATAGGGGAAATCATTATATATGGTGTAGAAAAATCATAATCTGTTGAGGTTCAACCAACATACTGAGCAGGGCTATTAATGAGTATAAAATACATTGATAAACTAGATGATAGCGAGAGTATCATAAATTTGATCTCAGAGCTCAAATCTAAAGATGCTGATGAAATTACTAGACTTGCTACTGTTATTAGCAAATTAGGGGATAAAGTTGTTGAACCTCTTATTGATGCTTTTAAGGACGAAGACAAAGATGTCCGTTACATGGCTGCTCGTTTTTTGGAAGAACTTGGTACTAATGCTGTTGAACCTTTAATTGCTGAACTTAGTAACATTCAAAGTACAGTCAGAGTTTGCGCTGTTGAAACCTTAGGGAAGATAGCTGATCCCAAAGCTATTACTCCTCTCATTAACACACTGAAAGATGAGAAAGAAGATGCTTTGGTTAGAGAATATGCTGTCTATGCCCTTGAAAGAATAGGTAAACCAGCAGTGAAAACTCTCATAACAGCTCTAAAAGAATTGAAGGATCCAAATGCTTTAGCTCCATTAAAAGCAGCTCTTTTCTATAACCAAAAAGATGTTAGACAAACAGCTACTGAGATAACTTCTGATTTGCAGGACTTTTACTTTACTTACAAAGATGTCAAATCTATCTTAAAGAGAGATTACAAAAAAGTTCCTCAATCTAAAGATATCACCTATGAATATCTAAGAGATAAATACAGTCGAAAGAAAGGAGACAAATATCTTAAATTTACCCAGACTACTCTGAAAGAATTTTGGGAATAAGACCGACTAAAATAATTACTATTTTTTTCTGTGTTTCGCATGAAGTTACCTCTTCTACACAAAACTTTTAGAATTAATGAAATTTCCAATCGTAAACAAAGAGGGTAGATTTGTGTATAGTAAGAAGACAATAATTTGCTTAGCAATTAGTTTAATATCGTTGACAGTCTCTGTATCAGTCTTTAGTTATGTGATAGCTGACAATAATCATATAGAAGAGACATATGGGGAGTTAGTATATTTACATTATAGTGATTCTCAAGTTATTGATATTATTTTAAATGATCCAATTTATGCTTTTCTTCGTAGTCAAAACACTGAGGGGATAACGTATTTTGATAACACAATGTATATTCTATGCGAATCAAACGATTCTACTCAGCGAGGAATAATTGAGATGGTGTTTAATGAACAGATGAATACTATTGTTACTCAAAGACTCCATCCTTTACCTTTTCTTAATAGTAGTTTGATATACACAGGGTTAGGTTTTGATGGCAATAATTTCTATACTCTTCAAACTATTTCTTTCCTTTCAACTCAACAGTTATGTACTTTCAATCTTTCACATGGCATTATATCCGAAGGATATTTTGAACTTCCGTCATCAAACTATTCAGATTTAACTGATATATTTTATACAGATTTTGATTTGTGGGATAACAAAATTTGTTGTACAGAAGGTGGGTTTTTGAATGGATTTTGGGAGGTGAGAAATATCTCTCTATATGACATAAATTCACTCAATAGAATAGATTCATATAATGTGACAAACTTTGAAAGACCCAAGACATTTAGTGTTGATGAATCGGGACATCCTTGGATATACTATACTGGAGATCCTTTAACAGAACCATCTTCTGAAGCAAAAAG
Organism: Candidatus Heimdallarchaeota archaeon; assembly: GCA_019894795.1. GTDB lineage: Archaea > Asgardarchaeota > Heimdallarchaeia > Heimdallarchaeales > Heimdallarchaeaceae > UBA460. The sequence continues at coordinate 445 of JAGXNV010000309.1, read as the reverse complement.
TACTAGGTTTGGTAGAGTCTATAAATCTTTTTTAGAATACTCTCTACTTGATTTTAAACTCATTTCAACAACCCAAATGGGTTTTACTTCTACGCCTAGATCCACCCAAACTCCTCTCATAGATGGAGGGTTTAATGAATTTTACTCTTTTAATGATAGCTTAGTGGTCGTAAATATAGAACACCCAGTTAAGTATACAGAAGGAATTATCTATCCTTTGACATTTCGATACAATTTTGAATATTACTTTTTAGGTTTCAGGATTCTAAATTACTCAAATACTGTATATACTATTTTAAGTTCAGAATTAACTACCTTAATAGTCAGCTTAATAACATTTATTGGATTTTCAACATTTACAGTACTTTTGTTTGTCAAAAAAAATTCCCGGAAATCAGTCCAATGGAAACTTCTACATAAATTTATAAGTGCATTAAATTTACTA
>JAGXNV010000308.1 GCA_019894795.1 Candidatus Heimdallarchaeota archaeon | reverse complement strand
GGTATATCAGTTCGTCAATTAAATTCATATTTATCAACACTTAATCCACAAGCAATAAAACTTGCTCAGAAAGACCAAATAACTCTGAAAGAGACTCTTACTTATCTTACAGAAGAAGATGTCAAAAAACTAGAACAAGATGGGATAATTACTATTCAGCAGTTGTTGTTTTTAACCAAAGATCAGAAAAAAGCATCCTCTTTACAAAGAATCAACGTTAAGAAATTCATTCAACTATTAGATATGGCACTAACAGTACTTGATATTGAGGAAGTTAAAGTCAAACAGCTTGAGACATTAGGTGTTCTATTAGTGCAAGATTTTATTGTTTATCCCGCTGAAACAATGGATGGTAAGGTAGATCTAAGTTATGTCATGATTAAAAGAATAAAAGGAAGATTACCTCTTGTTAAAGCAAAAGTAGCTAAAGCAAAAGTAGCTAAAGCAAAAGTAGCTAAAGCAAAAGTAGCTAAAACTACAGCAAAATCAACTACAAAATCAAAAACTGCAACAAAATCAAAAACTACCTCTACAGTTGCAAAGAAACCAGCAGCTACTAAGAAACCTGCAACTTCCAAGAAAACAACATCCACTAAAAAATCAACAAAACAGATAACTTTGATGGATCTTGCTACAGATTCAAAGAAGAAACAACCTACAACCTCTAAGACGAGTAAAAGTTCCCAATCAAAAACAAGTAAAGGTGGAAAATCATGAGTTCTGAATACAAATTTATTATTAGTAATTCAACTGTTTTACCTGCTATTGAGAGAGCAGCACATTTTGATAAAGAAATTCTAATTAGAGAAATCTACAGTTGGGCTAGGGAAACTTTTGACTTAAAGAGGGGTACCTATGTACTTTTTCTAAGAACTTTCAAAAAATGGTATAAACTAGAACCATCAAGAAAATTATCTAGATATAATCTCCAGAAGGACACCATGACTATTAGCATTAAGAACACCGTATCCTTAGATAAATTGCAGTCCGTGAAAAAAGAAATAGAGCATCTTAAAGATTATTTAATGCCATTTGGAGTTACTCATGTTGAATCCAAAAACTCACAAGATACAAATAATCTCCTTGTTGAATATGCACTAAATTTTCTCAACCAAGCAATGATTTCACCTAATGATGCAGCATTTCAAATACCATCAAGAGCTGGGACAAATGTAGGTTTCGATGAAGACCAAGAATTGGTTTTGATAGGGAGACAAATGATCGATAGACAATTTCGAAATTTGGCCTCTGTAAGTTCTTTAGAACAAATGACTATTGTTATGAAACTTATTCATGATATCCTGGCAAGAGATATTCATAGCACAAAAAGAGATATATTCTACATGAACGTGAATGCTTTTGATAAACAATCTGTCTCTGATTCTTTAATAGAAGACTTAGGTGCAATGATACAAGTAACACGCTCTTCTCTTAATATAAGTGCATCATCTAAAGGGATTGTCGTTGGAAGAATCAGCTTTAAAGAAAAAGGGGATTTTATTGATTGTGGAGCAATAGGTGCAGGCAAAGCGATATCTCCAAATATTGATGACATTGAAGACATGGATACTGATGCAGAAATGTGTTTAGTTATAGAGAAAGATGCTGTTTTCAATAGATTAGCCGAAGATCAGTTCTATGACTATGTTCCAAGTATTCTAGTAACAGCTAAAGGACAACCTGATATTGCTACAAGACAGTTCTTGAAGAAAATAAATGATGATCTTAAACTTCCTATTTTTGCAATCATGGATGCAGATCCTTATGGATTTGAGATTATGCGAGTATATAGTGTTGGTAGTAAAGCTTTGAGTTTTGAATCTAGTCATTTAGCTGTCCCAAACATCAAATGGTTAGGATTGCTACCTAGTGATTTAGCTCCAGAAAGTGGCTTTGATATTCCAAGAAGTGCACTGATTAAAATGACATCTAAAGATATTCATAGATCTAAACTAATGCTAGAAGAAGAATTCGTAAAACGAAAACCAAAATGGAGAGAACAACTAGAGATACAAATTACTACAGGTTACAAAGCTGAAATACAAGCTCTAAACGCAAGAGACCCTCAATATATTACTAATTTCTATCTCCCTAAGAAAATCGAATCAGGAGATTTCATTTAGAATCAAATGCAAATCCTATGATAAAAAATCATAGAAAAAATTGGAAACTAAGCCTACAAAGCTTAACATTTTTTATTGCTTAAGAAGGATTATCTCAATCGTGGAAACAGTTTTGGGACCACGACCTTCAATATCACTTGGTAACTCTTCTGATCCGATTATTACTTTATCAACTTCTATATTGTCTTGTAGAAATTTTCTACGAGTAATTTCAGCAATATCTACTGCTTTTGAGATCTGTCTTCCGCGTGCTTGAATTGAGCATTTATTATTCTTATTAATTATTGTAATTGCAACTAGAACATAGCTTATGGTAGGTTTCTTACCAATGTAAATAATATGGCTTTGCTCTCTGCTTACAGGTTTAGGCTTAATAGTTTCTTTAGGAACTTCTTCTTCAGGAACTTCTTCTTCAGGAACTTCTTCTTCAGGAACTTCTTCTTTAGGAACTTCTTCTTCAGGAACTTCTTCTTCAGGAACTTCTTCTTCAGGAACTTCTTCTTCAGGAACTTCTTCTTTAGGAACTTCTTCAGGAACTTCTTCTT
>JAGXNV010000029.1 GCA_019894795.1 Candidatus Heimdallarchaeota archaeon | reverse complement strand
CGTCAGATGTGTATAAGAGACAGGCTATAGGAAGCCCTTCAATACTCGTTGCTAGGTCTCCCCAGACCTTCATAATTTTACTTGATTTGCTAGAATTAAGTTTCATTAAATCTCATCTAACTCTGTCATGATGGCGAGAATCCTTGCAATTGCTTTCTTATATTCTTGTATTTGACTAGGATTCTGAATTGAACCACCTGAAGCAAGTTCAGATTTAACGGTGAAGAGTTTTTGTTTATATTCTTCTAACTTCCTTATTCTTTGATCTTTATTCATTTTCCTAACTTCACTAGGACTTATTAGAACCATTAATATCACTCCTCTTTTTTCTTCTTAGCTTTTTTGGCTTTTGGCTTAGCTTTTTTATCAACTTCATCAAGTTCGCCAAATTCATCTTTAGCTTCTGTTTTCTCTTCCTTTTTAATTTCAGCGATGAGTTCTTCCTCGATTTCTGGGTATTCATCGAGCTCTTCAATAGCTTCTTCACTGATTTCTTCTAGGATTTCAGGTTCATCTGCTGTGCCAGTATCAACTATCATTGATGTTGATGTTGGTTCTGCAACTATCTCAATGTCATCAGGTAAGATTGCATCACCCCTCATTATGTTGATTTGAACGCCAATTAAACCTCTACGGATAATTGCTGTAGCCTTTCCAATATCTACATATGTATCGGCAGGATCACCAGCTTTAGCAACAAAACCAGCTCTAAATGATTCAACTCTAGCTCTTTGACTTGTAACTTTTCCACTAATCTTGATTTCAACGCCTTTTGCTCCACTTGCTATAATCCTTCGGATTATTCCATGAGCACTTCGACGAAAATGTCTTCCTCTTTCTAAGGATGAAGCTAACCTGAATGCCATAATTCTTGCGTCTAATTCAGGATTATCAACTTCTGTTACTTCAATCTGAGGGTTATCTAGTTCAAATTTTTCTCTGAGTGCATCAGTAATACGATGAATGTTTCTTCCACGACCACCGATGGCTAATCCCACTCTCCCCACTCGTAAAACTACTCGATCTCCTAAAGGAGTTTTGCGTACCTCAACTCCCCCATATTCCGCGTTTTTCAATTCAAATGCTAAAAATTCGTCAATCGCGTTTCTTTGATATTTTTTTAATATGTAATCTTTTATTGTGGGCACTTTTTTACACCTCAGCTACTTCAGCTACTAATTCAATATGTACTTTTTGCCTTGTTTTTGGAGAAGATCTTCCATGTGCACGATAGAATATTGCTCGTTGTTTAGAGCCTAGTAGAGTAACTGCGTGAACAATTACACACTTATCTAACTGGAGTTGATTATTTTCAGCGTTATTTTCTAAATTTCTCACGATTTTCAAAATTTCTTGAGCAGCTTTAACAGGATATCTCCCTGCAGCCCAACCGACTAAATCACTTTTGTGACCGACGTTTCTTTTGTGCCTTCTATATGGAACAGAAGATTTTTTCTCAATGACTGCTTCGAGATAATCTATAGTTTTGTGTAAGCTCATACCTTTGATAGTATTGCAGATTTCTCTCGCTGCCTTTCGACTAACGTCAATATCTCTTGCTGAAGCTTTTGCTGATCTATCAGGATCTGTTTGAATTGAATATTTGTAAGTTGGCAATCTTTATTCTCCTTTCAGCTATCTTATTAATACTCTTGATTAATTAGCGGGTAAGAGCATAATTTTTAAGGTTTGTTTTTTCACACATTATATTAACAAACGCTTGTGGCCCGTAATTCGACGGATATATTTTTGTATAAAACAATTTGCTTTGTTGAGTATGTTTTAAGGAATAGCAAAAATGAGAGAAAAATAGGTTTAGAGAGAAAGAATTATTTCGTCTCCATTTGACACAGAGAACTTTTTGGCTTCTGTGTCCAGTTCTTCTGCTTTTGAACTAAGTTTGTTAATTATGTGCATCATTTTTAAGTCAGTGCCAAAAACACCTAGACTTTTGGGAAGTACAGCATTCTTAATAGGCGTGTTAAGTGGAAGTTTCATGTCCTTCTTGCATTTCCATATGATTGAATTTGATTCTAAGAGAACTTCTGTTAACTCAGTGAATTTTGTTTCTTCTATTATCTCCTCAGGTTTGGGAAACTCTTCTTTATGAATTGTTTTCCCGTGCAAACCACGATAAATGAAATCTGTGACAAAAGGAACAAGAGGTGCAAAAGCTTTGATTATCGTATTCAGAACCTTATGCAAAGTATAATGAGCTGCATTCTGTTCATCATCACCAAAGGCTTCTTCTCTATTGTATGCTCTACCTTTCACCATTTCAATATATTGTGAAGCAAACAAATCAACTGTAAATTTCCTTAATGCTTTTGCAGGAACATTGAAATCATAAACATCATAACCCTGAATAGATTCATCAATGGTCTTTGCGAGTTCTGAAAGAATCCATTCGTCAGCTGGTAATAGTTTTACGTCTTCATCATCAGTTGAGGGAAAAGAACTTACAAATCTGGATATATTATAGAGTTTATTGATGAATTTCGAAATACCTTGCAAACGTTGCTGATTAAACCTGATATCAGATCCATGACTAGCCTCAATTGCTCCATACAATCGGACAGAATCACCACCATACTTCTCTATCATCTCTTCAGGATATATTGAGTTTCCCTTACTCTTGGACATTTTCTCTCCTTTCCTGTCTACGACATGACCAGATATCCAAGCATGGTTGAAAGCTGGTTTATCATAAAGCTGATGACCTCTTAACATACTATAATGAAGCCAAGTACGAACTATGTCCTTTCCTTGAGGTCTTATATCGCAAATATAATCCCTTGAGTTTAATAAGTTGAATAATTCATCATCTCTCTTGTTATGAGGATAAAGACTGATGTATATCTCGCTGATTGATGAATCCATCCATGTATCAAATGTTCGTATATCTCCTACAAATCCTTCAGATGTTCCACATTTCTGACACTTGTCAAATGGAGGGTTATCTTTCCATGGTTGATAGTATGGTCCTGGCTTAGGTAGATTGGGTTGATTGCATTTCTTACAATACCATACAGGTACTTCAGTTCCATAGTATCTTCTTCTACTAATTGGCCAGTCTATTGAAACTATGTTTAACCAATCCAACCATACTTTTTTCATGAAATCAGGAAAGAACTTCATTGTGTCCGCATATTCTCTTAATTTTGGTAGATATTCAACTTGCTTTAGATAGTACTCAGGCATGGCCAGAAACTCTACATCATTACTGCATCTTGAGCATGTTGGGAAGTTGTGAGGAGTATCAATTTTTTCAAGAATGAATCCATTCTCTTCTAAATCCTTAGCTATCTCTTTTTTAGCTTCTTTTACTTTTAGTCCTTCATACTGTGGAATAACTTCTGTTATTTTACCATCTGTGTTTATGACCGTTTTAGGATTGAGATTGAGTTCTCTGAATATTTGAACATCACCTGAATCCCCATATGCACATACCATCAGGATACCAGTACCAAATTCCATCTTAGCGTAGTGGTGAGGAAGAATTGGAACTTCATCCTCAAAAATAGGAGTTACAGCAGTTTTCCCTTCTAAATGTTTGTAACGGTCATCATTAGAATTATAGATGACAACCCCAATAGCTGGAATCAATTCAGGGCGAGAAGTTGAGATGATTAAATCCTCTCCTGTTTCCTTTACTTTGAACTTAATATCATAAAGAATATGAGAACCAGCCCTGTAATCAATTTCATTATCTGCTATAGTTGTTTTACATCTAGTACAGTAATTATTTGGTCTGTTATCTTCATAAATTTGATTTTCTCTAAATAGTTTGATGAATGTAGACTGAGTAAGTGCCCTGTATTGTTCGTGATCTGTCTTATAGACATCTTCCCATTCAAATGAATTATTACTAAAACCAAGTATCCGACAGACATGTAAGATCATGTCACCTACTCTATCCAGAATTTGTTTACACATTTTTAGAAAATCTTCTCTTGGTACATCATGCATAGAAATCTTGAATTCCTTTTCAGCTTGAACTTCAATAGGCAAACCATTTCTGTCTAGACACATTGGAAATAACACTTCATGTCCTCTCATTCTCATATAACGGGCAATCATATCGATGCCGCTATAATGAATTGCACCTCCCATGTGCCATGGAGCATTTGCATAAGGTGGAGGTGTATCTATACTGTAGATTGGTTTACCAGAACTCTTATCGAAATGGAATAGTTTTTCCTTTTGCCAAGTGGTAAACAAGTTAATGTCTTGCTTCTTAGGGTCGTATGTTTTCTCTGGTAATTTTGAGTCACTTTTACTCAATTAAGCCACCTTGATGTATTGGACGATAGTTCTTAATTTAAAAATTGAGTGGTAATTAACTCAATATATTAAATCACTTCTGAGTCTTATTAGAACGAGAATTATATAAAACACTTCGTCAATTTTTTTTAGCTAGAAGACGAGGATAATTGGTTAAATATGCCCCTGAATTATGACTCCAGTAGTTTCCTTTCTGTCCTCAGGTCCTCTGAAATAAGATAGTACAGCACCAATTGCTGTAATTAGTGCAAAGACACCAAAAACCCATTGCAATCCAACACCATAGTTGTCGGGTGAAAAAGGACTTAAACCATTTCTAGTTGAGAGGATTGAGGTTACAAATGTTAGAATAGCTGTTGATAGAGCAATACCAAGATTAATAGCTATACTTGTAGTTAGACCTAAAAGACCACTTGTTACCCCCAATTTCTCTTTAGGTGTTGCGGACATAATAGAATTAGCGTTTGGAGATTGGAAAAGTCCTATACAAATTCCGATAATTGTTGAAATCACAACGTATAGCCAAACAGGAGCACTTGCAGAAACAAATATTGCTAATATTCCCAAGCATATAGCTACGATAGACATCGCTATTGTACAGAGGAATCTAGCATCAACTGTATTAGACAACTTGCCAGAGATTGCCGCGAAAATAGCCATACCTACAGGTAATCCTGCAATTATCAAACCAGCTTGAATTTCATTTTCCACAACAGCTAACGACAGAAGAAAAAGGTTGACTTGATATATAATAACGATATAGCCTTGATGTTTAGTTATTGCAGTAAACAGTCCAATTGATATTTTTTTATTTTTTATTAAACGGAAATCAATTAATGGATTTGACACTTTTTTCTCCCAGACAAGAAATACTGGGACTAGTAGAATACTTATTCCCAAACAAACTCCAGCCCAAACTTTAGCACTAGGCAGTTCAATATCAACAAATAAACTGGCGCTTAAAATCAAGGTTGATAAAAATGTAGCGAGTAAAATGGATCCAACGTAATCTGCTTTTCTACCTTTATCTAATGGTTGGGTTTTAGGTAAATTTAGGTGAACCATTATGAATCCTATGATCCCTATTGGGACGTTTATAAGAAACACTCCCCCTACTTCCCAGTATTGGCTTACTACCGCACCAAGAATTGGTCCTAATATTACAGAGATAGAGATAAGTAAATTATTGAACCCTACAGCTGTTCCACGATTTTTTGTAGTGGTGAACTTAGTTACTAAAGCCATTCCATTACTTATCATACCAGTTGCACCAAAAGCTTGTATAATCCTTGACAAAATTAACCATAGAATTGAATTAATAAAGAATTTTAGCGACAAATAACAAAAGAGTGAACCAATGGCGAAAATTACCATGCCTATCTGAAAAACTAATTTGTTACCATATTTATCTCCTAAATCACCAGCTATAACTGTAAAAGCCATCATTACTAATAGATAAGCTAGCACTATCCATTGAACAGTATTTGGAGTAACACCATAGAATTCTTTTATACGATTAGTTATTATAAAGACAATTGAAGCGTCTAAAGTGGCCATGAAGGTTCCAACTCCAATTGAACTGACTAATTTAATAATTGGAACTTGTGGAAAAGTTGAATCATTTGAGTTAAGCAAGTTAGTAGGTGAATTCATTTCTATTAACCAACCTCCTTCATAGGTAGGTATCTAATAAGAATTATGTAATAAATCTGAAAATAAAGCAATATTAGCGAGAACTATTAGAATTTAAATAGTAAAAAGAACATCATTGTACGCTGATACTGCTAGTGGTTTCCCATGGAAGAACCTGAATATATTAATCATCCTTTGATTAAACCAGATAAAATAGAAGCACGATTATACCAACAAACGCTTTTTGCTTCATGTGTAAAGGAAAACTCCTTAGTGATTTTACCAACCGGTTTAGGAAAAACAATTCTATTTCTTATGCTAGCTGCACATCGAATTCAGAAATTTCCAGGAGGAAAAGTTGTATTCTGTGCTCCAACCAAACCTTTGCTTGATCAACATGAACAAACAACAAGAGATTGTTTAAACATTGATTCTGATAAAATTATTCAAATTTCAGGACAAACAGACCCTAGTAAAAGAAAACAGATTTGGGAAGAGGGACAAGTTTTCATATGTACTCCTCAAACAATCCAAAACGATATTATTCAACGAAGAATAAAACTTGAAGACATAGTTTTTATCTGTCTGGATGAAGCTCATAAAACAGTAGGTGACCACAGTTATGTTTTCATTGCTGAACAATATAATCTAAAAGCAAAAAACCCTCTCCTCTTAGGTATCACTGCTAGCCCAGGAGCTAATATTGAGCGTATTGAAGAGGTTCAGGAAAACCTAAAAGCTTTCAATGTTGAAATGCGGGATGAGAGTTCTGATGATGTAAAGCAGTACATTCATGAGATACAAGAAAACTGGGAAATCATCCCATTGTCAAAAGAATTTGGTGTTATTATCTCTACACTAAATGATTTCTTCAAGATAATCCTAGACGGATTAAAAGAACTAGGAATCATTGATTCAGCTGCTCCAAGAAACAATCCTAGACGAGAGCTTCTAAAACTGCGTGGAAAGGTCAATGAGAAATACTCTAAATCTCCTGATGAGGACAGAACTGAATTTTTTACAGCGATGGCTCTTGTTGGAAATTCTATAAGAATATCTCATGCGGTTGAATTAATAGAAACCCAAGGAATCCCCTCGCTCAACAAATATCTAGAGAATCAGATTAATGAGATAAAATTTGGACGTGGAAGTAGAGCTCTAAAGAACATGATGTTCTCAGATGAAATGAAAAGAGTTGTGGAGGCTGTACACAAACTATCTGAAGAAAAAATAATTCATCCAAAAATTGAAAGATTAAAGGAAGTAATTGTTGAAGAAGTTACACGAAATGACAATAATAGAATTCTAATTTTCTCACATTTCCGTGCTACTGCCAAGATTATAAGCGAAGAGATTAACAAGATTGATGGAATAAATGCTCATTGGTTTGTAGGCCAATCTTCAATGAAGGGAGATAAGGGATTGTCACAGAAGAAACAAATCGAAATAATGCAAGAATTCCGTGATGGTATATACAATGTCCTTGTTTCAACAAGTGTTGCAGAAGAAGGGTTAGATATAGGTGAGTGCGAGCTTGTGGTTTTTTATGATGCTGTTCCGAGTGCTATACGACTAATCCAAAGAAAAGGTAGAACTGGAAGAAGAAAAGAAGGAAAAGTTGTTATGTTAATCGCTGAGGGAACAAGAGATGAAACCTATATGTGGGCATCAAAAAGACAGGTTCAGAAAATGAAGAGAATCGTGAAGCAATTAGAAAAAACCTCTCCATCAAAAAATAAGAAAAAGAAAGAACAGCAAAAAGGTATTCTAGATTACTTAGGGGAAGCGGAGAAAGAAGTATCTCAGAAACAAGAAACTGAAATAGAACATGAAGAAGAAGTTCCAATAATTGAAGGAGCAATAGAAGAGGATATAGAAGTAGAAGATGAAGATAAAGGGAAAATAAAAATTATCTGTGATAGTAGAGAAAGAAACACAACTGTCATTAAAGAGCTAATGAGAAAGGATGTTGTTCTTGGATTTGAAAGGTTAGAGATGGGTGATTATATCTGCTCGGATCAGGTTGTAATTGAAAGAAAAACACAAGATGATTTTGTCAAATCAATTATGGATAAGAGACTATTCTCTCAAACGAAGATTCTTGTAGAGAACTGTGCCAAGCCAGTATTGTTACTAGAAGGAGAGTTAAATCTTCATGGATCATCATTACATCCTCACGCTCTTTCTGGCGCTCTAACGTCTTTAATCACTGATTTTAGAATACCTATAATTCATACAAAAGATCAAAGAGAGACAGCTGAAATTCTGTATGCTTTTGCAAAAAGAGAGCAGGTTGAAAGAAAGAGAAGAGTCTCAATAGGTAAAAGAAAGGGATTAGGCCTTCAAATCCAGTTGGAAGAAGCTATTTCTGCACTTCCTCATGTAGACCACAAGATTTCTCGAAGATTACTGAAACACTTTGGATCATTTAGAGAAATTATAGCAGCAAATAGAGAAGATTTCTTTGATATAAAGGGAGTAGGGGAAAAAATAGCTTCAGATATAATAGATTTCATCTATGCAGATTACAATGAACTTGCTGCAGATACTGAATTAAGTGGAATAAAAGAAGAATTGGATAGTCTTAGGTCTGATGCACAATCTAAGACTAAGAAATCAGAGAACGAAGAGAATCAACAATAGAATGAATAGCGTTGGAAAGTTCTGTAATTTCTTTTGGGTCTGTTGCTTCCTTTAATAGTTCATTTAGAGAAGAAATTTTCTCGAGAAAGATTTTAGCAGTTTCCACTAATGCTGGAGGAAGTGATGAGAAATCAAAAGAAGAAATACTTGGAGGAAGTGTGGAACTACTGCTGGACGAAGGTAAAACTTTTTCAGGAACTTTACTTGTCTGAGTATGGGGGATTTCAGAAGGAGAATCAACCAAAACATAATCTTGTTTACACTTTACACAGATCACACGATCATTTTTTTCATAGAGTGGTTGGTAGCAGGTGGGACAAGCTCTGTTAAGCATAACCCACCCTTTCAATAGCAAATCTGAACCAATTTTAACTTGCTCATCAGCATCCTTCGATGGAGACATGAGTAAAAAGGGAAATACAATTATAAAAGGAATTTGTCCGCAACTGCTTCTTAGATTGAATACTCAAGTAATACAATGTATCAAAAGAAAAAGAGTTCATGTTAAACAAGCAAAGGAATAGTGAGACTATGGCAGATAAATCAAAAAGAGAGATAGACTCTATACCTAAAATAGATCCAAAGCAAGATAATGGAATAGTAACACTGAACTATGAAGAGTTATTGACAGAAAAACCAAGAGCAAGTATAAAAGAAATTGATGCAACACACAGATTAATCAAAATGATAGATAGTCAGAAACGTTATTCGTATAGCACAAAGAAAAGCTCAAGTAAATAGATGATCATTTTTCGTCCCATATCTTAATGCATATGTATACTAAATATAGAGAAGGGATAAAATTACTGTTTTAAAGAAGGTGGTGGGCCATCGCGGATTCGAACCGCGGACCTCACGGTTTTTGAGTTACACGCCTGCTAGCGGTTAAACTATCAGCCGTGCGCTCTCACCAAGCTGAGCTAATGGCCCTTGTTAGCATTTGTTCTGTTGCATCTTTATTTTAAAAGTTTTTTCTTATCATTCTGTTTATTTTCTGCCAATTTAAGGCCCTATAAATTTCTCTTAACAATGAAAAGTATTAAAAAGATTATAACGTGGAAAGGATTGTTAATATCACAATATTAACTGTAACATCAGTTATAGGTGATTGACGTCTTACTCCTTTACTAAGGAGCCAGGATTGTTTCTCGGTCGCTTTCTAATAGACTGGGAAACATGGGTTAAAGACGCGTTACCGAGGTGAACGAACAAATGAGTAAAGTACGTAATATAGGTATTCAAGGAGTCGAACCTCCAGCTACTGAGTGCGAAGATCCCAGATGTCCTTTTCATGGTCAGCTACCAACAAGGGGTCGTATTTTTACCGGAAAAGTCATTTCTGCTAAAATGAGACGCACCGTAGTAATCAGGAGAGATTTCTTGAAGTTTGTGAAAAAGTTTCGTAGATATGAACGTGCTCACGGAAAAATTTCTGCACACAATCCTCCTTGTCTTAATGTTAAAGAAGGAGATACGGTTTTAGCCGCAGAATGCAGACCACTTGCAAAAACAGTAAGTTTTGTTGTGGTACAAAAACTGAATTAGGGTGGTTATGATGGCAAAGAGAAAATCCGTAGGACGAACACAAGTTCATATTACAAAAGGACTAATTGTTGGAACAAGACTTCGCACAGCTGATAATTCTGGTGCAAGAATTGTCCAAATAATCGCAGTAAAGAATTATAGAGGAAGACTCAACAGAGTGCCAAAGGCATCTGTTTCTGACATGGTTGTCGTTTCTGTTAAACAGGGAACCCCTCAGAGAAGAAAACAGATTTTTCCAGCCGTTGTTGTTCGACAACGTTCCCCATACCGCAGACGATCGGGTGATTGGATACAATTTGAAGAAAATGCTGTTGTTCTAACAAACGAAGTAGGTGATCCTCTTGGAAGTGAGATTCGTGGACCAATTGCTAAAGAGGCAGCTGAGAAGTGGCCAAAAATTGCCCATCAGGCCTCAATTATAGTTTAGGAGTGATAAAAATGAAAGCTACAAAAACAAAACAACCTAGAAAACAACGTAAGCGATATTTTAAAGCTCCTTTACATATTCGCAATCGTCATATGACTGTTCTTCTCTCTCGTGAGTTGAGAGACAAATATGCCGTTCGACGTCTTCCTGTTCATAAAGGTGATAAAGTTATCGTATTCAAAAACAAACCTGAAGATCAGGAAATTAAAGGTAGAGTACTTCGTGTTTTACCTCAGAGATATTCCGTTCATATTGAAGGACATAGTAAAGAGAAAGCCGATGGTACTATCGTTAGTTTTCCTGTTCATCCATCTAATCTCATCATCACTGCTCTGAATCTGCGTGATAAAAAGAGAAGAGAGATTATTCAAAGACGTTCTAGAAAGGAGCTCACTGAAGAAGAATTAACAGAAGATCTTTTTGATGACGATCTGGATGAACCCTTGGAAGATGAAGATTTAGACAAAGAATCTGATGATACTGAAGAAGATGTCTTTGAAGAATTTGAATCCCTGGATGACGCTGAATCATCTGAAGAAGAGTCTTCAGAAGTTGAAGAGGAGGAATCAGAATGACAAAAGGCGGCGGAAAACGACATATAAAGCGTTTTGTAATTTCAAAACACATACCCATTGAAAAGAAGGCTAATACTTTTACAGTAAGACCTTCTCCTGGTCCTCATGCTGCTCATGAATGTATCCCTATGGCAATATTGCTCCGTGATATGTTTCAAGTAGCTAGAAATATGAGTGAAGTTAAAAGAATATTACATGAAAGAAATGTTCTCGTTGATGGAAGAATCAAAACAAACAGAAAGTATCCACTTGGTTTTATGGATGTTGTTTCTTTTCCCAAGATAAAACAAAATTATCGATTAGTATATACACCAAAGAAAGGTTTGAGAACCATTCCAATTAAAGAAGATGAGACAAACGTCAAACTATGCCAAATCAAGAATAAGACCACAATCAAAGGAGGATTAACCCAGTTAAATCTCCATGATGGAAGGAATATTATTCTACAAAAAGCAGAAAGTGAAAGTAGTTCTTATCATACACATGGCACAATCAAGATATCATTGCCCGATCAGAAAATTCTAGAGAAATATGATCTAAAGATTGGCAATTATGGTATAGTAACAAGTGGAAGGTGGATGGGTAAGCATGGTACCATTGAAGAAATCAGTTCTCATGGAACCCAAATCACTAAAACAGCTACTGTAAAAACTCCTGAAGGTGAAATCTTCGTTACGCTGTATCGATATATCTTTATCGTAGGCAATGAAGCTCCAAGTGTAACAATTGTTGACAAAGAGGGTGATGAGAAATGAGTGACGAAGTAATTGAACAAGAACCAATACCTTTGCAATATGCTGATGAATGGAAAAAGAGTCCTATGAGAAAACCTTTCTTGAAGGCTTTAATCATCAATAGTTGTGTTGGTGAATCTGGACCAAAATTTGAAAGAGCCAAAGAGATTCTTCGTCAAATTACCTCTTGCGAACCAGTTGAACGCGCTGCAAAAAGATCTGAAAGAGGTTTTGGTATAAGAGAAGGAGAATCTATCGCAGCTTTAGTCACATTACGCGGAGAAGAAGCTAAGACGATGTTAAAACGTCTTCTCTATGCTCATGATTATGAAGTGAAAGCATCATCCTTTGACCAACAAGGTAATTTTGCTTTTGGTATAACTGAGCACGTTGATATTGAAAATGCTCCTTTTGATCCAATGTTAGGAACAATCGGTTTCAATGTCATTGTTAAACTAGAAAGACCAGGATACAGATTGAAATACAGACAACACAAACGACAAAAAATTCCAAAGAAGCACTTACTTACACCCTCTGAAACTATGGAATTTGTAAGAACAGAATTTGAGGTAAAGATAATTTAGGTGACGGATATGCAAGAACGAAGAGAAATTAAATATGGAAAAGGCTCAAGAAAATGCAGACGCTGCGGAACACATCAAGCTCTCATTAGACGTGGTGGATTGTTGGTTTGCAGACGCTGTATTAGAGAGATATATTCCAAAATCGGCTTCAAGAAAACAGGAAGCCGTGGAGGCTAAGGAGGTAAAGAAAAATGCAAATGGATCCATTAGCAGATGCTTTAATTGCAATACTTAACGCTGAAAAAACAGGTAAGAAAACCGTCACTGTTAAACCCGCTAGTAAAATGATAGCAAACGTCTTCCGAACTATTCAAAGAGCAGGTTATCTCGGTGAACTTGAATATGTTGAAGATCACCGTGGAGGAATGTTTGAAATTCAATTAATGGGTAGAATCAACAAATGTGGTGTTATCAAACCTCGCTTTCCAGTTAAACAAGGCGAATTCGAAGATGAAGAAAGAAAATACCTACCTGCTAGAGGTTTTGGAATCCTTGTTATGACAACTTCTGAAGGTGTTATGACTCACGAGGATGCCAAAGAACGAGGAATAGGTGGGCGTCTATTAGCTTACATATACTAGGTGATTAATAATGAAACAAGTATATATCGAAAGAGATGTTGAATTGCTTGAAGATGTAAAAGTAACCTTAGAAGGTTTCGTTGTTACTATGGAAGGTAAAAAAGGTAAACTAATCAAAGACTTTGAAAACTTCAAGGTAGAACTTAAGCAGTCAAAAGACAAAATCAACGTCAAATCTTATTTCGTTGACAAGAAGAAAAAAGCAAAGATGCTTGCTGTCGTAGGTTATTTGAAGAACATGATGATAGGAGTAACCGTAGGTTATACCTATAAATCAAAAATCATCTTCAGCCACTTTCCAATAACTGTTGAACCTGACAATAAAAAACGTCTCATTATCGTGAAGAATCTTTATGGAGGAAGAAAACCTCTAGTCGTACCTATTGTAGGAGACGATACAACTGTAAAGGTTGATAAAGATGATGTAATTATTGAAGGTATCAACAAAGAAGCTGTTGGACAAACCACTGCCAATATGAAAGAAATCTGTAAACTAAGGGGTAAACGAAAGAAAGATCCTGAGACATTTATGGATGGAATCTGGAAGTGGGCAAGCGAATAATTTTCAATACTTTCCTTTTTATTTTATTTTTAGTTTCATTTTTTGTTTTATTGTATTTACTAATTTTTAATTTGAAATTTGTCCTTTGAAGTCTTTCCTAATATTTATGTTCCCTCTTTTATTCCTTTTAATTCTCTTACCAATAAAAAGTATTAAAAACTCCAGTTAGATGATAGCTTACAACCAAAATAAGGTAACATTCTACTGTGAGTGCTTATGACAGTCGATAATAAAAGATTACTGAAAAAGCGTAAAGAGATCAATGCTCGAAGACCTAAATTTGTTAGGCAGGAAAGCTGGCGTTACAAGAGATTAAAGAAAAGCTGGCGAAAACCTAAGGGTATTGATAACAAAATGAAAGAAAAACGCAAAGGTTATCCTCGAATGGCCAGCATCGGTTATCGAGGACCAAAAGCTGTCAGAGGTCTGCATCCTTCGGGTTATCAAGTAGTTCATGTTGCTAATATCTATGAACTTGAAGAAATAGATAAAGAAACTGAAGCCGTTATGATTAAGCATACTGTTGGTGCTCGTAAAAGACAAATGATTCTAGACAATGCAGCTGATTTAGGACTTAAAATTTTGAATCCACCTGCAAGTATAGATGAAATTGGAGACATACTTGACGGAACTTCACTTGAGGAAGAATACGAATTACTTGAAGATGATATTGGTGATGAATTCGAAGAAGACTTCGAATTAGACGAGGATCTTGAACTAGATGAATTAGCAGATTCTGATGAGGCAGAAAATTGATGCGAGGTTAGAATATGGACGTAAAAACACAAAGAAGATTAGCCGCAAAAATCCTCAAAGTGGGATCCAATAGAGTCAAAATTGACCCTGACAGCCTATACGATCTTTCTCTAGCAATTACTAGAGAAGATGTAAGACGTCATATTGATGACGGCAGTATTAAGAAAAGGAAAATTCAAGGTGTCAGTAGAGGACGTGCTCGAGTTGTAGCAGCTAAGAAGCGACGAGGTCAAAGAATCGGAACTGGTAGCCGAAAAGGTCCCAAATATTCCAGGCTTTCAAAAAAAGATAGATGGATCAGCAAGATCCGTGTCCAAAGAAAGTTCTTGAAACAACTAAGGGGTGAAGGTTACATCGATACTGCAACCTACCGAAAACTGTATCTCCAGTCAAAAGGTGGTTTGTTCCGTTCTGTAAGATATCTCCGAAATTATATAACAGAACACGGACTCTCAAAGAAGAGACTTCCTGAATTATAAGAGGTGTTAAGTCATGTCAAGTCGAAGAAGAAGAGGGCCAAAGAAGAAAAGAAAATTACAACAAAAAATGAAACGACAAGGGCCTCTGTATAGAGTGCCTTTCAGAAGACGAAGAGAACTTAAGACTGATTATGGTCAGCGTAAGAGATTATTGAAATCAGGTAAAATAAGAGTTGTAGCACGACCATCAAATAAACAGATCCTAGTACAATTTGTTATGTCAAAGATCGGTGGAGATCAGACTTACCTTCAGATACGATCAAGCGATCTCAAACAGTATGGTTGGGATATAGCTACATCAAACCTACCTGCATCGTACTTAACTGGTTATCTTGCTGGAAAAAAAGCATTGAAAGCTAAAATTAAAGATGTTATTCTAGATATCGGCACACACACTGCATATTCTGGAACAAAAATCTTTGCAACTCTTAAGGGTGTTGCAGATGCTGGAGTTGATGTTCCTTGCAGTGAAATTATGCTTCCTTCTGATGATAGAATCAGAGGAGAACATATCCAATCTTATGCTAAATTATTATCTAAAGAGGATAAAGACAAGTATAAAAGATACTTCTCTAAATATTTAGCAGTAAGTAAGACACCTGAAAAAATAACCGAATATTTTGATGAAACAAAGTCAAAAATCGATTCAATGGAATGAGGTAAAAAAAATGAGTAATATGTTTTTAGATTTAGAAGAATGGGAACCTCGTACTCGTGTTGGAAAATTAGTAAAAGAAGGAAGGATTACAACCATCGATGAATTATTCCAACAAGGTCTCCCCTTAGCAGAACCTGAAATTGTTGATATTCTGTTAGGTGATACACTAGAGGACGATGTGATTGATATAAGCCTTGTTCAGAGACAAACAGATGCGGGTCGAAAACGTAAATTCCGTGCCACAGTTGTTGTTGGAAACAAAAACGGTTATGTTGGTGTAGGTGAAGCGAAACTAAAGGAAATTGGTCCAGCAATTAAGAAAGCAATGGTTAATGCTAAGTTAAATATCAGACCTGTTCGTAGAGGGTGTGGTTCATGGGAATGCACCTGTGGCGGACCTCACACTGTCCCCTTTAAGTCTACAGGTAAAGTTGGGTCTACTAAAGTTATTCTTTATCCCGCACCTAGAGGTTTAGGCTTAGTCGTTGGAAATACTGCTAAAACAGTATTAGAATTAGCTGGAATATCAGATGTATGGAGCAAAACATTCGGTGAAACACGAACTACTTCAAACTTTGCTAAAGCAACCTTCGAAGCTTTAAAAAACACCTATTCTATTATGGCTCCATATGATTGGACCCGACGATAAGGAAAGTGAATAACATGAGTCAAAAACAAGAAATTCCTGAATTGTTGGCAGTTATTAGAATTAGGGGAAGAATAAATGTCTTCTACAAAGTTAAACAAACTCTTGACATGCTAAATATTCGAAAGACAAATTATATGTCACTATTTCCTAAAACTCCATCTCACCTTGGGATGTTAAAGCGCGCAAAAGATCATGTAACTTGGGGTGAAATAAACCCAGAAGCTTTGGAACATGTGCTAAGAAAAAGAGGCGAAATAGAAGGAAGACAAAAGTTGACTGATAAGTTTGTCAAAGAGAATACTGAATATGCAACAATAAAATCACTTTCTAAAGCTCTATTAAACGGAGAAACTGTAATTCAACAAATTCCACAACTGAAAAAATTCTTTAGGCTGCACCCCGCAAGAAAGGGTTACAAGTCAGTTAAAAGAAATTATGCAGATGGTGGAGATTTAGGTTACAGAGGATCTGCAATAAATGAGCTTATTGTGAGGATGGCCTGATTACTATGACAGTTAGAACTAAAAAGAAATCTGGAAAACGAGCTGGATATAGAACCCATGGTTGGGGTATTGTCCGAACACACAGAGGAAGTGGTATGCGTGGAGGAGTAGGTAAATCTGGTCCTAAATCTCGCCATTGGATACAAACAATCAAAGGTTATCGTCCCCCAATAGGAAAACATGGTTTCATTAGACCACGGGAGTCTATAAGGAGAAACAACATAATCAATGTCTCTCATCTTGAAGCTATGGTTATTAGCCTTGAACGCGATAGTATGATTACCAAGAAAGGAGCCAAATACGAAGTCAACTTGACTGAGCTTGGCTACACTAAACTTCTTGCTCAAGGTGAAGTTAATACAGCTATGAATATAGTAGTTGCTGAAGCTAGTGAAAGAGCAATCAAGAAAATAGAGTCTGCTGGTGGTAAAGTAAAAATTAGCGACTCTAACTAATTTTTCTTTTTTTATTTTCCTTTAATTTGCTTTTACTATACTAATAATCATATAAGAAATTTTAAATATTCACTTTTGTTTACTCAAAATGAGTAAAATCATTAAGTGATTTGGTGACAATTTGATGAAAAAACTAAATATTGCAGTTATTGGTGTAGGAAGTTGGGGGAAGAATCATGCAAGAGTTTTCAAGGAGATGGAAAAGACAAACCTTGTAGGAATCTATGACGTTCAACTCGAAAAAGCAAAAGATTTAGCAAAAATACATCGCGCTAGAGCGTTTTCAGATTTAGAAGAACTATTAAGTATGGAAGAAATTGATGCGATTAGTATAGCTTCTCCTACTTCTACTCATGGGGAAATAGCACTTAAAGCAATTCAACATGGAAAACATGTGTTGATTGAAAAACCTATGACAAGCACTCTTGATGAAGCAGAGAAAATCATTGATGCTTCAAAGGCTACTAATGTTATTGTTTCTGTGGGATTCATAGAACGTTTCAACCCAATAGTCAGCAAATCAAAGAATCTAATTGAAAGTGGGGAACTAGGTGAGCTAGTTTTACTAAGCGCAAGACGATTAGGACCTTATTGGCCCGACAGATTGAAAGATGTTGATGTAATTAGAGATGTGAGTATCCATGATATTGATGCATTCAGATATTTGACAGAAAAAGATCCAGTTTCTGTTTATGCACGTGGAGGAAAATTACGACATAGCTATCTCGATTATGCTGAGATGCTGCTTGATTTTGGAGGTGGACTAACCGGTTTCGTTGAGTCCAATTATTTGACTCCACACAGACACAGAAAATTAATGCTTACGTGTGAGCACGGAATTGTAGAAGCAGACTATATGACACAAGAGTATGTTATTGAAGATAATGAATGGTTAAGAAGTACAAAATCCTCTTGGCAAGAACCTTTAACTAGAGAAATGAATGCTTTTGCTGATGCTTGCTTAGAAAACACAAAACCTATTGTAACAGCAGAAGATGGAATTAAAGCTTTAAAAATTGCTTTAGCATCTATCGAAAGTATTGAGACAAATAAAATAATAGATTTAGATTTCTAAAATAGATAAAAATAATAAAATAAAAAAGGGAGAGAAAGTTTATTTTATTCCTAACATTCCCGCTAGTGCTGGAACTGTTTCGCTAATTTGTTCACTAGCTAAGATTTCGTAGTATTGACGTAAAATAC
>JAGXNV010000307.1 GCA_019894795.1 Candidatus Heimdallarchaeota archaeon | reverse complement strand
CTATAACCCCTACCATGTAATTCTCTATCCCATTGAATTTCGTTTCTTGAATACCTTTCATCGCATTCTAGACATTTCATTAATGTGTAATTGCCATGAAGCTCTGCAATTAGATCTGGTTTAATCCCTGATTTTAAATGTAAATTATCAACATTTTGCGAGATTAAGAATTTCATAATTCCCAAATCTTGAAGCTCTTTAATTGCAAAATGAGCTTTATTAGGTTCTACATCATCGAAATGTTTTCCTTGCTTGGGAGCTAAACCTTTATCCCTTCGTGTCCAGATACCATCCTTTCCTCTAAAATCTGCAATACCAGATTCAGTACTAACACCAGCACCTGTAAAAACGATTAGATAATTGGAGTTTTTAATCATCTTAGCAATCTGATTGATTTCATCCTCAATTTGTGTGATAAGCTTCACCTCGTAAAGTACATTATATCCTTTTAAAAATAGTTCTAAATACCGATATTAATATAAATTAAAGAACGGACAGATGCTCTAGAGATGAGTAGTTTGGATGAAAAATTCAATGAGGAAACTTATGATCTTTTGTCAAGATTAATTCAGAATAAATGTATTAATCCTCCTGGGGATGAAATGCGCTCGATTAGAACTATAGAGGATTTCCTAAAGAACAAAGGTATTGATTGCAAGGTCTTCGAGTCCAATAAGAATAGAGGAAATCTAGTAGCATCTATTCCCGGAATAGATCCAAAGGCACCTGGTTTGATTTTTGGTCCAAGCCATGTAGACGTTGTTCCTGTAACTAAACCAGAAGATTGGAAGGAGGACCCTTTTGGAGGTGCTATTATAAATGGAGAAATTTGGGGAAGAGGAGCGTTAGATATGTTATTCATTGTTGCAACTCAAGTTCAAGCATTCACTAAACTTCATGAAGAAAAATTCAAACCTATAGGTGATTTGATATTATTCATCGTTGCTGATGAAGAAGCTGGAGGTAGTGAAGGAGCGGAGTGGATGATCAAGTATCACTCCTCTGAACTAGGGTTTGCTGAAAGAAAAATGTTTGCAGTTACAGAAGCTGGTGGAATACAAATAAGTAAGAATAAATTTGTAGTAATAACTGGAGAGAAAGGGGTTACTTGGCTTACACTTAAATTCAAAGGAACTCCAGGTCATGGAAGTTCACCCTATTTAAGTGATAATGCTGTTCATAAAGCATCAAAAGCTGCATTATATCTCACAGACTATTGCGATAAAAAGATGCCAATAGAAACAACTTATCTCAAAAATTTAGTTAAAGGTTTAGGAATTAATTTTCTTCTTAGATTTCTTATATCTAGTAAACGATTATTACCCTTTATACTTAAATTTCTAGGAAAACGAGATAAAGAAAGGTCTAAAATTCTACACAGTTTAAGTAGAATGACAATTTCGCCTAACATAATTCAAGGTGGAACAAAAACTAATATTATTGCTTCAGAAGCATCCCTTGAATTAGATATTAGAACTTTACCAGGTCAGAATTATGACGATGTAGTTTATCATATAAAGAAAGCTCTGAAAGAACTATCAGATGAAGTTGAAATAGTAAAAAGCCTAACAGATGAAGGGATTACATCTATTGGAACAGCAAGCCCCATCGAATCCGAATTTGTTTCTGCAATGTTAAGAGCTGTTCAAAGAGATTTCAAAGATGCATGCATTGTTCCTATGATAGCAAGTGGGGCAACAGATGGTAGGTTCTTTAGAGAGAAAGATGTTGATTCTTACGGTTTCTCTTTATTTAATCCTGATACTCCCTTAAATGACATTGTCAATTTAGCTCACGGTGTTGATGAAAGAATAAGTTTGAAAACTGTAGATTTGTCTCTCAATGTCTATTATAATCTTGCTAAAGAATTTCTAGAATGAGAAAGAGAAAAAAGTGAGAATAATTTAAATTTTACTTCCACAAGTTGTGCAAAATCTTGCGTCATCTTCATTATCACCACCACAGTTAGGACAAACTTTAACACCCATTGGAGTAATGACGGCGGGTTGTTGAGTAGTGAAAGTAGGTTGATAGGTATGTACTTGAGAAGGAATATAAGTTTGAGGTTGAGCATAGGATTGAGATGTTTTTGCACGTCTTGATCTTGAGAATAAGAATATACCTACTATTCCACCTACAACTATTGCTCCAATAATGATGTACCATATCCAACTACCACTACTGCCAGTGTTCGTAGGATCAAAAGTTATCTCAACAGTAATACTATAACTTGCAGTGTCTACTCCCCAGTTTAACAAACCGAAATCGAAAGTACCTTTATCCAGGATGAAAGTCATTGATTTTAAAGTTACATTTTCAACATGGTAATACCAAACAAGATCACTCCCTTCTTCAAGCCCCCCTTCATTACAGACTCCAAAATCTACAGGTTCACTTGAATTAATGTTAACATTTACACTTACATCGTTATAGGAAATATCCATACGATATCTGACATAATAACCTCCTTCTAGAGTATCAGCATCTGTGAACAAGATTTCTGTTTCTGTTTGTGCAAAAGCTGGGCTAGTGTATGCTAATAAAACAATGAATCCAATAAACAGTATTTTTTTCTTCAAGTTTTTCGCCTTTCTGTGATTATTAAATTTCTAATATTATCATATAAATCTATGAAAAAGATTTAGGAACTGTTAGTTAAAGGAGTGTTAGGACTATA
>JAGXNV010000306.1 GCA_019894795.1 Candidatus Heimdallarchaeota archaeon | reverse complement strand
AGACAAAATTGAAAGAATTGAATCCTTTATGAGTACAAAAACGGAATTATCTGATCTCAAAGAACAAGTCGAAAACCTAGCTTCTGAAAAAATCAAAAACGCTGAAAAGATGCAGGAGAGAGCTACCAATCTCTTAGAAAAAGGGATGGAACTTGTAGAACTTGAAGCTACTTTAGCAGAAATTAAATCTTTATTAGAAGAACGCATTTTGGGCGATGAATCTGAAGTAAAAGGAGAATAAAAATTGATAAAATCTAATCTGTCTCATAAGATGAAGAAATTCAGAAGGAGTAAATTAGCTCAAGTAAGAGGAGTTGATTTCGCGTTAGCTATGCTGATTTTTATCATAGCTTTTAGTCAAGTTGTGCTAGTCCTTACCAATCTACTTATTCCTTCACTTGTTCAGATGGAAACTTATTCACAAGAACAAGACTTGAGTAAAATTTATCATAATATATTTCTCACAGAGGGTTCTCCTTCTAACTGGGGAAATATTGGAACATCGTCTTTGACAGATTTTCGTTTAGGTTTACTTGAACAATATAACTCACTTGACTTTACAAAAATTAACCGGTTAGCGTCTGGTATAACCAATTATTGGGGCATCAATTATATTAATGTCAAAACATCTTATGGCTTGATTAATGATTTCGCAATAGAAATTAGTTCTCCGATCAAAGTCTCTATAGATGTATATACAGCAGCTTTTGGTGAAATAAATCTGTATGGTTCAGTTAAAGAATTCCAGACAAGTATAGAAGATGCAAAGATATGGGCATTTGTAATCGATGCTGATGGAAATATAGCCAGTAATTCAACAACGACTCAAGAACTTTCTGGCTCAATTAGCTTTCATTCATCCTTCTCTACAACAATTAGTGATTATTATACAGTGGTAGTTTTTGCAGAAGTAGGTATCATTTATCAAGATTACACTGTTATGCGAATATATAGAGGGGGAGGATTAGACTATTCGGAAATATCTATGGACTATATACCATTCGTAAGAGAAAACACTGCTGTAGGATATAGCGCTCTGGATATAAGTGTAACAAGAGCTCCTTTAAGCGATGTGGCAAAAGCTATTGTGGTATTCCCATTTGAAGATTCAAGTCTTTCATATTTTAGTTATGATCTTCAACCAACAGGTAATGTTGAAGGAGAAATCTACTTAGGTGAACAACTCTCCTTACCTTCTGATGGCCTAGCTGTGGTGGTTGTACATGAGAGAGAAAACATCGAATACAGAGCTGGGTATATGGGCGTTCCAATGTTTCTGAGACAATCAGATGGGGGTATTTTTGGAATTTATTCCGAAATAAACCAAGAAACTTACATATCCGAATCATATATGATGAATCTTCGAGGGTTGCTAGTTAGATGTCGGATATGGTATTGGTGATGAATATGAAAAGAAAGATAATGAACAGAAAAGGCCAGTTGTTTATTATTGAAGCATTCATTGCAGTTTCTGTGATGATAATTATGGTTACAGCCCTTTATGAAGTTCAATTAACAACTCAACCTCCAATCGTACCAAATTATGATAACGCAATATATGATGTTATGATTACTTTAGATAATAGCAGAATACTAGATGAGTACTTGATTGCTCTTGATTCTGGAACTACTCAAGAAATTTCTGCAATGAAAGCAATTATTGGACAAGCGATATCTGGTGCTTTACCGGATAATGGTAATTTTATGCTTTATTGTAAGAACTTGTCTTCGGATGAAATTATAGCAGATAGCTGGATAAATGAAGATTACATTACTCCAGCAGAAATTATGGGGTTAGATTATCTCATAATTTCCAGAAATGGTGATTATGCACCTCATCAAATACATGTTCAATATTGGTTACTAGGTGTTTGATATGGGTAAAAATGCACAATTAATAAAAAATAAAAAAGGACAAGTTTTTCTTCTCTTGTCTATCACAATCTTGATCTACCTCGTTTTATTATCAACTACGGTCTATAAGATTACTCAAAGTCCTTACATCTCTCCAGCACCTAATCAGGATCAAATAACATTCTATGTAGAAAATTCTATTTCATCTTTACATGATTTAACCGATGTAGCTATCTCTCGTTATTCAAATGGCGATACATTTTCAAGCATTCTATCAATTATTGATAATGGAATAGTTGAAATTGAATCATTCTTAGATGGACATAATCTCCCGACTATTGTATCCTTTGACAATACAACTTTTAGTGTGTCAAATTCCTCTACGACAGTTAATCCTGTTTATATTACTTGCTCTTTTGAAGTCTCTATTCATATTGATAGCCCAGATTTCTATTTTGATGCTATTTTTATCTTCGAAACTGCTTATTATTTAGAAACATCAGACACAGTGGGAACAGAAAATTACATTTATGTCTATAAAATTGATAATGGATATAGAACAGTAATCAATGATGCTACAATAACTATAGAACCATCTACTTTAGTTAGTAACCTCTTAGATGGGCGATATGAAGTTGATTTACAGATAGGACAAACAATTTCTGCAGTCTTACCAGGAAATATTCTTCTCTGGCTGGATGTGTAAAAAACAGTATACTTTAATCCACTTCTATACTATAATCTTCTCCTTTTTCGTTTTCCCGTACATCAATAATGACTTCTAAGACGCCATTTTTGTATTTTGCTTTTGCAGAACTGATAATAACTGCAATTGGA
>JAGXNV010000305.1 GCA_019894795.1 Candidatus Heimdallarchaeota archaeon | reverse complement strand
CAATGGATGATATCGATAAAACCACTAACCTATTCTCAGCAAGGATTGAGGAATGGTATGGTGTACATTTTCCTGAGATAATGAAAGAAGTACAGAATCATTTAACTCTGTGTAAGCTTATTACGTCCATAGGAACTAAAGATAATTTTACTGAAGAAAAAGTAAAGATTTTTGGTTTCTCTAATGAAAAAAGCAAACGTATTGTAAATCTTGCAAGGAATTCTATGGGTGCAGAATTTACTGAAAACGATTTGCATCCTCTTCAAGATTTATCCTATCGAATAATCGATTTGTATGAAGAAAGAGATAAGCTAGAAACATGGATTGATAGAGAAATCTCTAGAATTGCCCCCAATATGAAAGCAATTGTAGGAGCAGCGATAGCTGCAAGATTAATCTCATTAGCTGGAGGATTAAGAGAGTTAGCAATGAAACCATCCAGTACCGTTCAGTTGCTGGGAGCAGAAAAAGCTCTGTTCAGAGCACTAAAAACTGGAGCGAAACCTCCAAAACATGGTATTATCTTCCAAGTGCCTGATCTTCATAGTTGCCCATGGTGGCAGAAGGGAAACATCTCTAGAGCCATAGCAGGACGTTTAACAATAGCTGCTAGAGTTGATGCATTTCAAGGAGATTTCATTGGTGAGCAGCTAAAATTGGAAGTAGACAGAAAGATTGAGGAAATTAGAGGAAAATACAAAGAAGCGCCAGAAGGGAAGAAACCCCCTATTGATCATTCTTTCAAACCTCGACAACGAGAACCTCACAAGAAAGGACCTCAAATCAAACCACAATATCGACAACAAGGGAAAGGTAAGAAACCATACTATCCAAAGAAGAAAGGAGGAAAAAGTTCTTACCAAAATAAAAGGTGATAGTTATGCCAGAAGTAATAAAACATTCACATCCAAATCTGTTCTGGTTGCAAACAAAAGATGGAAGTACTCGTTTAGCAACGATAAATGCCGAACCAGGCAGAAAAATTTATACAGAACGTTTAGTTTCCAAGGAAGGTATTGAATACCGAACATTTGATCCCCATAAAAGCAAATTAGGTTCAGCAATTATGAAGGAAATGAAGAACTTTCCATTTGTTGAAGGTTCTAAAATTTTATATCTTGGAGCTGCATCAGGAACAACAGTCTCGCATATTTCTGATATGATTGGTGCAGATGGATCAATCTATGCTGTTGAATTTTCCGCTCGCTCACTTAGAGATTTAGTAGCAGTTGCAGAGAGACGACAAAATATCATCCCTATACTTGCAGATGCAAGATTTCCCGAAGAATATAGTTTTGCTGTTCCCAAAGTTGATGTTGTTTACGAAGATGTTGCTCAACCAAGACAAGCTGAAATCTTAAAGGATAATGTTCAAACTTATCTTAAGAAT
Organism: Candidatus Heimdallarchaeota archaeon; assembly: GCA_019894795.1. Lineage (GTDB taxonomy): Archaea > Asgardarchaeota > Heimdallarchaeia > Heimdallarchaeales > Heimdallarchaeaceae > UBA460. The sequence continues at coordinate 1,307 of JAGXNV010000305.1, read as the reverse complement.
GATGGGTACTTTTTCTTTGCTGTTAAAGCAAGGAGTATAGACGTGACCAAAGAGCCAACACTCATCTTTGATGAAGTTATAAAAGATTTGGAAGCTTCAGGTTTAACAATTCTTGAAAAAATAGACATCGAACCTTATGAAAAGGATCATATGGTAATTATTGGTCAAAAGAAGGTCTAAATATCGATTTATATCTTCAAAATCTTTTCTTTTTATTTCAAATCTGAGTATTTCTTCACCCATTTTTTCACTAGCTCAAAAGCTCTCTTCATCTGTTGTAGTTCATCTACAGTAAATGTTGGGATAGTTTGAGCAAGTGAGTTCTCTTTATCCTCTTCGATAATCATTACTGCTCTTCTTTTTGTTAATGAGGCTATATTCTGGGTCATAATAGCTCGGTTGGCAAGTTGTTTGTTTTGTCCATCATCCACGCATACCAGGACATTAAGCCCACTATGAACATCTTGACTTTTATGCTCACTAAAAGCGTCAAAAGGAGAGAGTTTTGTCCAGAATTGACTGATAAACCCTAAATCTTGAAGAATTTGTGACACATCCTCTTTCATTGAGGATAGGTTATCGATCGAGTAATTTGGTCTCTCTTCATTCTCAATATCTAAGTCGAAAATCCTAATTCCTTCTGCTAGAGGTGATTCCAAAACATCTTCTAACTTAGCTGCAGTTTCAGGAGGGGGATTAATGGAATGTTCATACTCATATATTGTTCTTCTAGAAACACCAACTCTTTGAGCTAAATCTGCATAACTCAGATTTTTCTCGATTCTTGATTGTCTAAGTAATCGTCTGTTAATTTGAACAAAATATCTACCTCGACTACAGTAAACGATAGGAGGCATTCCTTCAGCGATAAGATTGTGAAAAGTTTCTATACCAACAACAGGAATACCATATCTAAGAAGAACTAATCCGTCTTCAAGCTCTGCAAAACGTTTCCCGCTTTCTCCAACGATTATCGGAGAAGCATTCAGAAATGATGCTACGCTTATTAATTCATATGAATCATCTCTACTGAAATTATCTATGTAAGGAGATATTTTGAGGATGATTAATTGTTCTCTTCTTTTTGCAATGATGTCAAAGCAAGCTTTGCTGCTTGGAGAAAGTTGAACTATATTATAGCCTGCACTATTTAATAAATGGTTGATTTTTTGCATCAATAAATCACGATTCTTGGCAGACATTGTAATCACTTGAGAATGTTATTCAGAATGAGACATTCATAAGTTATTATAAAACTAACTTTTAGAACAACTTATTAAATAAATTTAGACATATATGGACCATCC
>JAGXNV010000304.1 GCA_019894795.1 Candidatus Heimdallarchaeota archaeon | reverse complement strand
CTACTATTCAAAGCAGTCTAGAAATGCATTGAGAGGGATTGTTTCCTCTTCTTCTGCATCAGGAGATGGATCTAATATACTCTCAGTCAAAGACGGAGATAGTCAAGTGACTTTCGTCAATAAAAATGAAGTATCAAAAGTTTATAGAGGCTTATCCAGCGACTCTAAGGCTAATATAGATAAATTGGTCGCACAGTATAATATATACGGAGCAGAGCCAAGACAACTCGCTGGTATTGAGTCAGCATGGTCTGGTATATATTCAAATACTGCATATAATCATTCTGTTATTGTTTAATTCGTTTATTTTAAAAACAAAAAAAGGGTAGTTAAATTAATAACTACCCTTTTTTATTATAAACTAATATATATTAAACGTATGGAACGCTGCTATTAGCTCCACTTACAAAGATTCCATTGTCAGGGTCGTTTGGTCCACCGATTTGGGTGCTGAAAGTAAGATCAACACTCTTATTGGAACCGATACTTGATGAGAAGGACTCACTATCAAGAACGCAGTTTTTCAAAGTGTATACCATTTTAGTATTGCCGTCAGTGCCTTTTAGAGTTAAGCTAACATTCTTCTTAGCAGTGTCATCAATAACACCTGCAAGGTTTCTAGCGGTTATGTCAGTAAGGATGGCGTTGATAGAAAGAGTCGCTGCGACTGGGAAATCAACAACTCTAGCGAATGGGAATTTTGATCCAAGCCTTTGAATTGGGCTTCTTGAGAGAGGAAGCGAGAGAGATGCGCTCTGGATGTTGATTGAATCACCACCACCAAGAAGAGAAATTGTCTGATCATCGAAGCTAGTGATATCTACAGTGATATCTCCAGGTCTAAGAGCAGTAACAGTTGATTCTCCAGTAATAGCTGGTTTAAGTTGCACTTTACCGCTCAATGGAGTTCCAGCAGAGATATCTACACCGGGGGTAGCAATACCAGTAATGGCAGCATTGCCAGTAACGGTTGGTGTTACAGTGGAGTTGATATTCGCACATTCCATGGATACAGAAACAGTAGGAATAGCTCCAACAGATAATTCTAATCCATAGTTACTAAGGTATGCATTGCCAAGACCAATAACAGATTGTGTTTGATCGCCAACTTTCCCTTGAGCATCGAAACCTTCGGCAACAGCAGTAACAAAAAGATTTCTTCCAGATCCGTCAGCTAAATGACCAGATGCGAAGTTGCCGACTGCTGCGGATGATGGGTTTTGAACATAGAAACCTAAAGCTCTTTCATTGAAACCATCTGTAAGATAGTATGAATAGTCGAGAGCGACTGTAGGTGGTTCTAGAACGATAGAATCAAGACGAGCTAATTGACCATATTGGTTAACGTCTTGACGATTGATTGTAAAATTGTAGTTTGCGCTTTGAACTCTTTCAAGTTGTGTGTGTCCACCTGATGTCGTAGCGTTTACTCCGCTACTAACATAAAGGGCTTCTGATTGATAAATTACTCTGTTTCTTGCCATAATGATAGTTTATTTAGATGTTTTTACAGTTGATTTTAATGTTTGTGAAATTTATTAATTTCTATATCTATGTTGTTGTATTTCAAAATCTATAAATCCAACATACATGTCATTACTCAATGATTTTCTAGCTTTGTCTGTTAGCTTCGATGTTTCTGCTGAATTAATATAGAATTTTGTATTTCCGTCGAATTGGTTTTTGAGATCTGTGTAGGAATAATATCCAGTTTTTAAATCCCCAAATTCATTTATTGGATTGTTTTCCATTGGAATGGTTGGGAATACTTCGTTTCTTGAATCGGCAAATATTGATAATACGCCATCAAGTTGATAATTATTTTCCGCTAAAATAACGGCTTTGGCGGAAATTGTTGTTTCTTCCATACCTCCAAAAGCAAAACCTTTATTATATGAACCAGCAAAAGCTAGGAAGATAGCGGGTAAAACTTGTGAGTATGGAGGAATATAAGATGCCTCGTTGATTATGATTCTTGAATTTACATCGTATTTATTTTCGACAATCAAGTCTTCTTCTGTTTCGTTTGAGAAGTAAATATTAAAATCTTTAACAGGAAAGCTCCCAGTTATTGTTGAATTTTGTGGCAATTCAGAAGATAAAACCCTTCCATTTTCAAAATCTAAAACAAGAGCGTCGCTTCTTCCAGAAAATGCTCCATTGACATACACTCCAGATGGAATCTGTGCGCCAACGATTGAGCTATCAGTAACCCATTGTTTATATGGGCTTCCAAAAACAGTTAATGAAGAATCAAGTCTATCGTCTTCATAATTATAAAAAACACCAGTTAGTTCAGAATGAGCTTCTCCCTTGGTTAGAAGATAATTATCAAACCATAGGAAAAAAGAATTGGTGAATTTATGTTGGAATTGTTCAATCATTTAAGCTCAGAGAATTTTTTAGAATATTTTATAATCAATGATGATATGTATGGAGTATTTTTAAACTTTCCACCTCTAACCTTTACACCAGATTGTATTGCTTGACCAGATCTACTTTTGGATGATGTTTTTCTTAGTAAGAAGCCTAATCCAGAGATACCACTTTCAATACCTTTTGCCCAGCTTCTACCCGAAGCCCAAGGCATTGGGGTGACTGCGAATATGTCTTCTGCGGTTGGCATATTGACGTTAAATTTATTACCCATATTGATTTCTCCTCCATATGTTATTTCTATAGAGTTTAATATAGATAATATAGGTTGAATAGGAT
>JAGXNV010000303.1 GCA_019894795.1 Candidatus Heimdallarchaeota archaeon | reverse complement strand
GTTAATGATCTAGTGCATTAAAATATGTTTGTTCAATTTCCTTAGCTTTCTGTGTCCAAGAATAATTGTTTATAACTTCATCATGCCCAGATTGTGCAACATAATCAGCTTTTTCCTTGTCATTAAGTAAGCTTAAAATTCCATCAGCTAGTTTAGTTGTGTCTTTTGATCTAACTAATACACAATGTTTCCCTTTATTGGTAATCTCTCTAATGCCGGGTATATCGGATGCTACAACCGGTTTTTTCATAGCCATAGCTTCTAGTACGCTAATACTTGATGCTTCCACAATACTTGGAACAGCTATTACATCTGCAGCTGATAAAAATGAAGGTATCTGGTTGTTTGGAACCATACCCACGAAATTCACACTTTTTTCTATTCCCAACTTCCGCACTTCATTTTCTATCCTGCTTCTTTCTGGGCCATCTCCAATAACATACAGTTTTGCAGAAGGATATACTCCGACTATTTTTTTGAAACTCCTAACAAGAAAGATGACCCCATTCTTCACTACTAATCTCCTTGTTGTCATGATGATAGGACCGTTGTCATTCAAAACAGATTGATTGGGAGTTGTTTTGTAGTTGAATTTATCAACATCCACACCATTTAGAACAGTGAATATCTTACTTGATACGTTTGGTTTACTCCATTTCTTAACAGTTTCAGCAAAATCAAAATCAGTATGAATTTGGCTATCTGTTTTTTTTGCTAAATAAGGTGCTAACCTCCTTTCCATTCCCTTATAGAACCACGCGGATAATGGGTTCTTTGTTAATTCATTCCAATATTTGTAATATGATCCATGTATTGTATTGATAGATTTTCCTTTCCTTTTCTTACCAAGTGAATACGCTGCAAGACCTGCAGAATATATATGACCATGGAATATATCAGTGTCTTCTACTTCCTCATGAAGTTTCTTGCCAAGGAGTTTTGTTTTGAGCAAGAAGAAAAGTTGTCTGGAAAAATTCAATTGTTGAGGGTCGTATGATTTTCGTATTAGTGATAAATAATCTATTCTCTTAATAACTACACCATCTAAAATCGTCGTTTCCTTTGAATTAGGTATAGCTCCAGTAACATATGTTACTGTGTGTCCCATCTTAACTAATTCTTTTGAAAGATTTATTGCGTGTAATTCAACACCACCCCCAATTCCACCTTCATCATCAGGGCCTAGTTCAAAGAGCATAGTAATATTCAAAGCCATCTTTCTCACTTCTTAGAATTTGAATTGAAGATTTCTTTTAGGATACCTGCACTCCACCAAATATGCCCCTCTATGAACATCAAGGGTAGTAAATAGAGAAATGACGGGTGTTTGAATCGTATTGTTTGAACTAAAGAAGAGACTAGAATGGCAACTAAATATGTACTATAATAACCTATGATGATCCATCCCCACAACAAGTCTACTAACAAAGGAAGCAGTAGGAAAATTCCCGTGATAAAGTATAATGGAGGTAAAAGATGCCAAATTTCTAATCCTGCATCATGAGTTCTATAAAACTGCACTTTCCCTAGAGCATACTTTTTGGATTTATTTCGGAACGATTTATGATTTTGTGGTCGTTGATGAAATACAATTGCATCAGGGACAAATAGTATAGAATAACCCTTTTGAATCAATCTGTAATTGATATCTGTATCTTCAGCTGTAATTAACGATTCATTAAATGGTAAAACTTCATCCAAAGAGGTTCTTTTATACGCAGCGTTGCACCCTGCGGCACTTTCTACAAATCGTCTCTCTTTGTTAAATATGCTTTGCACCTGTTCGGACCATCCCCCTCCTAAGAATGTATTATAGACTGCACTAACAGCTTTTCCAAACATACTCTCATTTGGATATTCTATATTAGGTCCTGTTATACATGCGATTTTTTCATCTTGTACTCCTTCAAAAGCATGTACTAGAATCTCCAGCCAATCTTCCTTGGCTATAACATCAGAATCAGTGAATGCTACAATTTCTCCTTTTGATATTTTTAGTGCTTCGTTACAAGCTGAAGATCTTGACCCCCCTTCTTCATACGTTATAGTACAATTAAATTCCTTAGCTATCTCGATTGAACCATCAGTGGAGTGGCCGTCAGATATAATGACTTCTAGAGGTTTTAATGTTTGACTAGCAATTGATTTTAAACATTCTCGAAGTGTTTTTGCGTTATTAAATGTCGGGATAATTACAGAGACAGATGTCATTCGTATTAATCATTAGATTTTATTGTTAATAATTCTTCCTTCAGAAAATGTTTCTTCTTGTATGCACCTGATTCAAGCATTGCTTTTTGGTATTCAAAAATAATCTCTGGCTTAGAGTTAAGATAATCGTGAATAATATACCCTGCTTTTTTATGTAACTCTTCTACTCCCTTTTTCTCCGTGAGAGGACAATACCATACATACCATCTGATTCTGAATTCTCTCTCTCCTTCTTGCTTTATTTTTGCGAAAAGAGGAAAAAGTTCACAATCAAGAGGACGATAATCATAAATTTGACACAGTCCGTCTTCTGTAAGAAAGTGGCAATCAATTAAATTTTCCTTTTTACCGATTACACGAATTCTACTTTTTTCACTGATAAATTGAAACCAATTCTGGTGGTTAATTTTTGTTTGTATTCTGTTGAAATCCTCACTTGTCAATGCAGGTGGAGTGCTTTTACAGCATTTACTTCCACATTCCAGATTACAGATTCTTTCATCATAAGTGTATTCCATAGGAT
>JAGXNV010000302.1 GCA_019894795.1 Candidatus Heimdallarchaeota archaeon | reverse complement strand
GTAATGAATAGAAGGTATTGCCAGATTCGAGGCGATAAGAAACGTTGGTTCAAAGCATTCGGCGTAGAGGGCAATATAAGCGATTTGACCGGCAAGGAACTGACATCTGACACAAGCTCTAAGAATATAGCACATGAGTTGATTCTAAATTCATAAGTTAGTTTGTGTTCCGATTTCTGATTTTTCGCAAATCGGTAGATTCTAAACGTCAAAAGTAAGAATTTATACGAAAGAATTAATTTGCAGAAGAAGTATAGATACTTAGATGCGACCATCGGCACATTTTCACTTTTCTTTATTTATACTAGGGATAATCTATTTGATATTTTCTGATTTTGCATGGATTTCAGGGTTACTGTTTCTGGGAGGAAGCGTTCTTGTTGATTTAGATGTTATTTTCTCATTTTTTATAAAAGAAAAAAATCATAGATTTTATATCTTTCATTCTCTTCTTTTCTGGTTATGTCTTTCAATAATTTTCTTGATACTTAGATTTACAGTTACAACCCTCTTTGATCATTTTCTTTATTTCTGCTTAGGGATTATCTTGCATTTACTTCTAGATTTAATCGATTGGGGATTACCCTTACTACCTTCTAGGAAGCACAGTAAGATTTACCTAGGTTTCCTAAGGGAAGAAAATATAACCGATAAGTCAATATCATATTTTATAAAGTCTTATTGGTTTAATAAATTCATAATAGGATTTGAACTATTGCTCTTTGCAACCTCATTATTAGGTTGGTTCATGATACCGTATGAATTGACGATTGGTACTGCATGTATAGGACTTTTCATCTATTTGTACATAGGTTATGAAATGTTAATAATTATCAAGAAGAAAGATTGATGGATCGAGAAATTACTTCTTAAATTTCTGTCTTGCTCGTTTTACTAGTTCATCAGGTCTTTTTCTATACGGCACATAATCCTGACCCAGAGTTATATCTAGAATATTTTTTGCAATAATCTCGTTTAGTGTTTGATTGATTTCAAATCCTAGAAAGTGACGATAAGAGCTGAGTGCAGCAGTGGCTGTAGTACCATTACCCATAAATGGATCAAGAATCAGATCTCCTGGTTCGCTACCAAAATCTATACATCGTTGAACCACTTGGAGAGGTAATTTTGTAGCGTTTTTTTTCTTCCCACGATCATATCCTCTATTTATTTCCCAGACATCTAATGGGTAGTGTTCTACTTTGTTAAAGAAGTATTTCTTCTCATCCTTTACTGCAAAAAGAATATGATAATGACTAGTAACAAATTTCCTTTGAGTAAAAACACCAAACTGATATTTCCAGATTATATCATTTATTAATTTAAGATTACTCTCTTTGAGTGCATTAAGAATATCAACAAGATTTGTCCAACCACTAAAAATCCACACCCCTGCATCTTCTTTCAATACTCTAGGAATTTCTTTTATCCAACTTTTGCAGAATGAAGAATAATCTTTTATCTCTACATCTTGATAGCCTTTTGCAACCAAATCACTGTTTCTGTTGTATAGAATTTCCATTTCTCCAAAATTCAATCCAAAAGGAGGATCTGCAACAACTATATCTACGCTTTCAGGAGGTAATTTTCTTAATTCTTGAATACAATCACCAAAAATAACTTGGTCAACATCAAAAGAATATTGCCTCTCCAAAAACATCTCTTCAGCTTCTTCTTTAGACCAATCATGTGTTGGTTTAAATTCAGCTGCAGCCTTGTGAGGGATGTAACCATTTTTCTTTTTAGGTTGATTAGTGTTCATTTGGTACTTTTCCTTAAAATACTCAACTTAAAACTCTTTTTTAACAAATCATCTAGTTAAATTTTTTTACTCTATGAGTTTCGAATAGAACTCACTCCTTCTATCCATAAGAACATGATTTCGTTCATTTAACCATTTATTACGAGCAAGTTCAATATCAATTTCAACTATTTTTATCTCTTCTGTATCAGTACCAGCAGAAGCTAATATTTCCATTTTTGGAGATGTGATTTGACTTTGACCAGTAAATGTCAATTCTACTCCTTTATTCTTCTCAGTACCTATCCTATTTGAAGTAATAGTAAAAATTCTATTTTCTATTGATCTAGCTAACATGGCTGTTTGGCTATAAGGAAGCACTAAATTAGCAGAATGAGCTAAAATATCAATACCTTCTAAAGCTAGTATACGTGTAGCTTCAGGGAATATCCAATCAAAGCAAATTAACATGCCAATTTTCACCCCTTTCACTTCAAAGGATTTCAAAGGACCGTTTCCAGGTTTAAAGAACAATTTTTCTCTATCAAATAGATGAATTTTCTGATATTTTCCAACAAAACCTGTTGGTCCAAGTAGGATAGAAGAGTTGAAAAAATTATCACCACTTTTTTCGCAAATTCCACAGACAATTGCAACGTTTCTAGATTGAGCAATTTCGGCTAATTTTCCTGTAAACAAACCAGTTGGGAGGACTTCACTTGTCTTCTCTAACTCTTCTTTTTTTGAAAAAACATACCCTGAATTTGCTAATTCTGGTAAAACAAGTAAATCAAAATCAGAAGCTTTCTCAATCATTTTCAAAATTTTTTCTAGATTGTTTTCAACTTGACCGAAAATTGGTTGGAATTGAAGGAAGCCTACTTTCATATCAGCGTAGAGTATTCACTTTATTTAAAAGATGTGCAAAATATTTTAAACGGAATTTTGCATAATAATTTCAACAAGGTTTTGTATTTCAGCTGGTCCGTCTATTATAT
>JAGXNV010000301.1 GCA_019894795.1 Candidatus Heimdallarchaeota archaeon | reverse complement strand
CTATTAGGTAAATAATATTTTCTTGGAAGGAACATCGAAGATATACTGTTATTGTTTCATTAACTGAAATATACAGAGGGATAACATTTTCACTGTTATTATTAAAAACGCCTAAACTAATGCATGGGTTGCTGGATACGCTGATTAAAGTAATTGATGAATTATGACATGTGATATTTACGGGTAAATCAAACTGATCATCGCCAGCGTTCTGTAATTCCCCTACTCCAAAAATAACTGTAGGTTCCTGAAAATTATTTCCTCCAGGCAGAAAAATGAAGATAGTGGTAATGATACCTCCAATAATAATTATTGCAAGTAAGAAATAGAGAAATTCCTTTTTTGTCATTATGTTTCTTTTCACACTAGAAAAAATATCTGAACACTTTTACGTTTTTCTATGGAAACAATTGTTTTATTCTATAATTTCGACTATTTTTCCTTTAACTAATTTATCACTAAGCATAGCTGATATCTCAACTTTGGCTACTCTACCTAGTAAATTCTCTTCAGATTCAATACTGATTGTGGGGCCACTATATAATGGATAGCAGATGTAAGTTTTGTCGCGTAATCTGTCCTTTTCAGCTACTATTGCCTCTAGAATCTTACCTTTCATTCCTATTTTCTTAATCCTGTTAAACTTTATTATCGCTTCTATCAATTCTTCTCGTTTGATTTTCATTAAATATCTCTCATGAGATATTGTTGCACCAGTTTTAGAAAAAGGTGATTTTGGTAGTGGAAGATAGCGATACACTGTAATTTTTTCTGCAATATCGTGTAACTCTTCTTCTATTACTTTTTTAGTGATTTCTAGAGCTTGAACTGTCTCCCCAGGTAGTGAATGTATAAGATAGATTTGAGAATTTATTCCATTATCTGTAAACATTTTCGCTGCTTCGATTGCCTTTCTTGGATGTGATGGTCTACCTATCCTATTACTAAGATTTTCATCAAAAGTTTCACATCCTATGCTCAAAGCTGTATCTGGTAGATATTTGCCTATAATTTCTGCAACTTCTTTTGTGACAAGGGAAGGTTTTATATTTTCAATTGATATGCTACACTTATGTTCTTGTTTATCTCTTACACCCGCTAAATTAGACAGCAGCTCACCTATTTTTTTGACATTTGCAGGAGGATATGTTGGTGAAAAAATAGGCTTATTATTAGAGTCTCGGTAGTAGTCTAAGAATCCAGGAGCTGACAAAATGATTCTTCTTGCACCTTTCTCCAATAGAGCTTCAATTTCATCACTCACCATTTTTAAAGTTCTACTTACTGGAGCACCAAAAACAGCTGATACACTGCAAAATCCACATCCTGGAGGTATGTCCTCGGGGCACTCCCCACGGGTTATATCATCTAAAGAATCACAATTTCCACAATCACTACACCCACCCAATTCTCTAACTGTTTCCCCTCTATAATGATTTGAACAACCTCTCACAACTTCTACATAAACTTTGGAAAACCAGTAATCGGGATAATCAGTTATATGATCTATGGATGGATGGAATTCATTGAAAATATCAGCACTATCTGTTGCAGAAAATCTTTTTTGCTCAATAAAAAACGAGTCTTTCTCCTGAACCCAGAAATATTCGTCTTTATCTTTATCTTCTAGGAATGATGAAATAGAGAAATCATTCTTGATTAAATCATCTAAAACCCATTCTCCTTGCCCTGCAACACCAATGGGTATCTTATGTGTAAATAGAAATTCAGGATCAGATAGTATTGGTCCCCCTAGGATAATTTGACAATTAACATTTTCTTTTCGTAGTTTGTTTAATCCCCTTTCTACAGCTGTCTTATCAACAGACATAGCACTAATAAAAACTATTTCATAATCATTGATTAGATTATCATATTTGCCTTCAATGATGTCTTCAATTCTTGTAATCTTAGAATTGATTTTATTTCTAGAGCAAATTCCAGCTAATAATCTAGGACCAACGCCAATAGCATCACGAGAAAATTTTCTGCGTCCTTCATTTGCTGCTAAAGCATCAACGATTAGTATGTTCACAAGAAATCGCATATTACACTTTATTTAAGTGATTTTATCATCAGTATGAAAAAGATACATTTCAATGAAAAAGTATAAAAAGAAGGATTCTTTCTATTATTTGTGTCAGAAAGCGAACTCTGCGATATTTGCGGATTACCAAAACCAGACTTATGTGTTTGTGAAGAAATAGCAAAAGAAGAACAAATTGTTCGAGTTGTTATGGAAACCAGAAAATGGGGGAAGAAGTATACCATTATAGCAGGTATAGACCCTAGTGAAGTAGATCTTAGTGCTCTAGCAAAGCAGCTAAAAACAAAGCTTGCTTGTGGTGGGACTGCGAAAGAAGGTAGAATTGAATTACAAGGAGATCATAGGTACAAAATTAAAGATTTACTTGAAAAATTCGGTTATCCAACAGATAATATTGAAGTACAATACTAAACAAGGTGTCCTATATAACAGCTGATAAAAAAGATTCTTCTGAAAAACCTCATTTTCGTCGAAGGTCTATTAAAGAAACATTAACAGTGTGTCCAAAGTGTTTTTCAACAACCAAAATGACCCCTGGATTGTTTATTTCTGCTAGTTATACTTGTTCTAACCACGAATGTGGGTGGGTAGGTACTCTAGGAATAGAAGTTGACAGACAAGAATACATGGAATTTTTAGAAAAACAAGCACGATAGTTTGAAGGCAAAATTCTGCAAATCATAAGATTTATCTAATACGTCAAAG
>JAGXNV010000300.1 GCA_019894795.1 Candidatus Heimdallarchaeota archaeon | reverse complement strand
CAATTCCACTATTCATTAATTTTTGCATTTTACTATAATATTCTACAGATGATTCTTCTTTTCTATCCCAAGCACCAGTTGCATGATGAGCTATTCCTTCATAGTCATGAAATAAAATCACTCTTGTTTGTTTTATCCATCCTTCGGCATCGTCACCCCATGGATCAAATGGCGTTTGGACTTCCATTATAGTAGTAGAATTTTCTTTGTTAGTATATTGATTATAGATAGTCTTGTAAATTGTTCCGAATTCTCCTGTGTTTGAAGGATCTAACAAATCTAGCATGCTACTAAAAAGTGGTAATTCTTCTTCATTTATTCTAACAATTGATATGAAACTCTCATTATACACAGCCGTTTCATTTGCCAAATCGTGAATTAAATCCTTTGCAGCATAGAAGAAAGTAGTGGTATTCAAACCATTTGTTTCATTTGTTTCAATGATGATATAGAAAGGCATAATTTGCCCTGGAGCAAAATCCTCTTGCATAGCAGTATAAGCTTCGCGCGAATCAACCCCTCTAGGCAGAATTTGATTGAAATCAATTGATCTTTGAAACTTGAAAACTTGTATTGAAACGGGGATAGTTATGACCACTATTACCAAGATAACTACTAAAGCATACTTTGTTGAGAATTTACTTATTCTATACCAGACACTTTTAGCTTGATCAGCTAAATCCTTTTTCTTGAAATCTTCAAAGTCTCCTTCTTTTATTCTTTTACTCTTTCTATACCATTTAAATTTACTAAAGAATTTCCCAAAGGTTAATAGTAACGCAGGAGTGAGTGTGAGATTTACCATGAGTGTAGATACAATACAGACTGCAGCTCCTAGACCTATTGTTGAAAGAAGTTCTAATGGGAAAAATATTAACCCTAGAAAGGTTATTGCTAATGTTAATCCACTTAATGTTATAGTATGACCAGCATGTTTACTCATCTGTTTTATAGCTTCTGAATTATCTTCATGTTTAACGATTTCTTCTCTATACCTTGTAAGCAAGAAGAGTGAGTAATCAATTGATAAAGCAATGACAAGACTCATCATGATAGAAGGAACAAAAGAGAATATGTTCAATGTCAATGCAAGAGGATACATTATCAAGAAAGAAGTTAGAATACTTATCCCCATAGAGAGGATAGGTAAAATCATTAGTTTTAAACTACGAAGAACAAAAGCTAAAACTAGCATCGCCAATGGAATAACAATTAAATCCATCTTAGCTAGATCCTCTTGGGTGACAGCCTTCATATCCATATACATAACAGTAAATCCTGTAACAAGAGCATCAAATTCGTCGTCATCATCAATTATAGACGCAATATTATCCCTTAGATAATATATGAAATCATCAGCTATGCTTCCCGTTCCTTCATGCTTTAAGTCTATAACAAATAGCATAGATCTCTCAGAATCTGAAACGAAATTTCCTGCAGCCGTAGTAAAACCTGCATCATTTAAAATATAGAAATTTAATATAGAAACTAATATCGTTTGATCAGAGTATTCGTTGGTGATATCTGTAACATTCTGACAAAACGCTTCAACGTCACTATTAATTACTGATATGTTTTCATCTTTCATTCGGATTAGAATGACAACACTTGTTTCATTGGCAAATTCTGGAAATTCAGCAATTAATAAATCTTCAGCTATTTGACTAGGAGAACCTGTTGGAGGGTCAAAATTTGATGATGTATTATTTAGAAATTTTGGACCTAACCAGATACTGAAACCTAAAACAATGCACCAAAGTACAATTACAATAATTTTATATTTTTCAAGAAATTTATGATATCTATCAATGAAGGTCATATGTCACTATAAAGTAATGAGCAAAATATAATATTTAAATCTTCATGAGAAAATCATACAATGAATATTCTTGAATCGTGAATGTTCTAGTGTTTTTGCAAAAAATATTAATAGAGTGTCCTAAAATAGATATAGTAACATCAATGATGATTAAGATGGAAATGAAAGAAATTTCAATCAAAGACCTGTATTTGTTAAAAGAAATAAATTCTGTTCAAATTCTACCAGGAAAAAGATACTTGTTCGAGGAAAAAGAACTTAACAAAAAAGAAGATAAGTATAATTCTTCAATTTATCTTCTAGGAGATGAAGATGCTAAACCACAACAATTCACTAGCGGTTTGTCTATGGACAAATCTATGAAGCTATCTCCCAATAAAGAGTTCCTAGCTTTTCTTAGTGAGAGGGGAGGACAAACAGAGAAACCACAGCTTCATATTATGCCTGTAAAAGGTGGTGAATCTTTGAAGTATACTTCTCTGGTAAACGGTGTTAATTCCTTCAAATGGTCTATAGATGGCTCAAAGATAGTTTTTTCACATAGAGTTAATATTGCGGAACAGGAAGAAGAGAATAAAAAGGAAGAAGATAAAGAAGAATTATCAGAGATTGATGCTAAGATCAAGAAACTCAGATTAGACGAAACTGAAAAGAAAAAAATCGATCCTAGAACTATTCAGAAAATTGTCTATAGAAAAGGTACAGCATTCATGGATGATAAAACAAGCCATTTCTATTTATTGGATGTTGAATCAAAGAAGATTGACAGAATTACTAGTGGAGTATTCAATTATACTGATGCAGTACTTAGTAAGGATAGTACGAAACTGTATGTTGCAAAACAAAAGGAAACAGGGCAATTAAATGATCTTTACGAGTTCATAATCGAAGAAATAACTATAGAAACAAAGGAGATAAAAGAATTAATTACAGTAT
>JAGXNV010000299.1 GCA_019894795.1 Candidatus Heimdallarchaeota archaeon | reverse complement strand
GAAGTTCAGGCAGTATTATGAAAAAAAAGGAGAAAAATTATCGGTTTCAGCTTTCATAATTAATTGTGTAGGGAAAGCAGTTTCAGAGAATAAAAGAGTTCATGCTCTAAGAAAAAACAGAAGAAAATTAGTCGTATTCGATGATATAGATATTGCTACTATAGTTGAAAGAAAGATAAAAGATGAATCTTGGCCTATTCTGTATGTTATTAGATCTGTTGATAAAAGGTCATTAAAAGAGATACATAAAGAAATCCGTAAAGCTCAAGTTTCAGAAGAGATTATAGATGATTTTCAGAAATTGGTTGATTTCTACTTGAAATTTCCTCGTCCATTAAGATATTTTGTTAGAAATTGGGTACAAAAAAATCCAAAAGTCACAAAAAACTACGCAGGCTCTGTTTTGATTACATCTGTAGGTATAACAGCTCTTAATGGCGGATGGGGGATTCCCTTTGTTGGACATCCACTTGTGATAACTATTGGTGGGATAGAAAAGAAACCTAAGGTTATCAAAGATAGGATAGAAATTAGAGAATGTATCAATTTGACTCTAACATTTGACCATGATAATCTAGATGGGGCACCAGCTGCAAGATTTACAGCTGAACTTAAGGAATTAATTGAAAATGGATATGGATTAGAAGAAATGGTAAACTGAACAGAAACCTATTAAAATTACGAAATTTCAACTCTATTAGTTGGTAGAACATTTGAATAATGAAAAACTTGTATTAGAAGATTCTAAAGAAATCACTCTTTTTCAACTAAGTGTGATTAAGGATAGGATTATACAAGGAGATGCACTAGAAGTTTTAAAAAAACTACCAAATGAATGCGTAGATCTAGTGTTCATAGATCCCCCATATTTTCTGCAGTTACCCAAAAAGAAACTTGTTCGATGGAACGCTAAAACAACTGTAAAAGGTGTGGAAGATGATTGGGATAAATTTGAATCCTTTGAAGAATATGATTCATTTATTCAGAAGTTACTCATAGAAACTAGTAGAATCATGAAAGAAAATGCAGCGCTATGGATTATTTCTACCTACCATAGCGTACATCGCATAGGAAAAATTATGCAAGATTTAGGTTATTGGTTACTCTCAGACGTAATATGGGTAAAAAACAACCCGATGCCTAATTGGTTGGGCGTTCGTTTTACTAACGCTACAGAGACCATTATCTGGGCAGTAAAAAATAAATCAGCGAAGAAGTACACCTTCAACAAGGATTTAGCTAAGGAATTTGGTATTGGAAAAGTTGGCGCTAATGTATGGACAATTCCGCTGTGCACTGGAAAAGAACGACAGAAGGATAAAGAGGGTAATAAACTGCATTCAACTCAGAAACCCGTTGAACTACTAAAAAGGATAATTTTAACTACATCAAATGAAGGAGACATGGTTCTAGACCCTATGTCAGGAACGGGTACAACGGGTTATGTTGCTAATCAACTTAAAAGAAATTTTATTATGATTGAGAGGGAAGGAAAGTATATTGAAGGGATGAAAGAAAGATTCAAAATCTCACCTAGCATTCCAAAGAAAAGGAAAAAAAGTAGTATTGAAGAAGAATTAGAGACTTATTGATAAAATTAAAAAAATCTCATGAACTCCTCTATGCATTATACATGTTAAACCATTCAATTATTTTCTCTAATCGATCTTGCATATGTTTAGGTTTCCCGGATCTGCTTAACTCATGTCCTTCTTCTGGATAGCGAATGAGTTCAGCTGCGACACCTAATTTAAGTAAAGAGGCAAAATACTCTTCTCCTTGAGATATAGGAACTCTGAAATCATTTTCTGAATGAATAATTCGTGTTGGAGTTTGCACTTTATCCACATAAGCTATCGGGGATAGTTTCCACATCACATCTAGGTCTTCCCATGGGAAAGCTCCTGTCTCATTTTTTGTAAATTGAGTGATGTCAGTTACACTCCAGAAGCTTATCAGGTTATAGACACCTCTCTGTGGTGCTGCTGCTTTGAATCTTTTGTCATTTCCAATAATCCAAGCTGTCATATACCCCCCGTATGAACCTCCAGTAATAAAGAGCTTTTCTTTATCAATGTACCCTTTAGCAATAGTTTGATCAACCCCCATTAAAATATCATTAGCAGGTTCAGTTCCCCAATTTGCCACTACATATCTAAAATCATATCCTCTTCCACTTGACCCTTTAGGATTACTGTAAAAGATTACATAACCTTGTGAGGCAAAATACTGGAACTCAAACCACATTGATCTATCATGTGGAGACCAGGTGGCATGAGGTCCTCCATGGATTTCTAATATTAGAGGATATTTCTTACTAGAATCGAAATTAGGTGGTTTAATTATCCAACCTTGAATCTCTTTCTGCTTATCACCAACATACTTCATTTCTTCAGTTAATGAAATATTTCTCTCCTTAAGCCATTCTTTGTTGGATTCCCAAAGTGTTTTAGTAACTTTGTACACATAATCGTAAGTAATTAATTTGGAGGGTTCTTTAACGTTAGAAACATTGAGTATAATTAGTCCTTGGACTACATCAATATCGTAAGAATAGATTAGATAGTCTCCAACAAACACTTTTTCTAGAGTTTCCCGGTCTATACTGTACCTATAAAGAACACTTTTATCCCAATCATCAGACACAAAATAGACATAATCGGATTTGATGTCAAACATTGCAGATGCAGAATGATTATCTATTGTTTCGGTTACCCATTTTTCTAATCCTGATTCTAAATTCAAGATTTTTAATTCAGAATTTTGAGTAGATGCTTCATCCACAGTCAAAATAGTGTCATATGA
>JAGXNV010000298.1 GCA_019894795.1 Candidatus Heimdallarchaeota archaeon | reverse complement strand
ATCTTTGATAATGGACAAACTTACTACTCTAGATGAAAAGGGCACACCAACAAAGTATGGTCTAATTGATGATTGGACATATGATAACTCAACAACTCTTAGACTTCATGTGAGAACTGATGCTAAATGGCAAACTGATTCTGATGAATTATATGTGAACGAACAATTTACAGCTGAAGATGTGATATTCACACTTGATCTTCTACTTGATCCTAATGCAAATGGAAATTATGAAAAATTGAAGTGGATTGATTCTTATGAAATTGATTCAGGTAACAATAATTATGTAATTATACACATTGATTCTGACCCTCAAACAATTGAAAAGGATCCTTATGCTTTTGCACTTGAAGATTTATCCGTTTATCCTTATCCTGAGCATTATCTTAATGTCTCAGCAACAATAGATCAAATCCTTGAATCAACCAGATGGAAAAAATTTGGCGAATTTCCTTTTGGTACAGGAAAATACATTTATTCAGCATCTGAAAGTAATCCTGATATTGCTTTAATATTTGATAAACATACTAACTGGTTTGGTATTGGGGTAATTGATGGAAGTTCAGTAACACTTGATTTTGACAAAATTGAACTACAGAAATTTTCCGATACACTTGCCTTGACACTAGAACTGCAGGAAGGTGCGTTAGATATAGCAGACTTTGGAAAAAACCCAATAGTTGAAGAGTCATTCCTTGAATTTGGTACCTTCAATACTAATTTTAAACTTGAAAACTCGATTGTCTTTCTTGCGTTCAATCTTGAGAATCAGTATTTTGGGGGATTAAATAATTTTGTTCCAACTGATGAACCTGGAACATCAAAAGCATTAGCAGTTAGAAAAGCAATTGCAACAATAATTGATAAAACAAAAATAAACGAACAGTTTCATAATAATAAATTCAACATAACAGATACCCCCATGCCAACATATTTCAAAGATTATTATTATTCTAACGTTCCAAATTATGCAAGAAGCATTGATCAAGCTATCAGCTATTTGGAACTAGCGGGATATAATTATTCTGTATCTATTAGCGATTCTGCTCCATTCAATTTCGTTAGCGCTGGCTTTGGATTGGTAGCAGTAACAATATCAGTTATGATTATCTCTAGAAGGAATAAAGAAGTGAAAAAAAATGAATACAATAAATAAATTAACAGAAGTTGACTTGAAGAACAAAGTAATGTTGCAATCCTTTAGTGGAAGTGGTGCTGTAGGGACAATTCTCACATCATTTTTGACTAAATCGTTAGAGATGGAACAAGTAGCAGTGCTACACCCAAAAAACGTTGCTCCAGTCGCGATAGTCAAAAAAGGGAAAATAGAAAATCCTATCCGTCTTTTTCAGTCAGAAAATTTTGCTCTTATGTCATGTGAAGTTAATATCCCTTATGACGAATTACCGGAGTTTCTAGAATTATTAGTAGACTTTTACATAAAACAAGGTGTTTCTTACATTATACCTGTTGCTGGTCTCCCTGTTTATCAATACGAAAATGATGAAGCAAAGTGCTATGGCGTTGCTGCAGATGATGCAACTTTAGACTTTCTTGAAGATAAGGGAATTGAATTACTTGATGAAGGGATAATTTATGGGACAATAGTTGAAACAATGGAATTGTGCCGAGCAAGGGGTTTTAACAATTGTTTTTCATTATTAACAGAATGTGATCCTGTAGTACCTTCATATGAACCTACAAAAGAAATACTGTTAGCTCTTGGAAAATTATTTGGTTTAGAGTTCAATGAAGAACAATATGAAGAAGTTACTTCTGTCATTAAACAAAGAATAGCCGAAAGTTCAAAATTAATCCGTGAAGAAACTTTGGACAAAACTAGAGAAAGTCATCTCTGAACTATTTGCATAAAATAGGAACCTTCTCACAAGGGTTCATTTCATTAGTCTTGTTAATAGGGCGAAAGAATTAATGTTATTGTTCTTCGAAAACAAAAGGAAATGGCTTGAAAGGTTGAAAAACCACCAAGAAGGGATCAATGTCGAGTTTCAGAGGCTGTTACTCTGATTAGAAAAAAGTTTAAATAGGTTGGAGATTCTGTATGAATAGGTCAAACTAGGCAGATTAAAGGGGAACTGCAAACTGAACAGGAAGAGCAATCCGATGCTATAACCCTACCAAGGGTGAACTCGGGAACAATGGTTGAACCCCTTTTTAAATGGTTTGAACTAATATGAGTTGAGGCTCATATTTCAAAAACCCCCATTGGGCTTAGATAAGACCTCCTAAGTCCGAAATCCCCCCAGAACCAGACTTAGTCTGGAACAGAAGAATACTTCTGTCTGCCAGAACCCCAACCACAAAACCCAAAAAAGCATCGAGTAAGAATTTCCTTCCTGTTCAGGCAGAAATCCCTTTTTAATATTTTTAAAAAATTATCTGTGATTTTTCTCGAAAATGTCTTAGTTCGACCAAATTATTCTTTTTTTTGTGGAGTATATATTTCTAACATCTCCTCATTCAGTGATTCTTTGCAGATTGGACACTTGTTTTTCATATGTATCCATTCCAGAATATGCTCCTTATGAAAGATATGCTTACATATTTTTGACTGAACTATGTTGTCTCCTTTTTGTATCAAGTCTTTACATATTTCACAATAGAGAATCTCCTCTCCGCAATTTGGACATATTTGAATTTTCTTAGTATCTTCTTCTTTAATGAGAGTAGTAGAACAGTAGATGCAACTCTTGATTTTATTCGCATTCTTAGTTTTGTGTTCATTCATGGAAAATTCAAAAGTACTATCTATTTCATTTTCAAATTCAATGATATCAGGACTTACAGTGTACTTAATTCTTGACAGTCTTTTACTT
>JAGXNV010000002.1 GCA_019894795.1 Candidatus Heimdallarchaeota archaeon | reverse complement strand
CCTAGAAGGTATAACTGTTCTTCATTTTCTAATCTTCTTATGTAATCAGCTCTTAGAGAAGTAACAAAATCCTCTATGGCATCTTGTATATTAGACATTAATTCAACACTTGGTTCCGGAATAGTATAAAGATATTTTAATGTTGGATATGTATCGGCTATTCGTTCAATCAATCCTATGTCTAACATCTGCTTCAAGTGCTTTTCCACAGCAGGACGCGATATGGCTAATTCCTTTGTCAAATCATCTGCAGTGAGTTTCATGTTACTTAGTAGAGTAAGAATCTTTCTTCTTGTCCCATCTCGTAGAATTGAATAGATTTGATCAATTATTTGAAAATCCTTCTCTTCTTTATTCATATTAATTTCTTAATTTCTTTGGCTCCTTAAATCATTGTCGGTTGACCGTTGAATCACCATCTAAGAGCGTTTTAAATAATACTAATAGCCTCTACAGCTATTGCAACAACAGTAAGTATTAATTGCAATGAGCGGATTCTTAATTTATAACACTCAAAGGGTTTTACAATGAAAGCTACAATACATTTAGAAGAACATGTAGAAATTAAAATTGGACCTAAGGAAGAGGTTTTTTCAACTGAATCAAAAGGTGTTTTGAAAGTTATCAACCCGAGCAAATCTACAACACTATGGGGAATAGAACTGAAAGCTGATTTCAATGATGATGTTGATGAAATTCCAATCACAAACATTCCTTACGTTGAAGCAGGTAAGGAACATATCGTTGAATATGCAACAAAGAATGATCCACAGATAGAAATTAAAGAGATCTTTGATACAAGTTTTGATGGAAATGAAGTTAACCATTTGAATAAAGATCTGATATATAATGTGGATCAAACGCTCTCTTTTCAACTAACTGTAACAAACAAGTATGATACAAAAATCAAGAATTTAGCTGTGGAGAAACACTTACCTTTAGATACACGGGAAATACGGGCAATAGAACCATTTCCAGGAGACATTACAATTGTCGAAGGTGAAAGAGTTGTAAATTGGGTGATACCTGAACTAGAGGCTGGTAGGGTTGCGATAGTTACAATAGCATGTACTATTAATCCTACCAATGTACAACCATACAAGAGCGGTATAATCACAGCAAGATGTGAAACAGAAATAAAGATGAGTTCCCTTAAACCAGTTCTTGATGGTGATTGTGATAATGTGGATCTTGGTGTAGAGGTTATTGAAACAGCAGAACCAAATCAATGGAAATTGAGTATGGGATTAAGGAACGCAAGTGAGTTTGAGATATTGCTCAAGGATGTTAAAATAGAAGTTAATGGAGAAGAGAAATATTTCAAGGAACCTATGCTTGAGCTAGAAGGTAATTTAGATGAACCTATCTGGAAAGAGCAGATTACTGTTGAATCTATAACATTTCCTGAAATTACTAAGAAGTTTGACTACACTGCACTTTTTAAAATCACAGAACATTCAACAATCACATATGAAAAAGAAAGTGATCAAATTTACATCGTAAAAGTAGGAATGTCTAAATTATTTGATCCAGAAGAAGTTACAACCTATGCAGCTTCAGATATAAGGGCTATAATAGATATCACCAATACTGGCTCAGCTACTGTTGGAAAGATTGAAATTGAAGACACCATTCCAAGTTATTTTGAAATTGAAGAAGTATCTGCTGAATCAGCGGGAAGAGAAGTAGAACTTGTCTTCTTAGAACGACCAAAAGAAGAACCTAAACCAGTTATCGAAGATAGAGAAAAGGCAACATTTGAGGATATTGAGAGAGATGATGACTATGTTGAAGAAGATGTTCAAGATGAAGATGTAAGGGAATACTTAGAAAGTATTTCAGAAGGAATTGATAAGGAACGTATTTATCATTACACCATAGAAAATTTCAAACTTGAATCTGGTCAGACAATAAAAATCCAAACTAAAGGTATAGCTGATAAACCTCGAATTGAAGGAAGTCATTCTGCTCCAGCTACAGTAAAAGCTTACGCTGAACATCCCGCTAAACCTTTTGTTATAGATGCTAAAGCAGATGGAAAAATCCCATCAATCGTAGTTCAGTTTAAACAAAGATCTTACAAAGCAACTTCAATCTTCACAAAACAAACTGATGATAGTTATAATATTGAGATACCAATAACAAATACTGGAGACGTGCCTTTAGATAATGTTATGCTGATTCAACCAATATTCTCTGCAGAATATGTTAGCCACACACCTCCAACAGTAGATGTGAAAATTGAATCATTCAGTGTAAAGTCTCATATAAAACGAATTAACCCAGGAGAGACAGTTGTAATAAATCTCAGCATCAAGGCTGATGGTCCATTAAGACAACAACAGGCTACAATTCGAATTGAAGATTAATAAAAGGGAAGGGAGTATTTTTTTCTATTTTAAGTTATAGATTTTTGAAAACTTTTTCTCAATGTAATTTGTGAAATATTTGGTTGAAAGTGGCTCATTGGTTATATGTTTAACTAGTTCAAGACCATCATATATTCCACCTTTTTCATGGATATTTTCAGCTAACCATTGTTTTATGTGAGTGAAATTACCTTCTTTTAAGTCATCACTCCAGTTGGGAAGTTTCTTACTCATTGTATTTGTAATTTGTGCTGAGATAATGTCTCCAATGCCATATCCGTGGAAATATCCATAGTATTGACTATACCAATGCAAATCTTGCATAAGTCCTAATGAATCATCTGGGACAGCTACACCCAAATATTTCTTGTATTTTTCATTCCATATTTGAGGTAGTTCTTTCGTTGTGATATTGCCAGCGAACCATTCACGTTCAATTTCAAATCGAATAATAATGTGCAAGATGTATGTTACTTCATCTGCTTGTATTCTTATAAAACCTGGAGTAACTGCGTTTAATGCAGAATAGAATTTATTCACATCAATATCATCAAATGCACCGTTTGTAGCTTTCTGGAACTTTGGATAATAGAAAGTCCAAAATTCTTCAGAACTAGCGATAACATTTTCTAATAATCTCGATTGTGATTCTCCGAAGCTCGGTGATGAAACGCGATAAATAGGTTGATTATACCATTCAGCTTTTCCTTGTAAATCATGAATAGCATGTCCACATTCATGTGCTCCTGCTAAGAAGGCTGATAAAACATGGTCTTCATGATATTTCACAGTCACACGCACATCCCCATATCCACACCCAATTGTCAGAGGGTGTTCAACTTCATCTATCCTTCCGTTTGCTTTATTTGACGAGGAATCATATTGAAGGAATTCTGCAAGATCCCGAACCATTTTTACTTGAGCTGCCCTTGGAACATGTCTAGACAAAAAAGAACGATCTATCTTCACGTCGGAATCTTGGCATCTTATCACAAATGGTACAAGAAAGGATTTTACTTCATCAAATAATTTACCTAATGAATCGACGCTGAATCCCGGGTCGTTTCTATCAATTAATGCATTGTAAGGATCATTCATTCCTTTAGACTTGGCTAATAATTCTGCAGCCTCTACATTTAACTGGAATAGCTTTTCCATATTAGGAAGAACTTCTTGAAAATCTTTCTTTTCTTTGGCTTTCTTCCATATTTCTAAAGTTCGGTTTGACTGCGAAGCTAATTTACCTACCAATTCCGTAGGGAATATAGTTCTGCTATCAAAAGATCTCTTAATTAGCTCTACATTTCTTATTTGAAAGGAATCCAGAGAGCCATCTTTTTCACATGATTCTATTAATGATGAAATCTTCTCATCGATCCACAATTTGTGTGTTTTTGTGCTGAGATATTGAAATTGTTTAGCCCTATAATTAACAGCAGCTGGTGGTATATAGGTGTTTAAATCCCAATAAAGCACACCACTTATTGAATTCAAAAGCTGAATTTCTTCATATATCTCTAGTAATTCTTCATAAGCAGTTTTCATTTTCTCCGAGAAAGAAAATAAGCCATTCTTCAAAAAGTTTATCCATTCTCTGTTAAAAATATAGAAAAAAGAAAAGGTTAGGGATTATTTATCCCCTAGATACTTGGCTCGCTCACCTAATTCTTCTTCAATTCTCAAAAGTTGATTGTACTTTGCGGTACGTTCTCCACGAGCAGGAGCACCAGTTTTAATTCTTTCAGCACCAATTGCAACTGCTAAATCAGCTATGAAGGTGTCTTCTGTTTCTCCAGATCTGTGTGACATATTGATACCCCAACCATCGCTTCGTGCAAGTTCAGCAGCTTGTATGGATTCAGTTAATGTCCCTATTTGATTTACCTTTAGTAGAAGATAATTAGCAGCTTTTTTGTCTATTGCCATCTGAATTCTTATTGGATTTGTCACAGTTAAATCATCAGCAACGACTGATATGTCTGGAAGTTTTTCATGAAGTTTTGCAAATGATTCAAAATCATTTTCATCAAAAGGATCTTCGAGTGAGATAATAGGGTATTTCTCAACTAAGTCAATATAATAATCAACTAATTCATCTCCTGTTAATTTTTTACCATCAACTTCATACAAACCATCGGAATAAAATTCAGCAGCAGCTGAATCTAAACCAATTGAAATTTGTTGTCCAGGAATGTATTTTGCATCTTTTATGGCATCAACTAGCATTTGAAGTGCTTCAGGAGCAGTATCAACAGGACTTCCAAAACCTCCTTCATCCCCAAGATTTATGGCTGAAGGACCGAATTTCTTGAGATTGATTTTTAGAACTTGGTAAACCTCACAAGCTGCGCGTAAAGCATCAGAGTATTTTTCAAATCCATGTGGGATAAGCATAAATTCTTGAATCTTTAGGTGACCACCAGCATGCTTTCCACCATTTATTACGTTTAACATTGGAACAGGAATTGTTTTAGCTTCATTATTTAGATAGGCGTATAGGGGGGTATTCAAACCATTTGCAGCTGCTTTGCAAGCTGCTAAAGAAACACCAAGCATTGCATTGGCACCAAGTTTGGATTTGTTTTCTGTTCCATCAAGGTCAAGCATAATTCTATCAATATTCCTTTGTTCTGTAACTTCCTCACCTATTAATTTTGGTGCAATTAAATCCATGATGTTCGCTATAGCCTTCTTAACACCTTTTCCTAGAAAACGTTCGTCTTTATCCCTTAATTCTAAAGCTTCATGCTCACCAGTTGAAGCTCCTGAAGGAACTAAAGCTCTACCAAAACCTTCAGTAGTAAAAAGATCTACCTCAACTGTTGGATTTCCTCGTGAATCCAAAATTTCTCTTGCTACAATCTTTGTTATCTTTGGCATAATAATCATTAGAGAGATTTAACTGAGTTATTAAACACTTTTTGTCAGTATATTACTATTTATTTTTAAAGTGCTCATATCCGTTTTTAGGTAGTTTAAGGTTGGAGTAAGAAGGGTCAGTTATTTTCATCCCTTTGATATTACTATCAAATATCCCGAGGTGGTACACAATAAGTCCCAGTTCCTTTGTCTTAGATTCTAGTATTTGCTTGGTTTCTGGAGACACTGCAAAAATAAGTTCGAATTCTTCTCCTCCCTTAAAGGTTAAATCTAAGGGATTAAGCTCATTCTTTTCAGCAAATTCCTTGATTTCAGGATGTAAAGGGAGAGTTGTTATATTAATTCCGAGATCATTAATAGTTGATAGATCGTTTAAGGTAACCAAAAGACCATCAGAGCTATCCATGCAAATTTTTATTGGAAGGTTTTGTAATATTGCTAAAAACTCATTTCTAGCAGATGGTTCGTAAACAGCTTCAAGTATTTTAATTTGCAGAGCAGTTTCAATTTTTCTCCCTTCTAGTAACATTTCAAAACCTAAAGAAGTCAACCCAAACAATCCAGTCGAATATATCAGATCACCAGAGATAGCACCTTTTCGAGGAATTAACTTAGTTTTACTACAAGTACCAAAAGAAACAATATCTACAATAGTTTCTTTGCTCTCATTCAAATCTCCTCCTAAAAATAAGCAATCATAAGACGTGCATTGCTTCTTAATGCCTTGAATTATTTCCTCTGCCTCTACAACATTCATTTTAGAGGAAAAACCGACGCTTGCTAAACAACCAACTGGTTTAACGCCTTTAGCTACTATATCACTAACAGCCATTGTGACCGCTTTCATACCAATCTGGAAAGGAGCCATACCTGGAAGGACATCAGTTCCTTGAACTAGCATATCAACATTAATCACTAATATTTCTCCAGAAGGTAGCTCAATAGCTGATGCATCATCATTAAACTCTAACAAGGGAGTGTCAACATACTGGAAAATTTTGGATAGAAATTCTTTTTCTCCAATATCTCTCATGAATGTAGCTTTTCCTTCTTCCATGAAACGTCCTCATGACTATTCCCCGTCTGTATTCAAAACATTTTCTAGGGTGATTTTGTTCGAATAGAGAAAATGAAAGAAAAAAAGTGTGTTTTACCCAAAAAGATTCAAGAAGTAAAAGAAATAAACGAATACTGCTATGGGTAAAGTTGTTGAAATAGCCGCTGAAATCCAGTTCATTTTTCCAACTACACGTAGACCTATTGTTGTATAAATTATCATTACAACCCACAGTATAATCATTAGAATCTTGAATACAAGCATGACTGGAGAATTATACAATGTAGTTACATATGAAGCAAAATCATTAAAACTAACTCCACCAGCATTACCCAAAGATCCTGAACGACCTATTAAAGTGAAAAGAATGCCGAGAAATTCACCTATAACAATGGGAGCTATAGCATAACCAGCAATAGTTTGATATTGTTTTTTCGTTGTTTCAGAACCTAACATATTAGCAAATTTAGACATTAACCAAGTTCCAATATTAAAGAATAATTTGTAAATTATCCATATAATGAACGGCATAAGAAGTAAGGTAACTAGAAATAGGATAAGACCCATTGAAAGAGAGATGTGAAAAGCTTCAGGATTCCCTATAATTATTGTTACTGAGTAGTTCAAATTAGCCTTTAGGATAACCATATAGTATCTGAGTGATAAGAATAGTGAGAATAGTAATAGCAATATATTTGTACCTTTAGATTCTGTTGCGACACCAAATTCTTCACTGGTTTTAAACGGTCTTCTGAAAAAAGAATAAATTCGAATAAACACTTCTTTGAGTTTAGGTTTGAATGAAAACTTCTTAAGTTCATATTCTAATAAACCAAAACCACAGAAAGGGCAAACAGAGTATTCTAAAGGAACTGTCTCTGAACAACTTGAACACTTTTGTGTACTCTCACTCATATGTTACTCATTTCTTTATATTCGGTTAGGTTTAATATTTCTTGTGGCTAGTTCATCAACTTTTGCAGTTTTTTTTGGAAAAATTCATTAGATTAAAGTAAAAGTTACAATTTTTGTGAACGTTTGCGTATGATTAATGCTATTATCAGAAATAAAGAAACATAAGATAGGAAATAGTAAGAAATTATATTTGTATTCTGCATTTCAAAATTGGTGGAGGACAGTGAAATATTGAGATAATATTCACCAAATGATGAGTAAGCGCTAAGTAGTACTCCACTATCAATGTCATAACAAAATAAGGAATCTTGACCATAATAATTTTCTGTGCTAAATATATAGACATTGAATAATTGTGCTTCATTGTTGACATTATGCTCCAAGCCCTCTACAATTGTAACAGATGTGTTAGTATTTTCAACCATTTCCATTATTCCATTCCAGTTTGTTGCATTTGCAAAGAAACCTCCGTTCCAAGGATAGATACTAAGTACCAAAGCACTAGCTATATCGATACTTCTTACTTCTAAGAAAGAATAATTACCCAGATCAAGCCCCCCTTCTATTTCACTTGTTGTTACATTCGTTAGTTCATAGACTATTCTTTCATTCTGGTTGACGGTCCAATTACCTAAATAATCGCCTGGAGGCCATGCACCAAAGAATAAATTGGAAGTGTTACTAGCTTCTAGAACATCATATACAATCACATCTCCAATTTTTAGATTTATTCCTTGATTACTAGAAATTAGAGATGGAGAAAATACAATAAATAGACATAGCAAAAGAGTGACCTGGAAGAATGAGGTTCTAGATATTTCAACAATCATTACTATACAACAACTTCCCAATAGATTATTTGCAAAAAAACTTTATTGTGTAAACAATAAATAATGGTGTGGCGGACCAGGTAGGACTTGAACCTACGACCCCCAGCTGTCTTCAGATTAACTCTTCCGAAGGCTGGTGCCTTATCCGGACTAGACTACTGGCCCATTTATTAAATCGAAATCTCTCTATCCTTTTTTAATTTTTGCTAAACTCTACCAATCTTCGATAAAAGAACACACCGCAGTAAATAGTTGATTGCTTGATAACCTATCGAGGTAACCCGTTCTCAATCCAAGAATTCAATAATCTTTGAAATTCTTTCCTCTTCTTTAGAGTTTGAGTTTGGTATGAATAAACTTGAGACATAGCTAAACCACCTAATTCAATGTATGCTTCATCCATGTCACAAATAGCTGCAATTCTTGCTTTCCAGTTTTCATCAGTATCTGCCTGTTCAGCGTAGGAAATGAATAGACGTAATATTTTCTCTGTTTTTGCTGAAACTTGGTTTCCTTCAGGTGAAGGTTTGGAACTTACTGAAATTTTTGCGGGTCTATCTTCTTCTACATGTTTTGGTCTGGGTTTAGGTGTTGGGGCTGGTTTTGATTCTGCTTCTGGAGCAGGCTGCGATTCTTTTGCAGGAGCAGATACAGCTCTATCAATCTCATCAATATCTGCAAACAACTTTTCTTTTATAACCGGCTTTCTTAAAACTGAGCTTTCTTTTATTTCAACTGGTGGTTTAGAAACTGGTATTGAAGAGGTTGAAGCTGATATCGATTCAGTTGATTGAGTAGAAGGTTTCGTTTCTGAAACAGGAGTTTGTGCAACAAACTTCACCTGATCTGGAGATATAGTTTCAGTTATTCTAGATGGAGCAGGAGTAGATTCTGCTTTAGTGGAAGGTATTTCAACAGGTTGCTTAGCGATAATCTCCTTTGGAACCGATATACCAAGTTCATTTGGAATCTGATTTCCTTCCATTATAATTTCAAGACTTTTCTCAAGACCTTGTGCTAATGGTCGAAGTGATGCATTTTCAGAAGTAATTTCAAGGACCCTATCCTTTAATGTTTGACATCCTGCAGTCATTACACTAATTTTCTTTTTTAATGTCTGGTTCTCTTCTTCCAGTTTCTCTTCTTCTTCTTCAGCTTCAGTTTCAATAGATTCAATAGAACCCATTAACGCATGCATCTGTAGTTTTAGCTCTTCCCTTTCTGCGTTGAAAAGATCTTGTTCTAACCTTGTATCCTCAATTTCTTTATCCAATTTCGTTTTCTCAGATTGAAGCTCTTCCACCATTTTAGATAAGTGATCGAGTTCAGAGGTCAGCTCTTTTACTTTATCGTTAGATTGTGTTTGTGACATTTTCTCTTGTAATTTCTCGAATAACTTAATTCTACGCATTGCCAGTTGTGGGGAAATACTTTCTTTTTGCATGAAATTAAGTATGTACTCTAAGTCATGAATCTGGATGGTATATTTTTTTAACATATCTTCCAGTGAAGCTGAATTTTCGGTCATAACCCTCATGGATTATTAACTGATACGATTTAATAAAGTTTAGTTCAGTGACGCTAAAAGGAAATGTTTTTTTATTTCCGTTGGCTTTTCCTTTCCAAGGTGTTAGTATATGGTTGATATGAGAGGAATGATGATTAATAGACTCATTGTCTTGCTTCAAATTTTTATTTTTCCGACTTTCTTCTACTTATGGGCGTTTCTAGGACCAATGAAAGACATGTCTCTAGATTCGTTCATATTCTGGTCAGATAGCAATATCTTTTCCTCAGGAAATGGTGATTTTATCATTCTGAAAATTGTTGCACCACTCATCTTTGCACTGCCATTCACTCTTGCTTCAATCGTACGAGCTAATAAAATCTCAAATTCATATGAGTTGATGTGGAGAGCTCTCGGTAAAGTTAGAATAGATACAAAATTATTCTATATGGTAAATGCTATATTCTGTTTATTTTTCTTCATCTTGCCATTCGGATCCCCAATAATTGCAGTGTTTGGAGCATTCTTTGCAGTAAAACTACTATTATACGCTTTTGGGGTTAAGAAGAACATACCCGCCATCTTGATAGTTATTCCTGGACTTCTACTTGCGGCAATACCTTTGATGGTAACAATAGCGTTCTATGCCGAGTATGCAACTGTAATTCAACCTATTTGGGAGTTTTGGGTTGTTTACTCTGAATTTTTCTATGGGGTTGTTTTATGTCTAGCATGTGCAATGGCAATAGCTAATTTCTTCATATTCTTGCGTGAAGGAGCAGCACAAGTATCTTATACAAAACCAGCTGAAAGCAGAATTGGATTAGTAATCAAATTCTTCTTATTCGGAGGCTTTTTACTTATCTTCATATTTGCAGCTAACTGGAACTCATCTCATCTATCAATGTTCATTATCAATGGGATAGCAGTTGCATTAAGTTTGACGGAAATGGTGGTTAGATGGAGAAAGAAGATGACTAGAGATGATGGAGGAGGAGGCATATTAATGGTGCCAATATTCATTGCAGTAAATTTCATTGCGAGTTATTGGGGTGGCATGATCACTCTAGTTGTTGCCATCTCAGCAAGTGTTTTCTTTATTCTATTCGCAATAGCTTATAGATATGCAGAGGATGAAACACTGTTTGAATAAGTTCAAATTTATCATCGATTTTTGGTTTAATATTAAACCATAACTTTTATAATTCAACTTATTAAGACTTTTTCAAATTCTCATTGATTCGGAGAGCTAGGAAATGAGTGACGAATATTTCAATCCTGAAATCGTAGATAAAATTAGAAAAAACACAGATAAGCTGATTAAAGATATTATGGCTAGTCAGAAAAAAGCAATAGATGAAATTGAGAAAGACATTGAAGTCAAAATTCTGCAAACTAAAAATGATATCGTAGAAGCTGCAAATAAGAAAGTAGAAGCTGAATTCCTAAAAGAGAAAGCTAAACAAGAATTAGATTTAAGGTTGAAGTTAACAAAGTTTCGTGACGAATTAGTGGATGAATTTATTGTAAAAGCTACTGAAAAAATCAAGTCTTTAACTACAACTAAAGAGTACGAGAAAAGCCTAGAGAATCTATTGCTGACAGCAATTTTAACACTCAAAGAATCAGAAGTTATTGTTAATTATAGGGAGCAAGATAAGAAAATTCTTACAAAACAATTTCTTACCAATATAACTGACAAATTGGAAAAGGAAAATAAGTTAAAGACTGAAATTAAGCTTTCTAATAGTTTCATTGAAAGTATAGGAGGATTAATAATTGTTACTTCTGATGGAAAAATAAGTATTAATAATACTTATGAAAAGAGGATAGAGAGAGCATTAGGAACGATTAAAAGAGAGTTATCTTTAATGCTTATTCAAGAAGGATGATTGCAATGCAAAAAAACTCAGTGAAAAGATTTAGTTTTATAGGGGTATTAGTGCTGCTGACACTGGTAACAGCATCTAATGCTATCAAAGCAGAAATGAGTAATGATTATCAAAACAACCAAGTTATAGAACAAGATGGTTATATTCAAGCTTTTGAAGGTGGAATATCATCCACAAATCTAGTAAGAGGAGAATCAGTGAATATTTTTGCAACATTAGGCAATTTTGGTGATCTATCTGTTACTGTTGTTTCTCTAACTGCTCATTTTGAGCATATGGATGGAAATATACGTTTTAATGAAAATTATAGTGTTAGCTTTGATCAAAACTATAGAACTCTTGAATCTGGTGACACATTTACAGGATCTATTGTAGCTGATGTTCAAAATATAGAAGCAAAATACAATTTAACAATTTATTTTACAGCTGAAAATTCATATGAAGCTGCAAGTGAGCTAGGCCCTCCTGCAAGGGATTTCATAGCTGCTGAGAACATCACTGTTTCAGTTGTTGACTTGAGTAGCAATTCTTCTGGGACTATTATAGGAATTGGAATTGTATTTGTTGTTATTGTATTGGCACTCATAGGGCTAATTTTCTATGGGTGGTTGAAAGAAAAATTAGGTAAAAGAAAATACAAGTAGTTTCTAAGCTAACAATATCAACCAGCTTTTTGGTTGATATGCATAACCTTCTTTTTTTAATTGGAGTATAATTGCTTCAAGTTTAGGTAGAGATATATCAAACAATCTACAATTTCTTATGAGCTCATCCAAAGATTGTGTTTTACTTTGCTTTAAAATAGAAAGAACAGTATCTGGCAAATTTGTTGATTGAATATCAAACAAGATAGCTGACTTTTTTTCAAAAGCAGTAATTATATCAGATATCTTTTGTTTATGTGTATCAGTAATCTGAAAAAATTTCTCAGCTTCAGAAGTAGATAACTTTCCACTTTGTAGAAAAACATTGTGCCCAATTTCTATATCATCAACAATTATTGCTTCTCCAGGTGTATAAGTAATTAGTTTCCCGCAGTCCTTACACAGCCTGTACTGGTGATTGTTTGGAATGTCGTTAATAGTTTCACAGTTATTACATCGGAAAATTATCGACATTCTTCTCCCTCTTGATATAATTTTCTAGCAAAAATCAAGAAACCAGTATGGCCAATCATCCTTGTATTTGGTCTTATTGCATTGACCTTCAACTGCATTTCTCTTTTAATGAGCTCAATGGCTTTTATTTCTCCAAAATGAAATTCCTGTAGTTTGGTATAGACTTTTTCTACTTGATTGTAGGTTGGTAAAAACACAGCTATTGTACCACTATATTTGAGTGAAGTATGTGCATGAGGAATAACTTCACATGGGTCTCCTAAATCTAATACGACTGCATCAGCATTTGTTTCATCAAATCCTAAAGAAGCATCTTTGTTCTTTATAGTAACATAAGATTCTAGTCCTAGTCTTTGAATGTTTTTAGTTGAGGTGTTAAATGCTTCTTCTCTTATTTCATAAGTGAAGACATGACCATCAGTTTTCACATAAGTAGCTAAAATCGAAGTTAATGCTCCACTACCTGTACCAGTTTCGATAACCTTAGATCCTGGTGCTATTCCTGTGTTCATTAAAATTAAACCCGCATCCTTAGGATAGATTATTTGAGAACTATGGGTTAATTTTGATAGATAATCACTGGGAAGAGGTTTGTATATTGAAAGGGTTGCAGATTTATTTGTTTCAACTCGTGAACCATAGGGTTTTCCGATTATATCATCATAATCAAAAAATCCTTTGTGGCAATGAAACTGCTTGCCTGAAATTGCTTTAGTGATCCAGTTCTTTCTTTGATCTAAAACTATATACAAATCAGAGCCCTCGACGATGATATTATCAATGTTATAACTTGAATCTTTCATCATTACCAAATTCAAAGATAGAAGAAATAATATAAAATTTGTTTTACAATCATTTTTTGAAAAATATGTAAATAAGAAAAATGTGCAGGATTATGATTTATCTCCATACATTTTGTGTGTGCTAGCTCCTATTGTCCTTATAGCTTGTTTACGTGTTAACAAACGTCTAATTAGAAAACTAGCCAATCAATTAACGATACTTGGTACCATACTAGGCTCTCTTCCTAGTTTTTTCAATGCAGATTTAGCCACTTTCTCGGGTTTCATAGGTTTAGGGACTAAAAAACCAGGGTCATTTGGTTTAGTTGCAATATAATTAGGAGTTGCTGTTGATCCTGCTGCACAAGCAAGGACATCTACACCATAACCCTTCAACTAGTACCATAAACCCTCTGCCAATATTGAGTTAAAAGCTTTGGTGGCGACATAATGGGTATTCAATGGCGTTCCTTGGAATCCAGCCACGACTATTTTTCCCCACATCTCCCAGATTATTGTTGACTTTATATAGGGTAGACTATGGTAAATATTGTCTTGAGCCAACGGCTTGAGCTTAAACAGAGTAATCTGTTTACCTCCGGAGCTGGAGTGAGTACCTAAGGTGCTCAAGAATATATCTCCAGTAATGAGTCCCGGCGAGGAGATGAACCCGCTCTTCCGCTAACACTGTGTGTTGGAGCTGTAATCCCAGAGCTTGAAGCTTACCTATGTCACCGCTTGCAGCGTTGCCACCTTGTACGTTCCTAGGTTGGGAAGAGTCCTCGAAATTGCTTCCACCTTCCTTCAATGTGGGAAAAGTGGGGAAAATAACTCATGGAACTTACTAGAATAATACCGCCTGCTTTCCTTTCTTTCATTTTCCTTGCATAATGATCGATAAGGATTATAGGTCCTCTGCAATTAAGGTCAAGAACCTCAAACTGCTCTTCGAGAGAGAAACTGAGAAAATTGCCAATAGGTATTTTAGCTGCATTATAAACAAGAAATCCAATGTTTAAGTCATCTGTAATAGTATAAATATTCTGATACGCTTGAGAATCTGTAAGATCTACAGAAATTGATCTAACTTCTACCGCATATGTTTTGATTATGTCTTTTGCTAGTTTGTCTAATTTCTCTTTGTTTCTTGCTAGTAAAATCAGATTTATTTTCCTTTCTGCTAGTTTTCTTGCAAATGCTTCACCAATACCTTGTGAACCACCAGCTATTACTGCCCAAGGACCATATTTAGTGCGGAATTTTTCTTTGGTCATCAGTAAAAGTTCTCAAACAAAGGTTGTTTAAAAACTTGAGCACGAAAAATCGCATTATTCTTTGAAAACAATTATGAGTAAATGTAGATAAAATAAAAAAGAAAGAATTAGAGAAAACCTTTCTCTTTTAGGATATCCTTTAGTTTTGGATAACCAATTTCCTCTAGTTCGTATTTCACTCTTACTATTGGTTTATCTATCTTGATTAACCTTGTAATATCTATTGGAGTTGCGGAAACAACGACATCACAATCAGTATTTCTGATTGTTTCTTCCATATCTTTGAGTTGTTGATCAAAATAACCCATAGCTGGTAACAAGGTACCAATATCAGGATATTTTTCGAAGGTATCTTTCATGCTTCCCACTAAATAAGGTCGAGGATCAACTAATTCTTCAGCACCATATCTAAGAGCGGCTACGACTCCAGCACCATATTGCATTTCTCCGTGTGTCAAAGTTGGTCCATCTTCTATAACAAGCACTCTTTTACCTCTAACCATATCTGGTTTATCAACAAAAATTGGAGATGCTGCTTCAATAATAATCGCATTTGGATTAGCTTTGCGAATATTTTCTTCCAACTCAAGAACGTTTTCATAATCTGTGGTAGCAATTTTATTAACCACAACTACATCAGCTAAATTAAGATTGGTTTCACCAGGATGATAGGTGAGTTCGTGCCCAACTCTATGGGGATCTGCGACAACAATTTGCAAATCAGATTCATAAAATGGAAAATCGTTATTTCCGCCATCCCAAAGAATAACATCAGCTTCTTTTTCTGCTTCTCTAAGAATGGCCTCATAATCAACCCCAGAGTAGATTACTAGACCTTTATCGATATAGGGTTCATATTCTTCTCTTTCTTCAATAGTTGTTTCATGTTTATCTAAATCTGAATATTCAGCAAATCTTTGCACCGCTTGTTTTGTTAAGTCTCCATATGGCATTGGATGTCGGATTGCGACGATCTTCTTGCCAGCATCAGTGATTAACTGTAAAATTTTTCTGGATGTTTGTGATTTACCACTACCTGTCCTTACAGCACATACGCTTAGTAATGGTTTTGTGCTCTTCAGCATAGTCCCTTTTGTTCCCAATAAGGAAAAAGCTGGTCCTAAAGCATTGACTAGGGAAGCTTTATGCATGACATATTCATGGGTCACATCTGAGTAGCAAAAAACTACTTCATCAACATCAAATTCTTTGATGAGTCTTGGAAGTTCAGATTCATCATGAATTTCAATTCCATCAGGGTATAGTGGTCCCGATAACTCTTTTGGATACTTCCTATCGACAATATCTGGAATCTGGGTGGCGGTGAAGGCAACTACTTCATAATTTTCATTTTCTCTGTAATAAGTGTTGAAATTATGGAAATCTCTACCTGCGGCTCCCATGATCAAAATTTTTCTTTTTTTGAGTTCCATTGTAATCCCTTTATAGGTTTCTATTCTGAGCAAACCAATCCAGTTTTAAAAAATTTATGCTTCAACAGAAAGAACAGGAAAAGAGATATTTTTAGTAAATACAAAAAAATGGAATTTAGTTTTGTAATTTCTAAAAGAGCAATTCTCGCTATTGATAAAGTTTCAGGGGTTTAGTCCTTACTTTTATATATTACTAACCTAACAGAAAAACATCTTTATTGGATTTGTGTACTATATGTGTGATTATTGTTTAGAGCATGGCACAGCTGGAAAATGGTATTTCAATGCAAGAAATTATTCTAATGAATTAGCTGAAGAATTAGACCTTAAAGAATTCTTAATGGAACAATACAAAACTTTTGAAGCCATGCAAGTAAGGAAATTTGGTGGCTTCAGTGCGATCGGGATGGGTTATAAAATACAAATGCCAATTATTGGTCGAATTGTGAAAACATTCGCTGAAAAAATGTTACACACTGATAAACCATCTCGAAATCCATTCAAAGCTGAAGGTCATATTGGTCAAGTAATTCCACTTGATGATGCCATTACAATTTTGGAAACGTGTGTTCCAGAAGACAGTTTGATCATGAAATATTGTATGTGTCGTTACATGCATAAAGGAGAAAAGGAAGCATGTTGTATAAATTTCGGTGTTATGAGTGAGATAATAGATAAATTGCCACGTTTTATACCTGAACCTGAAGATAGCAAGTATAGAATAACTAAGGATGAAGCTATAGAAAAATTTACTGAATTCAATAAAAAGGGATACATAGGCACAATTTGGTACGGGGCCACACCATATATCAATAATTTGTGTGCATGTCAAACACCAATGTGTGCAGGATTCAGACCTCGTACAGAATTTGGCATTAAATCAATTTTTAAAGCAGAATATGTTGTGCAAAACAATCCGGATAATTGCCAAGGCTGCAAAAGATGCATAACCATGTGTCAATTTGGAGCTATTTCTTTTAATGAAAATACAAAACGTGTTGATGTGGATCAATCTAAGTGTTTTGGTTGTGGTGTTTGTTTACATATGTGCCGCTTTGAAGCACTTAATATTGTTGCTAGAAACGAGATTCCTGCTCTAAAAGGTCAATATTAGATAAGGTGAGCACATGAGTAGAACCAAGATAAAGATAAATTACTCAATTTGTGGTGATGGGAATAAGATTGACCCTCGCAACTGTACTATCTGCCTAAAGGTTTGTGATCCAGCAATTTTCTTATTGCATCAGTCTCTAGATTATCAAAAAGATGATGATCCCTATGACCCACAAATTTGGCGAGTGACACCAGTTTATCCGTCACTTTGCACCAGATGTATGAAGTGTGTTGAACAATGTCCTGAACAAGCAATTTCAATTAAGTTCTAAGAATGTGAAATCGATGACAAACGAGCCAGTTAATACAACCATAAACAAGCATCAAGCATTAAACTCCAATGAGATAAAAACTGACGAAGGAAGTGAAGTCTTGGGAAAAGTTCTAACAAATCTCGGAAAATGTCTAGTTATTGGAGGGGTAGGAATGTTAGGATATGAAATTGTTTCTCAATTACGAGAAAGTAACCACTTCGTTCGTGTATTAGATCTTGAATCTTTAGAAATAGAAGGTGTTGAATCTTTAGTTGGAGACATAAAAAACATGGAGGAAGTTGAAAATGCATGTGAGGGAATAGATACGGTATTTCAGACCGCTGCTGCTATTTGGAATCCTGGAACACCAGCAAAAACTTTTGATGAAATAAATGTTATTGGAAACCAAAATGTGATCGATTCATGCTTCAAATTTGGGGTTTTACGGCTAGTATATACATCAACATTAGATGTTGTTGTTGATGGAAGAAAACCAATTGTATACGCTGATGAAACTTTACCATACCCAGAAAAAATGCCTAAAGATAACTATTCACGAACTAAAATTTTAGCTGAAAAAGCAACAATTGCAGCAAATGATGAAAATGGATTGGCGACTGTATCTCTTAGACCTGTGGGGATGTATGGACCGAGAGACAAATATCATATAGCAAATATTGTTCAGATGGCTAAAAGTAATAACAACATTAAACTGGGTGATGGTACAGCGGAATTTTCTCACGTTTACTCAGAGAATGTTGCTCATGCACATATTCTTGCTGCAAAGCACCTCTATCAAGGTTCAAAAGTTGCAGGGGAGTGTTACTTCATTGTAGATCATCAACCAGCAGATAATCTATTTACGTTTATGGAACCTTTTCTCAAGGCATTAAGCCTTACTCCTCCTACGAAGTCTATCCCATACAAACTAGCTTATACACTTGCATGGTTCGCAGAAAAAATCGCTCCAAAATCAAATTTCAATAGATTTGCAGTAGTTCAAACTTGTGTTGATCATACATTTGTTAGCGACAAAGCTGAGAGAGATTTTGGTTATAAACCAATTGTGTCAAAAGAAGAAGCTTTTGAGAGAACAATACAATGGTTCAAAGAACAGCAATGAGAGAGCTGATAGTCATTCGGAAGCTTTGAATCGTTAAGCTGACCACTCAACATCTATTGAGATAATGGCTACACCTTGTAAACCAAGCATTCCAAGCAAGAATGCTATCTCTATTTATGTCCGTTTTGTACTCAGAGGTTCCTTTGTAGTATGTTACCCACAGCTTCCCTTTAGGATGAAGAAAATCTTTCAGATTTGGGAGTAAATCTTCTAATTCAGCTTTACTTTTCACAAAAACCTGAATCACGTCTATAGAATCTTCAAGTTTGGTTAGAATCTTAACATTATCTGGGAGTTTTCCCAAAATTTCATCATAACCTTCTGGTGGATTAACAAAAAGAACTCTGTTGCTCTCTTTTATGAATATTTTTGGTTAATCTCTTTAGGTGACATATTATTAACCTTTTACCAAATTATTGTGATTCGTCCTCTATCTCTTTTAATTTTTTATTAATTATTTTCTGCATAAGAAAGATAACACCTATTGATACACCGAGACCAACAAAAGTAGCTACAACAAGGAATATTGTCCGAACCGTTTCAGATGAATTCGATGTAGCAAAAAAGGCTATAGTTATAAAAACTACACTGAAAAAGACAGGAGATGTGAAAGCAACTGCAAGCATTTTCTTAGTAACAACGGAGTTATCCAATTTCTTCTTGTTATCCTTCTCATCATTTGTCATTAATTTAATTTTTAGCTCCAAGAATTAAAGTTTTAGTAATCTTACATTTTGCTATATTTACTAAATAAATAATGGTTAATAATCGTGATAATGTGAGAAGCAAGATATTCTCGATCACCCACACTTATTAAAAATGGATTGAATTTTCCAAGAACTCTCTCTTGATTTTCAGTAAGATCCAGTTGGCTCCCTAAAATGAAGCATAAATCTCCTGATTTTAGAATTTCATCATTCAATACAGATATATCTTTACCAGAAGAAGTAAGATAATATAATGTGTGTTTTTCTGCTAGAGTTGTTAATAAAGTCTCAAAATCTTGTTTTTGAGCTTTAGCGCCGAAATTTCCAGGAGTATCAAAGAGATTTATTATAAAATGCGTAGCTTCCAACTCAGTTTTAATTTGATGAGTTATATTTGACAGAGAGATGCTAATTGATAAATTCTCTTCAAGATGGGACAAGTAAAAAATAGCTGTAATATCAGCATCAAATCTATCTTGCCAGCGATAAAGGTTAAGTAAAATTCGAGAATAAACGTCCACTCTCTCTTGTCCACCTACAACTGATTTTATTTTTTTAGGGGTTGTAAACCTTATTGTTGAAGAAGGTATTAAAAAAGATATATTCATTTGTTTTCCTCGAAAAAGTGAAAGAATAAAGGAGATAAGAAATGGGATTAATCATGTCTCTCTTTCTTTGCTCTAATATTTGTTCTACCCTTGTGAATAGCACAAGAAACACAATAGTAGACTATCTTTTGTTGACGAGGAATATGAGCTCCTTCTGATCGAAGCTCTTTAGCTAGTCTGTAATCTACTGCACTGCTAAAAACAGTGTATTTCTTTGCTTTATCAGTTGCAACTGTTCCTCCGCAACTAGCACAAGTCTTCGCAGAGGCACGTCCTCTTTTACCTCCGGACCTTCCTCCCGACTTTCTCTTCTTAGGCATATTAAATCAACACCATCATTATAGTAACCTATGAACTGTGTTACGTATGAATTTTTAAATTTGTTGAAAAACGTGCAAGTTTTATTTTAGGAAACAATTTTGCTTTTGGGGAACAATTTGCTAAAAGTTTCGCTCAAGTAATTTTCTGCTTTATCCATCACGTCTTCGCCTAACTCTGTTATAGCATAGTATTTTCTATCAATACGTTCATCTGAATTTCTCTTCTCAACCTTATGTACAACACCTTCTCTTTCAAGAAGATAAAGAATGGTGTAATTTGTAACAGTTGCAGGAGTAAATCCAAATTTGGTCGCTATCTCTTGTCGTAGTTCGTAAGCGTACTTTGGACCATCTCTTAATAGTCTTAATACCCAAATCCAAAGCAAATCAATAGTAAAATTCTTTTCTAATCTCTGAAAAGCCTTTGTTTCTTCTGGTTTTAAAACAGAATTTTCTTTAGGAGGAGTAGTCATACAATAGAAACAGAAAAGGTATTTTATAAAACTTAAGGAAAAAGTAAGAAAAATTATTTTAGTGGAACGTATAATGATGATCTTGTTGCACCTATTCCAGGACTCCCATGGTTAACTTTCTTAGTTGTAGGACTAAACTCTCCGAATACATGCCCTATCATCGGTGGTTGTATTAGAATCTCAATGAACTCTTTACCATTATAAATTGCTACAGTTGCACCAACCATCTCTGGTAGAACGGTCATATCTCTTACATGTGTTCT
This sequence comes from Candidatus Heimdallarchaeota archaeon, assembly GCA_019894795.1. Lineage (GTDB taxonomy): Archaea > Asgardarchaeota > Heimdallarchaeia > Heimdallarchaeales > Heimdallarchaeaceae > UBA460. The sequence continues at coordinate 29,514 of JAGXNV010000002.1, read as the reverse complement.
TACCACTACTTTATCTTCACTTTCTTGAGATTCAATAGCGCTTCTAATGTCTTCTAATAGCTTCTTTCTTCTTGGTGTCCAGAATTCTTGACGAGATAAGTTTCTTCTTCTTCGTGCCGGTAATAGCTCGAGTATCTCATCCATACTTTTCTGTTTTAATTCTTCTATAGTAAATCCTCTGTATCTGAACTTGCGTGAAGACATGTTTTACGACCGAGCTAGTTTCCTCCAGCACTCATTTTAAACCTTTTGATTTTTGTTACTACAGAATGTTTAATTTGATGGTTTGTTAGTAGAGTGATTTTGACAAAAAGGTGGATATTAGATATCCTAAACCCAAAAATGCTAACGATAAGAAGATTGGCAAAGGTAACCCTGGAAATCTTCCAAATTTCATTAAAAGTTTCTCAGTTAACACTACCCCGAGTAAGAGACCAACGATAGAAGCAAAACCAATTGCTAAACCAAAGTTAGAAGTTGCGAATGCAACTAGTGATGAATAAAAAATAAAATCACCTATTCCTAATGCCGTTTCCTTTTTCTGCAATGGAGATATTGGTCCATAATGTAGATTTGTTTTCTGCATCATCTTGTTTATAGGTCCCTTAAAGACAGAATAGATGTCAAAGAGAGAGATGAGTATAATTAAAGTTAGATAAGTTGTTAGTGATAGTAAAAGACCAAATATAGAACCCAATGTAATGCCTAGAAATATTACCAGTCCATTTCGTAAATGTTTGTTCCCTTTTTTGAAAACAAATGCCCAAATAACAAATACACCAATTATTACACCAATTATTGCAAATATTATTTCAAACCAATATGTTCCATTATGTAAATAATAATCAATTAAGTACCCGTGTAACCATAACATGCTTACAGGTGATAGAAAAAGTCCAATTGAAAAAAATAGTTTAAGGAATCTTTCCAAGCCATATTTCAAAGTAAAAACAATGATAACACTGCTTAAAGCAGCTATTGAAACGAAAATTACCCCATCCATAATTTGGAAAGAGTATTCACCTCCACTTCCGAAGAAAAAGGATAGATCAAAATCAATAATGTTGAAATATCTGTAAACCCATCCTATTAAACTACTAATAGCTAAAAAGGGTATTAAGACTAACAAAAGAGGATGGCTAGTTTGATACGTAATCAGAAGAAAACCATATGACTCTTTCTCATTTGAATTCACGCATCAGCACCTCTTCATGGTTCATTTCCTTTATTCTATCCTGTGTATTCGAGTTTTATCATATTTCCATCATCAAGGTAATAATTATCAACTCCAACTTCTGCATATACCCACTCTACCAAAGAGTGGTCAAAATAATAGAAGGCCCAGTAATCAGGAGATTGTTCCGGGTACCCATTTACTCCTACAATATATATTCCAAAAGTGTAATTTACTAAATCAAGCGTGACTACATTTGTGAAAGCTTGTAGAGCAGAGCTACCTTTTGTAACTGTTAAATTGTGTTCTTCTTGATTAACCTGTTTTAATGAACCATAGTTAATGATAACTGTTACATTTATATTGTCGTTTGTAGGAATATTTGAAGTATATATGAAATAAAAGGTTAAAGCGGAAATTACTAAGGTTAAAAGTACAATTCCCATAATCAAGAAAATAATTTTTGATTTCTTCATATAACTTCCTCGCTGGAATGAGATGATGATTTTTTAATAGTTGAATTTTGTACTTGCGGAAGCATCAGAAGTTTAATTCCTCTATACTGAAAAGCACTGATCACCCAATTAATCAGTGTTCTAGTTAGACTAAATAGAATGAAATTTCCAATTATATGTGCCAAAGTAAAAGGTATTCCAAATATTAGAACACCGATTAGATAGGATAGGGTTACACTTCGTTGTAGAACAATTATCTGACCAAAGAGAGTTGTAATTATATCATAAATTACAGCAAAAGTAGCTCCAAAAACACCCAGTTCCCAAAAAGATAGTTTAACAAATACTCTCCTACTTATACCTGTTACTATTGCAAGTAGGATATAGCACAATAATTTGAAAATTATGAGCAATCCCCCTGAACCATAAATTGGTATGATAAGAAATTCATATACTACAGAAACAGATACGGCAGCAAGTAACCCATATTCAATCCCAAATAACAAAGTTATAAGGAAAATTGAAACAGAGATGAATTCGATATTAGGAAAGAAAATTACTACAGCAGATAAAATGATGCCCAAACTTGCAAGAGCTGCAGTAACGGACAATTTGAGAATTGTTTGGATTCGAGTCGTTTCCTTCTGCTTAGACGTTGTTTGTATTTCATTCATTTTATCAACTAGCTGATGTGCAATTACATGTTGTAGTATTCCATACTTTTGATTACAATATAGAAGTGATTGTTAAATTGTTTTCTTTTAGTATCTTTTCCTGTTATGATATTCCCATGACTATTTTTCCCTACATCTCCCAGATTATTGTTGACTTTATATAGGGTAGACTATGGTAAATATTGTCTTGAGCCAATAGCTTGAGCTTAAACAGAGTAATCTGTTTACCTCCGGAGCTGGAGTGAGTACCTAAGGTGCTCAAGAATATATCTCCAGTAATGAGTCCCGGCGAGGAGATGAACCCGCTCTTCCGCTAACACTGTGTGTTGGAGCTGTAATCCCAGAGCTTGAAGCTTACCTATGTCACCGCTTGCAGCGTTGCCACCTTGTACGTTCCTAGGTTGGGAAGAGTCCTCAAAATTTGCTTCGTTTTCCTTTAACATGGGGAAAGTGGGAAAAATAACTCATGGAGACTATCTTAACATTTTTGAAGGTAGTAACTGCTTTTAATATATGGAAGAAAAACTCTCCGCCGATGATACTGAACTGCTGAAAGTTATCCGTATTGATGTGTTAACAGCAAGTCCAGATATCTTTTCTTCAGAAGAGGAAAAAACAGGAAAACATTATGCAGAAATTCCTCTACTTAATTTTGAGTTAGAGAATGGAGAGAATTTTCTTATGACTAATATACCAGTTTCAATCGCTATTGAAATAGCTAAAAAATTAAATGGTGTTGAAAGCGCAGATTCAAGATTAACTGTTGCAGAGCTGATTCCTGAGCTTTGTATTGTAGAACGAGTTGTCATTGATTCTGTTGTCCCATATTCAACAGCATATCAAGCATCGATAGAAATTCGATTGGAGGGCGTTACAGAGACCCAAAGATTCCAAATGATACCAAGTCATGCAACACTGCTTTCTTTAGTAGCGGGAACATCAATTTATGTTTCTAATTCAGTAATAGCTACTCATCTAGATGATATGGTATGAACGCACATATATTTCAATTTTTTGAGAATTAGGAAAAGATATAAATTCGTTCTCAAATCCTTTAAACAAGACTTAATATCACAAAGGATAAGGAATTATTATGTCAGAGGAAACACTCGAGTTAGATGAAGAATTTCTGGAAGAAGAGGAAGAAGAGGAAGAAGAATCTCGAGATTGGGGAAAAATAGGAATAGCAATGCTTTTTTTCCTAGTAGTTATAATTGGTTATTACATAGTTCAAGCTCTTTTCTAAAAACAAAAATAATTTAAGTGTCTCCGCGGAAGGACGGTTAATCCGATGAGCGAGAAAATCATATCCGCTGAAAACTTAACTAAAACCTATGTTTCAAAAGCAGAAGAATTAACAGTGTTACGTGGAACAAGTTTTGAAATTCACAAAGGAGATATTGTCTGCTTATTAGGAATATCTGGATCAGGAAAAACTACTGTATTAAACATAATTGCGGGGCTAGACGTACCATCCTCCGGAAGGGTTCTATACAGTGGAGCAAACATAGGTGAGTGGACTTTAAATGAGTTGTATGATTTTCGTCTACATGAAATAGGTTTCATTTTTCAAGAGTTCTATTTGCTTGAACATTTAACAGCGCTAGAAAATGTTATGGTGCCTATGATTTTAGCAGAAAAAACTGAAGATGAAGCACAAGAAAGAGCATTGGAACTCTTAGCACAGGTAGGTTTGCGTAGAAAAGCAATGAACAACCCAGAAGAGCTAAGCAGTGGTGAGAGACAACGTGTATGCATAGCAAGAGCAATAGCAAATCACCCTTCCATTTTAATCGCAGATGAACCAACAGGAACTTTGGATAGTAAAACTGGCGATGAAATAATGAGTCTACTGTTAAATATGGCTCAACTACGTCAAATGACAGTAATTTACACCACGCATGATCCTTATGTAACTAAACTTGCAACACGTATTTTTCTTATTCAGAATGGTTTAGTTGTCGAAAATGGCCAATCAGGTTTCGATAATATAGAATTTGATGAAACGAGTTTCAAGTATAAATTTAAAGGTGATAAAACATGACTGAGAAAGATGATTTTGTAATCTCAGATACTGAAGAATCGTTTCATTCAAGAATGCTTCATAGTTTTCTATTTAATCTGCTTCTGATTTGGAAGAATCTTAAAAGCAAAAAACGAAGCACCGTAATCATCATTATTGGTCTAGTTTTTTCAATGTCTATACTTTTTACTTCTTCAATATGGACAAATACTTCTCAAAAAATTATTGCTGATGATTATATTGAAACATTAGATTATGAAATGTTTATTTCAACTTTTTTGACTAATGCAATGGATGAAGTATATGAATTCGTTTTCTATGACCCATTAGTCAAACAAGCAGACTGGTTATTTCCTACAGTTGCACTCTTTAACTATGAGGATAAAGGACAATTCTATCGATGGTACCCAGAAGAAAATCAGGAAAATATGACTAATCCACTTTCCCTTTCATCAGCATTTGTTGTTTCTTCACGATCAATTGATCGAATTAAACTGAATTTGGAAATCGAGGGAAATGCAACATTAAACTCTGGGGAAATACTTGTCAGTTATACGCAAGCAAAACAATTAGAACAAATATATAATGAAACAATCTCCCCCGGTTATGTTCTAAATGTAGCAATCACCCGTAAAATCCCGAATACTGACCAAGGAGAGCACACCATGCAATTCTACGATATTGAGGAAACAAGCTTTGAAAATTATACTATATCAGGGATCTACAATTATGTAGGATATAACTCGATTATCGAAAGATTAGTGGGAGGAGGTACCGAAGGAGCAGGGGGGATAATACTCGACTCCATTATATTTCCAGCTGAAGACTTAACTGGCGTAGATCTATTCATAATGGATAGCAACGGACTTCTACCTAGATTATTGATAAAAACCAATGCACAACTATTAAGAGAAGGCGGGATTACACAAATGCCGGATAATCTTCTTGCTCTGAAGGAAAGAATTGAAATCCGCTTCTTTCATTCATTCTGTTATGTTCTTTCGCAGAAAATCCAAACAATGGCTGATGAATATAGGCGATCCTTTAGTGCAACTTCATTGTTTTTACCCACAATTGCATCTGCAATATTTCTAACTGTTCTATCCACTCAAATAACAATTAAAAGAAGAAGGGAGGAAATTGCTTTCTTACGATCTAAGGGAGCGGCTAGTGGACAGATTATTGGTCTCTTCTTTGGTGAATTCGTTCTAATAAGTAGCGTCTCTCTCGTGCTAAGTATAGGTTGTGGAATATTATTAGCTGCACTCATCCCATCATTTGGACATAATGGATTCTTTAGCACTACACTTTTCGTAAGATATTTCCAATATCTTGAGATTTCACCATTAGAGATAGAAATTTTTGCTGTGCTTGTTTTGGGCATATATCTAGGAGTCACGCTTATCAATGTGATTTCATATGTAAGAAAAGACATTCAAGAATCGTTTCTAATAACAAGAAAAGGACAACAGATTGTGAGTTTAAGCATGAAATTAGCAGCTTTTGCTTTAACTATTGCAGGATTTATCTTTTTATATATTGATTATATCTCTTTAGCAAATCAGAGTTATACATTTGATTTCAATCTTATATCAGCTAGCTCAAAGACACTTTACGTTTTCATAGGGGTTATTTTCTTTGGATGTTACTTTGCCTCTATTGGTTTGAATTATCTATTGAAAAACATTGAAAATGTCTATAAAAGAATTTTCAAACGAAAAAGCTTTTTCATCTTTAGAAACATAAGAAGAACAAGAAAGAGTCTTACTGACTTAACTTTCTTTCTAGTATTGATGGTATGCTTACTGAGTACATTTATCATGATCAGGTCTACTACAATTAACAATGCGAAATTAGAAGATGCGTATAGAAAAGGAGCAGATATTAGAGTTCATAGTATTCTACCTGTAAACTTATCACAATATGAAGATGCAATCAACAATATCCCTGGAGTGGAAAAATCACTTGGGTTCTACTCCATAATTGCTTCAATTGGTTATCAAAACGTTGAAGTTTTTGGTGTAAATGCAACGGATTACCTGAGTATAGGTAGATGGATAGATGAAAGCTTTCCAGAAGTTAATCCAAAAGATGCTTTAGCCTATTTAGGTGCAAATGATACAGGAATTATTTTGAGTGAATATATAGCGGATAGACTTGGATTCTCGGTAGGAAAAACAATGTTTGTAACAGATTTCAGAGGCGGTCCATTTTACATGCGATTTAATGTATCGGCAATAGCTAATTCAGCACCAGGATTAGGGGTTACCCATGGTTATGATCCTAAGATGGACAGAATTACAACTGAATGGGTACTTGTGAATAAAGTGCTTTTAACCAATTTGGGTATCGAAAATGGGACTCTTTTCCTTGCCGATGTCAAAGATGATGCGGATATTGAGGAAGTTGCAGAGCAGATAAGAGCATTGAATCCATTATTCAGAGTAAATCCAGAAAAGATTAATCCTGATTACATTGGATATTTCATCACAAACTACATCCCACCTGTCACTGTGATTCTTCTAATTGGAGCAATTTTCATTGATATCATAGCAATTATTTATGTTGTAATATCTACAGAATTTACTTTGGAACAAAGAAGGAGAGAACATGCTATTTTAATGGCTTTAGGAGGGAAACAGAGTAAGATAAGGAAACAGCTTATTTCTGAAATAGCTTCATTCATCATTGTAACGATAATCGTAGGAATTCCATTAGGAATATTAACGACTCTTATAGGAATAAGTTTCTTGAAACCAATTCTCATGTCTCATGAAATTGTAATAATGACACTGCATATTGATGGTGTTGCACTAATGATAATGATTGTTTCTTTCATAATAGCAGCCATTCTAGGTGTTATCCCTCCAATTCGAAAACAAATGAAATATGAGATAGTTCACGAGCTTCGAGCTATAGTCTAATTGTCAAAAAGTGACTGTGATTTATTAATACAAAACTAGGCTAGTATTAGCTCACCCCGAGCTTTATCCAAAGATTGCTCGATCATATATTCGTCAGAATCTTTCCAAGATTGATCGATGAAAGAATAATTATCTGGATTGAAGGGCTTTGTAACAGTTGTTTGAGGATCAAGCATCATGATTTGTAAATCTGGAAAAAGTGACCAAAGAAGGTTAATGAGTTCTAATTTGTCTTTAGGTGGAAGAAGCATTTTCCACAGAAATCCTTTTTCAGTATACCTAAAGTCTGATTCAAAAGGAAGAGGGAGATTCTTAATTAAATAAATGACTTTTGTCATCGCACGTTGACCACATATTACTTTGAAGACCAACTCATCTTCTAGACCAAAGAATGAACGATCGAATTCTACAAGATAATTTCTGATTACATGTTTGTTAAGGAATGTTTTGCGACGAGAGATAGTGTATTGGGGTGTTCCAAGCCGCTTTGACAAATCCGCATATTTTTGCGTTGGATCCTGAACCAACTCTTGCAATAAGAGGAAATCAAGATACTTAAGATTACTCAGAACATTCCTAGGTTTCTCTCTTGCTATCCTTTGAAAATAATCAAACTGAGGTATGTAGTCTACACTATCTATATTCTTTTTCCAAATATCCCAATTGAAAAACCATTTACTGGTACTGGGTTCCCAGTATGTTAAATCACTGTGAGTTTTAATTCCAGTCCCGATTGTTGTCGAATGAACTATCTCTGCAATAAGATTATTATCTTTAATATAATTGAGAAAATTGAGGAATTTGTTTATTGTACCGATCGGTATATGAACTTTAAGAAAAACCCCAGTTATTCCTCCATAACATCGTTGCCTAACCACAAGATATGGGTGGTAATCAATGATTCTTTCTACAATTCTATACTTATCAATTGAATCTACTCGCAAGAGAAATATATGACTCTCTAAACCCAAGGATTCTGGGTGATACTCTGCTTGAAAACCTCTAATAACATGCTCTTCAACTAATTTTTCTATCCTTTTCTTTACTGTAGGGGGAGAAATTTTAATCTTTTCAGCTAATTTACTGTAAGGGATAATGGGTTCTCTCAAGATATGTTTAAGAATCAAATATTCTTCTTGTTTAAGACTCAAGATGTTTCAGTAAAAAAAATAGAGTTTAATTAAAAAAGAGTTGTGCACAAAAAAAGAGGAAATTAGGAATGTTACTTCCTTCTTCTTCTCACTAATAAGATATTAACTACTGCAAAAGCAGCAATCGTTGGTATCAACCATGGATATGGAGTATCTGTAGGCTCAGGCTCAGGCTCAGGCTCAGGAGGAGGAGGCACATAAAGTGCATACTTGATATCGAGATCAAAATCTTCTGTAAACTCACCCACATGAGACAATGAATCAATGTCCATGATTAGATCGTACAATATACCGCTAGTTGCATTAAATTTAATGGTAGTATTGAGAGTGAAATCTGTAATATTAACAGGTAGAGCAATTGGTAAGCCGGTATCACCGTCACCTAACAACTCTGACAAAATTGAAGCATTTACATCTGGTGCAAACAAATCAAAATACAGTTTGAGATATGTTTCATCCAGCAAGGAATGTGATCCAGTATATGTAATGTTGGCATATTCTGTTATATTCAGTAATAACTCTTCTAGAAGATAAAATGAATCTGTTGCATTTATAAATTGGCCAAAGTACAAAAGATAGTCAGGAATTGTTCCAATTGACAAAGGTAGAGCAATTGGTAGACCAGCGGGTAGAGTTACATTTTCTTCACCTACGAGCATTTCAGCAAATCTTGTTTCATTTGTTGAAGTGCCACCTGTTGAATTGTAAACTGTGTAAGTATATCCAGTATCATCAAAAGTGTCAAACTCTATTCGCATCGTTAGGTTTTCAGCAAGGAAAGGTGCGTAATCTAATCCTGCCAATTTGAGAGTTTTTAATTCGTATTTGTAGATAACATCAGTTTCTGCTCCCCAGCCCGTAGTAGCTTTTGTGGGCGTAACAAAAACTAATGAAGCAATGAGTAAGAGAATACCAAAATTGACAATTAAGCCTTTTCTCATCTATATATTCACCAGTACAAAATATTCATTCCGTCGTTTTTATAGTTATTTATTCTACTTTTTTCGAATGTTTATTCCACGCGAACTTTTTTAGCCATGTTTATAACTTGAATAGCTATTTCTTCATTTACAGCTAAAACCTTCTGCATTTTTGCTACTTCAGAATTTGCGATTTCCTGTATACTCTTGTATTCATGAAATAGAGCTTGAACCTTACTCTTACCAATTCCTTTGATATCCTCAAAGATTGTTCGTTTTACAGATTTTTCTCTGAGTTTCTTATGGTAGTTTATAGCGAATCTATGGGATTCATCTCTAACGTACTGAATTAAACGTAAAACTGTTGATCTCTGTTCAAGTACAATAGGTTCATCTTGGTTTTCTACGAAAATTTCTTCATTTTTCTTTGCGATGCTTATTGATGGAATACTCAAATGTAACTCTTTAAGTACTTTAATTGCAACACTTAACTGTCCTTTCCCGCCATCTATTATTAGCAGATTAGGAATAGGATCTTTCTTAAGTGTTTCAGATTTATATCTTCGCGATATTACTTCTTTCATCATAGCATAATCATTAGAATCAGAATATTCTTTTCTAATTCGAAATCGTCGATAGAGATCTTTCTTTGGTTTACCATTAGCAAAGACAACACAAGAACCAACAGAATGCTGTCCTTTTAATGTAGATATGTCAAAACCGTGTATAATTTCAGGTGTCTCCGTTAAACCTAAGATGGTTTTCATCTCCTCCAAAACAGTCTCGGAATCCTCGTGATATTTTAGTTCTCTCAAGTATTTCTTCATTTCAGTATTTGCGTTCTTTTCTGCAATAATGTTCAATTGCTTAGCTGTATTGCCTCTAATGGTTAACACAGGAAAATTAATATCATTCTTGAATCGGAGAATAAAATTATCGCTCACTTGGATTTTGTGCTTTGGTTTTTCTATACCATAGATATAGGTTAAAACTTCGCCTAGATTTAGCATGTCTTCCTCCTCATCATAAATAAATGTCTTAATATTATGAATTCGGTGTTCACGAATTTCCAGTTTGCAAAATGAGATTATTTTGCCCTCTTCTTTGAATGCTAACAATGCAACGTTCTTCTTCTTTGAGTGTAAATCTTCTTGTATATTTAGGATAGTATAAACAGCTTGAACTAAATCACGCAGATTAGCTGCTTTTTCAAAATTTGATTGTTCAGATGCTACCCACATTTCTTTCTCAAGGTTATCCAGCAAATCAGCGACGTCTCCTTTCAGAAAAGCAACCACATTCTTGACAGTTTTTCCATATTCTTCAGGAGAGATATCATTCAAACAGGGAGCCAAACACCTTCTCAATCGTTCTCTCATACAACGAAGAGGTGCCTTACTTTTTCTGGTTTGTTCTTTACATTTGCCACAATTGCATATAGGAAAAAGTTTCAGAACTAGTTTAGCAGTCTGTTTAAGCATAGTGTCATTAGTAAAAGGACCAAAGTAGACACTCTTTGGGACTCGAGAATCAGTTTCTCTCTCGATTAGAAATTGAGGATATTCTTCTTCCAAAGATAAGCGAATTAGAAGGTGAGATTTGTCATCTTTCAGTTGGCTATTTAGTTTTGGGGAAAGCTGTTTTACTAATTTCTTTTCTAAAATCAAAGCTTCAGATTCATTTCTAGTTATTACCCAGTCTATTCTATTGGCTAGTTCTTGTAATTTATCCTCCTTTGAATCGTGTGTAGGTTGAAAATGTTGTTTCACTCTATTTCGAATGTTTTTTGCTTTACCAACATATACGATTTTTTCATCCTTGTCCTTTATTAAGTAAACACCAGGTTCTAGTGGTAAAGATTCTAAATCGGATAACAGACTCATCTGTTCTCCACCAATTTCTCTAGTTCTCTAATTTTATCACGAAAAAGTGCAGCTTTTTCGAAATCTAATTTTCCAGCAGCCTCTGCCATTTGACCAGTTAAATCCTCAATAACATATAGTAGATCTTCTTTTGTAAGGTCTTTGGGTACTTCGATTTTCTCTTCTTCTTTTGGAGTAATCTGCATTAAATGCTCTACTATTGATTTAACTTCCTTTCTAATTGTAGTAGGTTTGATTCCATGTTGTTTATTGTAATCCCGTTGAATTCTTCTTCTGCGATTATTTTCAGCAATAGCCGCCTTCATAGAACCAGTTAGATTGTCTGCATATAGAATAACACTTCCATGAACATTTCTGCTAGCCCGACCCATTAACTGTATTAATGAGCTTCGTGAACGCAGAAAGCCTTCTTTATCTGCATCAAGGATAGCAACTAGAGCTACTTCTGGCAAATCTAAACCTTCACGTAGAAGATTAATACCCACAACAACATCATATTTGCCTAAACGTAGATCGCGGAGGATTTCAATTCTTTCCAAAGTATTCACCTCATGATGAAGATAAACGGATTTGATCTTCATATCTAGCAGGTAATCTGATAAAGTTTCGGCGTTTTTTTTAGTCAATGTTGTAACCAATACTCTTTCACCTTGACTTGTCCGTTGATTAATCTCGCTTACTAAGTCAATTATTTGCCCATTGGTTTTTCTTACATCTATTTTTGGATCAATTAGTCCTGTAGGGCGTATAATTTGTTCGACAACTTGATTTGAAACTTCAAATTCATAAGGACCTGGAGTAGCACTTGTAAAAATGGCGGTTTTCATATAAGCACTGAATTCATCAAACTTAAACGGTCGATTATCTGCTGCGGAGGGGAGTCTAAAACCATATTCAATCAGATTCTTCTTACGTGAATGGTCTCCTCCATACATACCTCTCACTTGAGGGATTGTCAAATGTGATTCATCAATAATTAGGAGAAAATCTTCTGGAAAATGGTCAAGAAGTGTAAAAGGCTGTTCGCCTGGTTTTCTTCTATCAAAATGTCTAGAATAGTTTTCAATACCGGGGCAAGAACCAGTTTCCCTTAACAGCTCTAAATCGTAGAGCGCTCTTTGCTTTAATCGATGTCTTTCTACTACTTTTTCTTCTTTCTCTAGTTCAGCTAAACGCATATCAAGCTCAACAGATATATCCTCTAAAGCGCTTTCAAAGTAAGCATCGTTAGCTAGATATTGTGTTCCTGGAAAGATTGACAAGTGTTCATATTCTTTAAGTTTCTCTGCTGAAACAGGATGACGAGCAGTTAATCGCTCAATTTCATCTCCAAAAAATTCTATACGGTATACATAATCTCCATATAAGGGAAAGATGTCAATAGAATCACCTCGAACCCTAAAGCACTTACGAGATAGTGCAACATCATTACGCTGATATTGATTTTTGACAAGCTCAAGCATTAATTTTTGTCTATCGATACTATCACCTATGTTAAGGCTTATTCGGTTTGAACGATATAATTCAGGAGGGCCAGTACCATAAATGCAAGAAACGGATGCACAAACAATTACATCATCACGAGTGGCAAGGGCTTCTAAAGCCGTATGTCGAAGCCGCTCAATTTCCTCATTGATATCTACATCTTTCTCAATATACATATCCTTCGAAGGAAGGTAGGCTTCGGGCTGATAATAATCATAAAAGGAGACATAGTAATTGACACTTGCAGATGGGAAAAAAGTCTTGAATTCACCAAAAAGCTGAGCAACTAAAGTCTTGTTAGGGCCAATGATCAAGGTAGGCTTCTTAATTTTGTCAATAACCCAAGATATTGTTGCAGTTTTACCAGAACCAGTAACCCCTAGAAGTGTTTGAAATTTATTTCCTTTACTGATTCCGTCTACAAGTTGTTTTATAGCATTGGGTTGATCTCCCCTAGGTTTCATCGCGGTTTTTATATCTAAAGGCATCTTCAATCACTCTTCTATTGAATATTGAAAAATCTGCTTATTTATAAGAACTATTTCGACATATAAACATGAAGATTAGAAGAGTTACGAACCCACAGGTATTCTTTACAGAAAGTTTACTTGTGCTAATCCACACAGTGTGTATCATTCTTGTAATACATGTTTTTTAGTAGCATAAAACGGAATCAGTTTCTATGAAATTCTTCAACTATTTCGATGTTCCCGAAAAAGAACTCGAAACAGAAGGTGTTCTTAATTATCTTAAGTCAGTTTTTAAAGAACTTGAAGCACCTGAAGGTAGAATATTAGCCTGGTACAAGCTTGACCATGAAGATAAAGGAATGAGCAGAATTTGCGCAGTATATGAAACTAAAGATAAAATAAGAAGCGCTAGGTAGATTGAATTACTGTTGGGGTATTTATCTTTGCTAATTAACTTTTGAAGGTTTATTGCTTGTTGTTAAATAGTCGGAACATAATATATTAACGGGAGAATATAATTATAGCAAGTGAAAAATCCATACAAAAACCAAAAAAATATCAAAAATAAACATCCTCATCTTAGTAGGGCTTTGAGTAGTTTAGATTCACGCCTAATTCATGATCGAATGATGGGATATACTCTTGTGACTACGTGTTTTCATCTATTCTTGAAGAAGTGTGCGAATATGTATGGAAGAAATGGAAAGGAGAAGAAAAAGCAAAAGGAATAAAAAAGGACTTTGTTGAATACTGTGCTAAAAAAATTGAAAATTAGATTATCTGTTTATTCCAAAGTTTCTACAATGGGGAAATATGTAGGATAAATTAATTTTGCAAAGTTTTGATACATTTCCACACTATAATCTTTAGTTTCTATAAGTGATTCAAGTTTTACAATTTCAGATTCTGAATACCCCTTCATATCTGGGAAAGCTTCTTCGTCTCCATAATCTAGTATTTTTAGCATAACTTCATCTAACTTATTTAATTCAATGTAAGATTCAATTATCAGATGAATGTGGGGGGTTAGTTTCGCTAATATTTCATCCTCATTTACAGAGTTAGTTATTCTAATTACTGAAAGCAAAGCAGCTCGTCTTGTTATGTAATCTTTGACATATACAACGTTTTTGAGAGGATATAGAACGTCAACATCGTCTAAATAGCCAATAGCTCTTATTGCTGCATATTGCAAATCGTAACCACTGTCCTCAAGTATCTTAACGAGATAAGGTTTAGAATCATAATGCTTGAGTTTCCCAATTATTTCCAAAATCGAAAGCTTGATGGATAAAGAACTTGTTTCCACAATGTTGTGTAAATGCGATAGAACCTCATCCTTTGCTTCAGGATATTTGGAAGCAAGGAAGATTATAGATGAAGCAGCAGCGTTCCTTACGTTCCAATCAGAATCTTGTAATAGAGGAAGAAGTTTACCAACTGTTTTAGTTTTTCCCTTGATCTGTTGAAATAGTGCAAAATGAGCACGATCTAAAGGTTCATGACTCTGTAGTTTCCGACCCATACTTAGTCCTTTTAAGAAGTGTATAATACTCATAGTTCAAACATCCCTTCTTTTATTAGATATGCAATAGCTCCTCTTTGAGGTTGCGTTAATTTGCGTAAATAAGTATAATCTACATCACTCACATCAACTTTATCTTCTGATTCTTCATCTAAATCAAACTGATAAGCATCTTTTCTTTTAGTAACTTGAACAGCTCTAGTTACTACAGGTAAATTATAGGGAGATAGTGGTTGATGTTTGGTTTTATGAACTGCAAATAAAGTTGAAACATGAATTCCACCAATCTTTTTGAATACTATAACGTCAGCAAAAGCAGGAAGAATCGTTTTAAAATCATCTCTATAGAGAGCCATATGATTATGTAGGATTACAAGTTGATCTATACCAATTCCATTATCGTTGACTTCAAAGACATAAACTTTCTTTTGATCAACCTTCACGTATCCTTTTGATTCTATTCTTGGTTTGTCATCTTGCAATTGACCAAATGTAGAAAATTTCTTTCGATGTATTTTTCTAGTATATTCTTCAATAATTCGCCAACCATAAGCATAAACAGACCAGATATCAGTCCATCTACTTTTTGAGGAATGCCATTTATTTACTACACCTTCAGAGTGAAGGTTCTTGTTAACAGCGAGCATATCTTTTACTTCATCCCAAGTAAATTCTTCCAATAATTCATAATCAGATTTGTAACTGAACAATTTATTGAATAACTCCTCTTCATTCTCAATTTTTCTTGCTAGTCTCTTTATTACGGCTAAACTAAACTCACCGATAGGAGGAGCTAAAAATGCTTTCAATTCATTTGGAAGTTTTGGTTCTTTATCCTCATCTGACTTCTTGAACTCATAATCGCCTGATTCTACTAGATATTCGATCCCCTTTGCTTGTACATAGTGGGCAAAACCTTCATCGATTAGTTCGTGGAGGTGTTTTTTCCTGGAAACTTTTGCTCTTTCAGATAAATAATTAATCGCTTCAATCGAGAAATTGTTGAATAAAGTGTATTTTCGCGCAATTTCAGGAGGAGTATAAAAATCTTCTACATTTGACTCAGTGAATAAGCGGATTACACCGATAAGATCTTGGAAATATTGCCAAGCCCAAGCATGACCATCAGCTGATTCTTTATTTAATTGAAATACGTTATTTGTCATCAATTCTTTAAGAACAATATCAATTTGATAGAGCCTTGAAAGGGTTCGTGCTGAATTGGATTCAGTTTTCTCGTTCATGTATGCATGAGCAAAAGCATGGATGAACATCACTCTAAGAGTAAATTCTTCTTCTTTGTTTAACTCATAAGAAGGAGCAGAAAGATAAATGAGAGTTGGAAGGGAATTGTAAATAGTTTCCTTTCCAGTAGGTAAGAAATCATTTATGCGTGCAGATTTAAGATGAGTAATTTGCTCAGCAGTTAGAATAGCTTGAGGTGTTCCTGTAATTTCCACAACTCTATTAACAGAAACGTGGAGATCTGGATCAACGAAGAGTAATACACGATAATTTTCAGGAGTGGCTCCTACAAGATGTTTAAAATCATTTCTTGCAAGGTTGTAAACTCGCACAATCTCATCAAATTCTGTTTTTATCTTAAGCATGTATTAGACTCTCCCTTAGGATCTGTTCTCCTAGCCTCTTTATTTGAGCTGGATCAATAAGTATAGGTCGTGTTATGCCTTTCAGCATCTGTTTAGTATGGAGAAAAATTTCCTTATTTCTCAAAGATTCTGTGCCCATAAGGAAGTAAGAGATGTTCCAGTTTCTTGTCCGTTCATTCTTAAGATGTTTAAAGATACCATTAAGTTGAATCAAACAATCAATAGTCTCTGGTCTTGTTTTAGTTTGAATTTCTGAGAAGTACTTCTGTAAATCTGTATTCTTTCGATAATTATATGGAAATATAGGCACATTAGGCATACCATCTGTAACAATAGTGAAATATACATCAATGTTTTTATCAGTATGCTGTTTCTTTGCATGTTCAATTGCTGTTTGAACTGCTTGAACCATGTAAGTTTTACCTCTTGCTTCAGCAGTAAGAAGATAGTTTTCCATCTTACTATCGTCGTCTACAACAGTTGGGTTCTGTCTAACAGGAACTACAGCAAGTTTAAACATGTCAAATCTTTTCCTTTTTCGTCTGTTCATTATCTTGAAGTAATAATATAAACTTAAACTTGTAAGAAGACCCCCATCCAGTCTTGACATTTTACCTTCAAAAACAGCCTTGTTCATTGATTGGCTCATATCTACGATAAGATACACAAGTGATCGTCTATCTTTTTTCACCCTAACGATATCCTCTTGTTTAACTGATGTAGGTGGAATATTCTGGGAACTAAGAATAGCACTCTTGTATGTTTCTCTGAGTCTAATTGTACCTCTAGGTCTCTTTTGCACTTCATCTATAGGTGCTACAGAAATTTGTTTTAGTAGAAAGCGTCCAAGAATTTTCCCAAGTAAATCCATAACACTTTCTCGTGATATTCTTTTCTTTCGACCAAAAGCATCCGTTATTTCTATATCAATTATCTCTTGTAATTGGTTGAGTTTCTCAGCAAGCTGATCTAAATCAACAGACCCTTCATATTTGAGATTACGAAGAAGGTCTTGAATATACTTAAGAATCTCTTCAAGGGTTTGAAGTTCGTTGCGGTTTACTCTTTCCAAAACGTCTGGAAGAATCCTATCACCCATGAAACGCAAGAGTTTGAGCTCGTTTATCAGGCGTTCCTCTTGTTGAGCTGTTAAATAGGTGGTCATTATCTTTTGAACTATGTTCTCCATAGCTACAGCATTTTTAGCTGCAAGTGAAAGAACAGCTCCTTCACGAGAGCTTCGTCCTAAGTGTGGGTTACGCCATAACCTCAGAACTTGAGCTGCATCCTCAAAATCTAAGATGAACTCCACATCACCATATTGCTGAATCGGATCAGTGAATTCTTCCGCTGTGATGAAATTTATTCGGTGGGGCATGTTATTATCTCCATTAGGGTACTAGTAGATGCCTTTCTAGATGTAATCTACTCTTAATAATTGCTCGTAAGATGATTTTAGACTTTCAATTATTTCTGTTCTAACGTTATCTTTGTATTTGTCTAAACCTTCAAATTTTACAATTAAATCAGCCAGTTCCTCATCACTGAGTGCTTTCATTTTTGAAATATCTTCAGATATATCTTGGACACTTATTGAAACTTCAGACTCTTTTATTGAGGTTCTTAACAGAATTTTAATCTGTTGAAGAGCATCATTTAACATTGAAACGGGTACATCGTAAGCATTAATTGTACTTCGCAATTTTTCTAAAGTTATAACATTGATATCTGTATCAACTTCTCTGGCTTGCAAGAGTACTGTCTCACCGATGATATTGTTCATGGTACGTAAGTCAATGTGAGGATTTCTTTGTGGATCGTGGATTTCGTCGAGACCAGAATAGAAATCCGTACGAGCCATGCGACTTTCTGAACGAACATCCTTTGCTTTTAAGCTTGAAGGTAATGAATTGTTTCCAAGATATGCTAGAAAGCCTACTGCAAGTCTACTAACAAAATCTGTTGTTTCTTTTCCTAATTCATGTAATTGAATTATAGAAGGATTAGCTGTGATTTTCTTGCTTGATAGCACTATTTGCTCTTCAAACATATCACGTATAATCTGTTCTCTACTTTCAACAGAACGTGCTGGCCAAAGTACTTCAGGAATACGATTGATGATAGGCTGACTTTCTTCACCAAAAACTGTCAAAGGTGCGTTAGAAGTAAAGATTACTGCTCCATCGATATAGACTGGTTCTCCTTGTATGTTATATTTGATACCCATTGGTTCTTCTAGAAAACCCATTAGAGATTCTAATAGGGTTAGTGGAAGTCTTTGAATTTCATTTACAACTAGTATACCATGCGAAAGAACTCCTACTTTGTGTGAAGTAGCAGCGTAGGTAGTTTGAGTTTCTTTACCAAATAACTCTTCTAAGTTCTCAACACCTGCAAGCAACATATAGAGACTTTCAGGATCGTTTCTTGGATCAAGCTGTGCTCTTCTAACTATTGTTTTTGTAGTTTCTAGTTTTCCCAATCTGCTTACTATCTCTTTTGGAGAGATTTCAAGAATACTATTGGTACTATCTAATTGTACGGAGCTTTCTCCATCTGATAGAATTTTCTCGATTTTTTGTCTACAATAAGGGCAAAGAGATTGCATAACTCTAATTCCTGCAAAAGGATTAGATTGGAAATTGTTAATGATGTCAACGATATATCCTGCATCTTCTAAGAAGGGGCAACCACCTATATGATATTTGAAATTGTTAATTTCTCTAACAATATGGTCAAGCAAGACTCTTGCAAAAAGAGTTTTAGCTTCACCAGTTGGACCAGTAAGTAAGACTTTTCCACCAACAGCTAGTTTATCCATTACAAGGTTTTTCCCACCTTCATTACCACGAACTGTGACGTCTTTAGAAACTCTATCTCGGAATTCTGGATTCATCAGTATTGAACGAACTGAATAACCTGAGTATCCATCCTTCATTATTTTTTCAATTGAAATTGTCATTGTACATTCCTCTTATTTTATTGATTATTTTCTTCTTCTGAAGGAAATTGAACTTGAATAGGTTGTATTTTTTCTAATAATTGTTCTTTTTCCGCCCAAGGTTTGATATAACCCATGTGGATTATTTTTTTCATCCATTTTAGAGAGCCAACTAATGAATCTACATCTGGAACTTCAAAGAGGTTCCAAATACGATCTGTTAAACGTATGAGAGACATAGTTTCTATTAATTCGCCTCTAGTCAAAGCTCCTTGTAGATTAGTGTTATAAGCACAAACAGCAATTGGAAGATCTTCAACTGTTTCGTCCCAAATAATTTTCTCCCAGAAATAATTACGTTCATGTTTAATCATTTCCTCCTTTGTTGCGTCAATGAGATAGAGAATGCCTTCAAAGGGATTAAATTGCTTTGGTTTAAATTTAAGTTTCTCAGTGTATGGAAGCTCATTCAAGCAACTGTCAATGATAAATTCATTTAAGGAAGTATTAGAACGCATAAGCAAAACACGGTTACGTGTTGCGGGAAGATTGTTACCCATAACCAGTATCGATGTCTCTGGATAGCCAAGCTTTCTGCGAATTGTCTGAGATGTTCTTTGGATGAAGTTAGTCATTGGGCTTCGTTAAATGATTTGGAACACAAATCTTTAAATGTTTTATGAATCGGAAGGAAAAAGTTTTTGATAAGAGTTTATCATCCTATTTAAATGAAACCAGATATCCTAAACATAGTTGTAGCGGGAATCAGATGGGGAAAGAAATGGCTACTGATTAAAAGAAACAAGGGAGATTATCAGAATAAATGGGCTTTGGTAGGAGGAAAAATAGAGAAGAATGAAGAACTAAAAGAAGGTATTCTCAGAGAAATAGCTGAAGAAACAGGATTAAATGTTAAATGGGAAGGAGTCAAGGGTACTATAAATGAAAGATTGATAGAGGAAGATAAAGAAGGTAACATTAGGCACTTCATAATTATCGTCTGCCAAACAAGCACAGAAGAAGGGAAGTTAATATCGACTGAAGAAGGGGAGTTAAGATGGTTTACTATAAATGATATAGATTCTAGGAAAGAACAGATCATTCCATCAGATTACTATATGATAACAGAACTTTTGCTTAAAGAGAAGAAATCTAAAGCAATTGAGATTGAGATGATACAAAGTAAGGAAGGACTAGAACTAACAAGAATTTTAGAATACTAAGAATTAGCACATAATTTCTTTTATTTTATCTAAGCTAATTTTGGCTCCACTTATAATTAAAACCACGTTCTTACCTGCAAAATCATCCTTACTTTTCAGGAATGAAGATACTGTTAGGGCAGCTGCCCCTTCTATTAACATATAGTGATGTTTCATTATTAGTTTAATTGATTCTTTTATTTCCTCTTCAGATACAAGAATAAAATCATCAATATATTTTTTGCAATAATCATACGTTATAGAATGCTCTTCTATGCCTCCGGCCGTTCCATCAGATATTGTATCCAAAGATTCCTTTACTATAATTTTCCCCGCCTTTATAGATTCATACATGACAGCTGAATTAATAGGTTGACATCCAATAATCTTAATGTTCTTATCAATTGATTTCAAGTATCCAGCAATTCCAGATATCAAACCGCCTCCACCAACTGGAACCAGAACAACATCAATATCCTTTAGTTGCTCCATGAGTTCAATTCCAATAGTTGCTTGACCTGCTACAATTTGAGGATCATTATAAGGAGAAATATAGGGTAAGCCTCTTTCAATAGCTATTTTGCGAGCATGATTTTCAGTATGAACGCAATCGTTACCAATGAACTCTAATTTTGTCCCATAATTTTGAAGGGCAGTTCTCTTTGCCTGGGAAGTATATTCAGGAAGAAAAATAGTTCCTTCGATGCCTAATTTACTAGTTATAAAGGCGAACGCCGCACCATGATTACCAGATGATGAGGTTATTACACCTCTTTCTTTTTCATTTTTTTCAAGAGAAAGTACTTTATTTATAGCACCACGTATTTTGAAAGAATTTGTAAGTTGCAAATTTTCCAATTTTAGGAAAACCTTAGTATCTCCTTCTTTGCTCAAAAAATGTGAAAATTCCAATGGTGTTCTTCGTATATATGTTCTTATTCTCTTCTCAGCTTTTTCAGCTTCTTTAACAAAATCCATCATCTCACCAGTGCTTGTGTAGTAATTTATCATATGAAATATTAATTCTTTAGTATTAGTGAAATTTAGCAGATAAAATTAAGAAGTCTATTTGATTTAAATCATTAATGGCAATCAAATCCAGAAACAAGGATAAATCAAAGATTATCTTACTAGGAACAGGTACGCCAAATGCTGAACCTAGTCGATCGGGTGCTGCCATTGTTATTATTATAAACAATAAAATATATCTTATTGATTTTGGACCTGGAGTTATAAGAAGAGCTGTTGAAGCAGAATTGCCTGCAAAAGACCTTGAAATTGCTTTCCTTACTCATTTGCATTCAGATCATACAGCTGGTTATCCGGATCTTATTTTTACTCCTTGGGTATTAGGAAGAGAGGTTCCCTTGAAAGTATTTGGTCCTCCTGGAATTGATAAAATGACAGAACTTATTCTAGAAGCTTATCAGGAAGATATTGAAGAAAGGATAAACGGATTAGAACCAATCAATCAACTGGGTTACAAAGTTGAAGTAAATGAGATTGAACCAGGTATAATTTATCATGATGATTATGTCAAAGTTGAAGCATTTTTAGTGAATCATGGTTCATGGAAGGCGTTTGGATATAAATTTTATACACCTGATAAGATAATAGGAATTTCAGGTGATACAGCTCCTTTTGATGATATGATAACAGATTACAAAGATTGTGATGTTTTAATTCATGAAGTTTATTCAGTAGAGGGACTTAAGAAACGTTCAGAGGATTGGCAAGAGTATCACGCTGATGTTCACACTTCTTCGTATGAACTAGCTGAAATTGCTTCCATTGTGAAACCAAAATTATTGGTTCTTTATCATCAGCTTCTATGGGGAGTGAAAGAAAAAGATCTTCTTAATGAAATAAAAGAAAGATATAATGGTAAAGTCGTTTCTGGCAAAGATTTGGAAGTTTATTAGAGGTAATATTTTGAAATATGCAGAAAATCTTACTGAATTAATTGGAAACACACCATTACTAAGACTCAAAAGACTCTTTCCTGATTCGAAGGTCTATGGCAAGTGTGAATTCATGAACCCTTTAAGTCTTAAAGATCGTCCAGTTTTACAAATAATTGATGACGCAGAAAAACAAGGCAAACTGAAACCTGGAGATACAGTGATTGAATGTACTAGTGGGAATACAGGGATGGCCGTTGCCTTTATTTCCTCAATTAAAGGATATAAGGCAATATTAGTTATGTCTGAAATCCAAAGTTTAGAGAGGAGACAAATACTCAAAGCTCTTGGAGCCGAGTTGATTCTAACTCTTGCAGAATTTGGAACAGATGGGGCAAGACAAAAACTCAAAGAAATTTTACAAGATAATCCTGAATACTTTTACATAGGTCAGCACACAAATCCATCAAATCCTAGATCGCACTATCTAACGACTGGTCCTGAGATATGGGAAGATACTGATGGAAAAATAGATTTGCTCATTGCAGGTTTAGGAACAGGAGGAACAATCTGTGGTGCTGGAAAATATTTGAAAGAAAAAAACCCAAAAATTAAACTTGTAGCAGTGGAACCATTTGAATCCCCATACATTTCCAAAGGTATTTTTCATCCTCATAAGATGATGGGGACAGCTCCAGGATTTATCCCCGAAACTTTGAATAGAGAAATTATAGATGAAATCTTTCTAGTAAAGGAAGTAGAAGCATTCACCATGTGTCGCTACATGGCAGTAAAAGAGGGAATTCTGGTGGGAATATCTTCGGGGGCGGCATGTAAAGCTACAGAAGAGATAATTAAGAGAAAGGAAAGTGAAAATAAAATTGTAGTTGTAATATTAGCAGATTCAGGGCAAAGGTATCTTAGTGTTGAAGGATTATTTGAATAAAAGCGTATAGAAGAATGGTGGGGTGGGGCGGATTCGAACCGCCGACTTTCTCCACGTCAAGGAGATATCATAACCGAGCTAGATCACCACCCCAATAGGTAATGTTTTCGCTCGTTCTTCTCATTCTAACTTGCTTTAAATATTTTTTGTTTGCCATCTACTTCAAATATCATGTCTAAAATTGGACTTATTAATCAATGGAAGTGTGTAGGTCATTTAGTCGAAAATTCCCTTAGAATGAACTTACAAGATTGCTATTTTCTTTAATCAAGTCCTCAAATTGAAAAAATCAAAGCTTTTTATTTTCATTCTTTCTCATAATCTATTTCAATAATTGTTTTGATATATCTAAATCGAGACAACATTTATAAAAACTTCAACGTGAGTTAAGAAAAGAATAGAGAATCTGTTCAACACACTCGAGTGATTTATATGGATAAAAGTGTAGCTATTTCACTTAAAATTGTTGGAGCTATCCTATTATTTTCAGCAGCGTTTTTACCGTTATATAGTATCGCGTTCGGTTCTACAACTATTGAACCTGAACCAATAATTGCATCAGCGTATTATCCTATTTCTGGTGGAGCAAATGATGTATTTTACAAAAATGGTATGATTTATGTCGCTGATGCGAATGCAGGTATGCTCGTTTTTAATGCATCCAACCCAACATCACCCAGCCTGTCAGGTACTTATACTGTTGCAGGAGATAGTAAAGAGGTTTATGTTGAAGATGGATACGCATATGTAACAGACACAGTCACTGGATTATCAATCGTCAATGTTACGATTGCATCAAGTCCATCATTAGTAGGAAATTACAGTCTCACAGGAGAAGGTAATGGAGTATATGTAAAAGATGGATACGCATATGTAACAGATTCTGATTCAGGACTAACAATACTTAATGTAACAGATGTAACTAACCCTATACTTGAAGCAAGTTATGAGACAACTGGTATTGCTAAAGACGTTTTCATTAAAGAAGATCATGCGTTTATTCTGGATGAGACGGATGGTTTAGTTATATTGAATGTAGCAAATGTTTCAAATCCACTACTTGAAGCAAATTACGATACAAATGGTATAGCAAATGCATTCACCATACAAGGAGAGTATGCCTACATAGTAGGTGAAAACTTTGGTTTTATAATATTAAATGTAACAAACGTAGCTAACCCAGCGTTGATGAGTAGTTTCGATTTAACAGGTGATGGAGAAGGTATATTTGTTGAAAATGGATATGCATATGTAACAGATGCAGAAACAGGATTGCAGATTATTGATGTTGCAGATCCTACGAACCTTGTATTTGAAGCATCTTATGACATAGCTGGTATACCAAGTGGTATTTTCATTATAAGTGGTTATGCGTATATAGTAGATGACATAACAGGTTTGCTAATATTCGAAGTAAGACCAAGAATAAACAATGATACAGCTGGAAATCTTGTCCAAGTTATGGGGTTCAGCATTCAATATAGAACCATTACTTACAATGTCGAAGGACACTCAGTAACTGCTCAACTTCTTAGAGGAGAGGTGCCAAGCAGCGTAGTAATTTTGTCTGCAATTATCTGGTTCTTACTTGTTTTTGCGCTATTATTTGCCATATTAGGCCAAGTTTTCCAGAGTGGAGGCTTCAAATCTAGAGGTTTAGCTTCAGACATTGCAGCAGTAATCTTATTGCTTAGTGGATTGATAGCAGCAATAATTGCTATGAACCGATCGTTGTATATTGCTGCAGAAAGTTATGTAGCAGTTGTTGATGGTCAAACAGCATTATCAGTACAACCTGTAACATTTAATCCAAATGATCAAGCACCATCTTTCTTTAACATAGAATTAAATGGTACCATTGGTCCAGGTTTCTATCTCTTTACAATTGGTATTCTCTTACTTGTAACTGGGATATTCCTACCCGTGAATTGGCAGAAACCAATTAGTTCTGAAAAAGTAAGAAAAATGGGAGAAACAGGCGTACTAAAATGGTTGAAAAGTGTCGCTAATTTGCGATTAACAACATACATTACTCGCCGACTACTGACATTAATACCTCTTTTCATTGCAATATGTGTCCTGACGTTTGTTATGGTAAGTGGACTTGGTGATCCGGTAGCTTTGTTACTATTAGGAAAACAAAGAACCACAGAACAGGATCGGATAAATCTAACGCGAAAATTAGGATTAGATCAACCGATTTATGTGCAGTTCGTCATGTGGTTCTACAATCTCTTACATGGAGACATGGGAGACAGTTTCCAATCTGGACAAGATATAAATGACATGATTGGTGGATTGGTTTGGGAAACACTCAAACTACAATTATTAGCATTCGTGTTATCCTTGCTTGTTTCCATCCCATTAGGAGTATTGGCTGCCAAAAACCACACTTCATGGATTGATTCAATGGCAAGCTCTCTTGCTTTACTTGGACAATCAATGCCCATATTTGTCTTCGGGTTAGTACTAATTTACATATTCAGTGGTTATGGATTAGGATGGTTCCCAGCAGCAAAAGCCCACAGAGTTCCAACACCAACACCTGTATTTAGTGGCACGAATTGGGACTTATTCTGGGGAGGCGAATGGGGCACGTGGTGGGTAAACGTTGTCGAGAGACTAGGTGATTCACTCCTCCACATGGTTCTACCAACAGTTACGTTATTGTTCAATTTCATGGCAATCTATTCAAGATTAGTAAGATCAACTATGTTAGAAGTATTAAGACAAGATTATATCCTAGCCGCAAGAGCTAATGGTATATCAGAGAGAATTATTACATGGAAACATGCTTTCAGAAACACATTAATTCCAGTCGTAACCTATGTAGGGTTGTTTCTAGCTACTGCACTTGCAGGAGCTCCAATTACAGAAACACTCTTCACATGGCCAGGACTAGGATTCAAATACGTATCAGCTATTGGTCGTCTCGACTTCCCCATGATACTCGGCACGGTAGCAATACTAACGATACTGATTCTCTTAGGGAATCTGATCACGGACATTGTTTATGTAGCAGTGGATCCAAGAATAGAACTGTAAGAAAGGTGGTCAAATATGCAAAAAGCAGAAACAGATAAACAAAATTTCGGAGCAACCTTAGAAAATTACATGATCAATAAGAGACTACCAAGATCTATGATTTGGGCAGGTTTCATTGCATGTATATTCATTGCTATTGGAAACTTTTTCAAACAGTTAAGAAACTCAATTAGAGGAAAAGATACGATAATCGTTGCTAAAGACGGGACATTGAGAGAAAGAAGTCCATCTCAATGGTCACTAGTATGGAGAAGATATAGGAAAAATAGAATTGCGACGCTATCAGCTGTTTTAGTGGTAGGAGTAGTTCTAATAGCAATTTTCTACCCAATCTTAATGCCTTTTAGTCCAGTAGGAACAACACCATTGTTTGATGCATGGAACGGAGGAGGATCTCTTTCAAACCCAAATCTTAAGTACCCAGGTGGAACAGATATTTTAGGAAGAGATGAGTTCTCAAGATTATTGGCTGGAAGCGAAGTCTCTCTTACAGTAGGTTTATTTTCAAGTTTTCTATCAGTAGTGATAGGGGTTACATTAGGAGCATTAGCAGGCTACTATAGAGGATGGACAGAAGAAATTATCATGAGAATTGCAGATATGTTTCTTGCGTTACCCTTTCTAGTTATAGCAATCCTCGCAGTATCTTTCATCAGAAGAGGAAGGTTAGTATTCCTACGACAAATACCCCAATCAATTGTTATTATACTAGTACTGGGGATATTTGGATGGGCAGGTTTGACGAGACTAGTGAATGCTAATACAAAGCAAATTTATAATCTAGATTATGTAAATGCGGCAAGAGTGCTAGGTGCAAGTAACCGAAGAATAATTATGGTGCACATTATACCAAACATCTTAGCACCAATTATCGTTATTGCCACACTAAATATTGCAGGCGGGATATTAGCAGAAGCAGGGTTAACATTTCTTGGATTAGGAAGTCCTACGACAATTTCGTGGGGACAGATGGTAAATGATGCACAAACGGTGCTGAAAACGAATCCAGAATTAGCATTACTGCCAGGTTTTGCGATATTCTTTGTAGTACTAGCGTTCAACTTACTAGGAGACGCATTAAGGGACGCACTAGACCCAAGATTGAGAGAGTAGATGAAAATGGCAAAACCAATACTAGACGTACAGGATATCTATACTTATTTTTATACTGAATCTGGAGTCGTCGAAGCACTTGATGGAGTGTCTTTTGATGTCTATCAGGGAGAACCTGTTGGAATCGTAGGTGAATCTGGTTGCGGAAAGACAGTGACAGCAAAATCAACCCTGAGAATATTGGATAAAAATGGTAAGACTGTTTCAGGAAAAATACTCTACAAGGGAATAGATCTACTAGAGCTTCCAGACCTACAAATGAGAAGGATAAGGGGAAAGGAAATAGCGATGATATTCCAAGACCCAATGACAAGTTTGAATCCAATATTCAAAATAGATGACCAAATGACAGAGGTAATCGCCTTACATAGAAACTGTAGTAAAAAGGAAGCATTGGAATATGCAATAGAAGCATTGGAACAAGTAGGAATAGCAGACCCAGCAGCAAGAATAAAAGATTATCCACATCAATTCTCGGGAGGACAAAGGCAGAGAATTTTTATTGCGAGAGCTCTAGCACTCCAACCAAGCCTTCTGATAGCCGATGAACCCACAACAGCCTTAGACGTCACTATTCAGGCTCAAATCCTTGAACTCATCAAGGAAATGCAACGTCGTCACGGTCTAGCAATGATGTTAATTACTCACAATCTTGGTGTAGTCGCTGAGACCACCAAACGTGTTCACATCTTCTACGGTGGTCGTGTCGTCGAATCTGGTCCTACTGAAGACATTTTCATTGACCCCAAGCACCCTTACACCCGTGCTCTTTTTGACTCTATACCCTCTCTCGAAAAAGACAAGCATCGCTTAGCCACTATTCCTGGTCTCGTACCAAGATTAATTAATCCTCCCAAGGGTTGTCGTTTTCACCCTCGTTGTAAATTCGCCACCGAGATTTGTATGCGCGAACGTCCTCCTGACATTATTATCGATAAGCAAAAAGCTCGTCGTGTTCAATGTCACCACTTTGAGGAATTAGACTTACACATCGATGAATCCGTTATGCATGAACAAACACATGTTAGAGAGGAGGCTTAATTAAAATGGTTAGTACTTTCAAAGAATATGAAACTACAGATATGTTCGCAGAATGGAATTCTAAGAGAGATTCTATTCTCAGTCTCTTTAATTTGAAGAAATGGTTCCCCATTAGCCAACAATCTATTCTCTTTTCAAGGGTTGTTGCAAACATTAAAGCTGTTGATGGAGTTAATCTCTTCTTGAATAAAGGAGAAACTTTAGGGCTTGTCGGTGAATCTGGTTGTGGAAAAAGCACTACTGCTAGAGTTGCTGTTAAACTTGAGGAACCCACTGAGGGCTCAGTTTACTTTAAAGGAGTAGACATTTTTCAACCAATGACTAGAGAAGAAGAATTAGCGATCAAACGCCAATTACAAATGGTTTTCCAAGACCCTTATTCAAGTTTGAATCCAAGAAGAATGGTTCTTGATCTTCTAAAAGAACCTTTTGACATTCATTATCCTGATATGACTTATGAGGAAAAAGAATCAAGAGTTCTTGAGATTCTAGCTAAGGTAGGATTGGAAGACTATCATGCACTACGTTATCCTCACGAATTTAGTGGGGGGCAAAGGCAGAGGATAGGAATAGCTAGAGCTCTATCAATACACCCAGAAGTCGTACTTCTTGATGAACCCGTAAGCGCGCTAGACGTATCTGTTCAGGCTCAAATACTTAATTTGCTTCATGATCTTCAGATAGAATTTAATCTTACTTACATGTTCATTGCTCACGATCTAAGTGTTATCAAACACGTTTCCGACCGTGTTGCTGTCATGTATCTTGGCAAAATCATGGAAATGTGCCCAACTGGAGAACTGTTTAGAAAAACTGCTCATCCTTATGCTGTTTCTCTTCTATCAGCAATCCCAAGACCTGATCCACGTATAAAAATGGATAGAATTATCCTAGAAGGGGATGTTCCCAGTCCAGTTAATCCTCCACCCGGATGTCCGTTCAATCCTAGATGTTACAAAGCTCAAGAAATTTGTTCGAAAGTAACACCACCTTTAGATGAATTAAGACCAGGTCATTTTGTGTCATGTCAC
>JAGXNV010000028.1 GCA_019894795.1 Candidatus Heimdallarchaeota archaeon | reverse complement strand
CCAGCCAATACCGTGATTATCGTTTTCCATGGAAAACAACTAGACGATAGTGAGATTTTGAAGCAAACTGGTATGATGGATGGAGACAAATGCTATCTAATTGCCAGAACTAAAGGCGGGTATTGATTCTAATCTAAACCCTTTTCTTCTTTACTTCTGATGGTTTATACCCTATTACTAATTAAAAAACCATTACTCTGATTTTTCAAAGCTGTTTTTAGCTGTTCGAAAAGAAACTTATATCAGAAACCAATAGTATCATATCGCTGGTTTGTGATTTGATGGTGGATGATGACCGTTACT
This sequence comes from Candidatus Heimdallarchaeota archaeon, assembly GCA_019894795.1. Taxonomy (GTDB): domain Archaea; phylum Asgardarchaeota; class Heimdallarchaeia; order Heimdallarchaeales; family Heimdallarchaeaceae; genus UBA460. The sequence goes on along the minus strand of JAGXNV010000028.1, from coordinate 18,265 downwards.
CTAGACAACAATTGATACCGGGGTGGAACCAGGAAACACTTTCTGCAAGTACAGTAGTTCTTGTTGGTGTTGGTGCCATTGGTAGTTATGTAGGAACCATTCTTGTTTCCTCAGGAATTGGCAAATTAATTATAATCGATTTTGATACAATAGAATCATCTAATCTCAATAGACAGCTATTATATCGGGATAGTGATATAGGAAACTCCAAATCAGAAACTGCTGCAAAGAGACTGAAGGAATTAAATCCAGCAATAGATATCGAATTTTATCATAAAAAAATGGAAAAAGTCTCTGTAGCAGTATATGAAGAAGCTGATGTAATAATCTCTTGTTTAGATACATTTCCGGGACGTAGATGGATTAATTCAATGGCAGTTCGAGTAAAAAAACCGTTAGTTACAGGAGGGATGTTTGCTTTCTTAGGCAATGCTCAGGTAATCATCCCCTATGAAACAGCATGTTTTGAATGCCAACCATTGGTTCCTGACGAAGAATTAGCTCAAGCTTGTACACCTTTTGGTGAGGAAAGGAAGAAGGAGAGAGAAGAAGTTGAGAAGGAACCACCTCTTCCTGCAGTTGCAACTTTATCTACAATAATAGGAGGTATTATGGCTCAAGAAGCTTTGAAAATAATACTGAGTATTGGAGTCTGTCTTCAAAACTATCTTTTTTATGATGGACTAAACAATGCAACAACCATTTTAGAGCTAGTTCGTTCTGAAGAATGCCCCACCTGTGGAGATTTGTATAAACTTGAACAGATAGAATTTGTAGCATATTTAGATGAAACTGTAAGAGATTTAGAAATTCGGTTAGCCTTAACTTATGGTTTAGAAAAACCAGAGTTAATGATCAAAGAAAAGTTTTTGGAATCTAATGATTTAATCAAAGATTGCCTTTCCAAAGAGAAAGAAATAGTGTTCGTCATAGATAATAATCTCGCAAAACCGATAAAAATTGTACTCCAAATAACAAAATGAATCAGTTTTCACATTAATTTTACAAATTAAATGCAATGTTTTTTAAAGATTCATTGTCATCACTTTATATAGAGAAGTAGAATAAGGTGAGACAAATGTCTACAGATGATTACATCCTTGCAAATGAAACTCAATTAATATATGAAAATGCGACAGGATTCGAACCAGTAAGAGGTAATCTTAAACATTGGAAAGGTTACGTAGGAACAATTGAAGGAACAGAAATTCCTATCTTTGCAAATATTTTCATTCAAGATGGGTTCCCTGATATCGCACCTTTTGCTGATATAACACCAAAAGTAAATCATCCGAATGTTGATGATGATGGGACTCTAAGTATGAAAATATTAGCGGATTGGAATAGAAGCTACCACGTTCATGATCTTATCAATGATATAAAACAGCTTTTTACACGAGTTCCAGCTATGCCATACAAAACAAAGAAAATAAAGAAAAGGGAAGGGTATACTGGACTGCAAAGAACTATCATACCAGTCAGACAACTTTCACAATCTCAAATGGTAGCTACAAAAAAGGAATCCCAAATTAAAACAGAGAAACGAGAAATCGAAGAATCAATAATGGATTACCAAACACAAATCGAGGAAGTCAGTAGGAAGATTGAGAAAGAAAGAACTTCATTATTAAAAGAAAGTGGAGTTAGCATTGATAAGTCAGATAAAGAAATATCAATTTCTATGGAAGAAAATCTCGTTGCAGAAAGTCAGTCAGTACTAGAAACTTTAGAAGTTCTCCAAGAAAAATTTGATGATGGAGATATGACAACGGTAGATTTCCTAAAGCTATATAAACGGTACTCTAAAAATGGTTATAAAGCTGAAAAACAGCTTGATCAAGTCAAAGCAAGTGGTAGTATGTCAATAATAGATGAAAGAAACTTAGAACTAGAAGCTGGTCTTTACGCTTCAATTGTAACTCTTGATAATCTTGCTAAAAGCTATGAAGACAACGAAATAGATCAAATCGCATATAGAAAACAATTGCGTTCTCTCATTAGAAGTATTTTCAAATCACGAATGCAACTAGAGAAAGTAGGTTTCGAGCTAGAAGATTTTGTTAAACGAGAGAAATTAGATTCCAAATATCCAAAAGGTATCAGACATCTCCGTGTAGCGGAAGGTGTTGAGACTGCTGATGCAGTGTCTATACCATTTGATTCGTTGAAGAAAATGCCTTCAAAAACTGCAGACTATGTTTCTTCAGCAATTGAATTAATTGATTTGACTCGACTCCGTTCGGTAGCCAGAGCCGATTTAATACTAGCAGACATGGATGAAATGGTACACATATTGAAAACATTCCCATCAATTCCAGAAGATCATTGGGTTATAGATGATATCAATAACTGGCGTGAAATAATTGGGAAATACAAACCTGAAGAAGTAATAAAGGAAGAAGATTGTGAAAAACTTGAATTCCAAGCAGCAAGATGGCTAAATGACTTCAGACGTGTTCTCAAAGAATTATGATAAAACGGAAGAAGGGTTAACCTTCTTTCATAGAATGATTTTCCTATGAAATCTGAAAAGATATAACCGGGTGATTTTCGTGCTAGAGAAAAACGCTGATGACGCACTATTTACCAACATGAAATATTTAATGTTTGAACTAATTAATCTTATAGAGATCAAAATTGATGTTGGTTATATCCTTGAGGAGATAGAGGAAATAGCTTTAGAAGTAAGAAAACTTAATTCTAAAGGAGAACGGTTGGGAGATGAGATGAAGGAGGTCTATAAAACTCTTCATAGCAAATATAGAAACAAACTTGCTTCTTTTCTATCTCCACGAGAATCAAATCAAATTACAGGTAAAATAAAAAACTGGATACAAATTTTACCAAGTATATTCTAAATTTAACTTTTCGTTTTCTTTTAGAATGTCATCAGATTTGCGAAGATATAAATAAGTGCTATGCAATTACTATTTGGAGATAGAAGTGGGTTTAAGAGACATAGAGAAAAAAATCAAGATAAAATCTGCTTTTCAGGTAAAAGATGCTGAATTGATGCTATCAGAATTACAGCAAATGATGGATAATATTCAAGAGATTAAGAAGCAATTGAAGAAATTCGAGAAAAAACACGGTGATAAAATCTCTGAAAACAAAGAATATTATGACAAGTTAGCAGGTTTAAGAGACGAACTAGGATTACCAACAGAATTAGGTCGTTTTAATTGGAAAGAAGCTCCTACACTAAAAGACAAATTAACAGGCAAAGGATTCTACGATATTCTTGCCAATGAAATTTTGGAACTAGGGCAAGGTTTAACCCCAGATAATGGTGGAATTATGTCAGTAGGAGAATTGCTTACTCAATTAAACAAGATCAGACCAGGTAAAATGGTTTCAATTGATGATATGTATAGATCAGTTGAGAAGCTTATCAATACTAAACTTATACGACCTTATAAAAATCTTGAATCAGGGGTTAAAATTCTAGAATTTACACCAGTTGAGTTTAGCCCAGATCATGACATCATATTAAGTTATGCTTCAAGATTAGGATATGTAACAAAAGAAGGACTATTGATGAAAACAAGTTGGTCAGAGGAAAGAATAGATAGATGTTTGACATTTTTTGAAGAACATAGTATAGCAAGAGTCGACCGAAGTTACTCAGAAGGTACAAAATTTTGGTTTCCAGGACTACTGGGAATGTAATTTCCTTTAAAAAACTTTATCAGCTTCAAATTGAATAATTGTTTTCTCTTTATTCAACCATCTTGCAACTTTTTTTTCTACAAGCATTTCACAGACAATAATCAAATCATCTGCTGGCAGATCACTCCACTTTTGATCTAATTGAGAAAGGTCAAATAGAGACTGTATTTCTACCACTCTACCAGTTTCAATCATGAAATCCAACAGATTGTCAGCCCATTCTTCATTTGATTTCCAATAAATTCTTGCTCTTGTTTTTGTTTTTTCATCTAACCACTTTGCTACATTTTGTTTTACTAAATGGTCTATTATCTCTCTAACTTGTCCTAGCGACATTCTTTTGTTGTTTTTTGTATTATTGAAAGGATGTACGTTTCTAAGTTCATTTATGTTAATTACGTGAATTATAAATATACGGCTGTAATCAAAAACTATTGCTGACCAACTTTCAAGCCAAGATTCAATTTGTGAATCTTTGTTTGGTTTAATATACATCCATGGAGCTTTAACCCATTTAGGTAAAGTGTCTTCAAACTCAACCTCCAGAATAGCTCTTTGCTCCTTAGAGAAATCAACTTTAGTGATTGTCTTAACTACGGGCATTGTGGCCTTAAGATCTTCTTCAGTTATTTCTAATCCCTTGATACTATCTTCAATCAGTTTAAGTTTCTCATCAGAAATTTCTTTTTCTTCCTTGAGTTTCTCAATATCTAATTTTTCACTATGTTCCTTTTCATCTTTCTTCTTTTCAAGGGTAGACATCAGTGTAACCTCGCGTATTAAGCACTACTACCGAATTCTTCATTCCATTTATCGTATCTAGCTATTTCATCATCACTTACAGATGGGTTGATAGATTCAATTGCTTCCAAAAAGTCATCTTGCGTGACAGTGCGTGCTTTTATATCAGTATCAGTGAGAGCACCTGCCATATCCAATTCTCTGATTGGAGTCATAATTGCTTCTCTGCAGACCATTGCTATGTCAGCTCCAGAATATCCATCTGTAATTTCACCTAATATAGAGAAATCAACTTCAGGATGTATGTCAACACCTCTGGTGTTATATTTATAGATAGCCTCTCTAGCAGGAGGATCAGGCAAAGGTATGTAAATACGCCTTTCAAATCTTCGTCTGAAAGCTCCATCAATAGCTTCTGGTAAGTTAGTTGCACCAATTGTTACAATTCGATCTGTTTCTGAACTAGATAAACCATCCATAGATGTTAACAATTCAGTTTTTACCCGTCTCATTGCATCATGTTCTCCCCCTCTTGCGCCAGCTAGTGCATCAACCTCATCAATGAAGATTATACTTGGTTGTTTCTCACGAGCTAGATCGAACAATGTTTTCACCAATTTCTCAGATTCTCCTAACCACTTAGAAATAATCGAAGATGCACTAACATTGAAAAAAGTAGCTTCAACCTCAGCAGCTGTAGCTTTTGCTATAAGAGTTTTTCCACAACCAGGAGGACCAAATAGCAGTATTCCTTTCCATGGTCGTCTAGCACCTGAAAAGAGATCAGGACGCATTAATGGTAGAACAATCGCTTCTCTTAGTGTTTGCTTAGCATTTTCTAACCCAGCAATGTCCTTTAGAGTAACAGTAGGTTTCTCTGTAACAATAATATCAGAAATAGCTCCAGATAATTTATTATCCTCGCCATCATCACCAGCTGCAGATTTTGTCTCCTTCCTTTTTGCAAGCAACTCTCGCAATTCCTTTGATCGAGCTAAATACATTTCAGCTTTTTTCTTCAAAGTACGAGCAACTTGAGGATTACGCTCAAATCTAATTGCCTTCATTAAAGCTTCCGCTGCATCTAAGTAGTAAGGAATTGCTTCACTAAAGTTTTTTTCTTTATCGTAATTATAAGCCTTTAAAGCAAATTCTCTAGCATGATCTATTAAGCCTTGTGCAGACAAACATGGTCACAACCGTTTTTTTCAAGTTCTATACTATTATTAAAATCATCAGATATAAAACGTTTTATTTCATTTTCTATTGTACTCCACTTTTCCCTTGTAAAAAATAAAAACAAAAAAGGAAGAAATTAATCTTCGCTCATCTTTTTCTTTAATGACTTAAGTTCATCTTCAAGATCTGATGTATCGTCTTCTTTTTCACCTGAAACACCAGTTGGTGTTGAAGGTAATCCAGAAATATCTGGTAAACTAGTTGTTGTTCCTAGATCCATTTCAGCTTCTAGTTGTGCTAATTGATCATCAATTGCTGCATCATCTTCAAAATCTAGAATACCTTCCGATAAACTTGGGTCAGATAGTGCTTCAGTCATCATTTCAATTTGATCACGTTGTTCCATAACAGTATCCATAACACGTTCTGTTCTTTCTGGTGAAACTTGTTTTATTTTCTCACCAACTACTTTTGTTCCTACTTCCATTGCCTTAACAGTGTCAGCGGTCGATGTAGCTGTTTGAATGCTATCTATCTGAGCTTGAAGATTCATGACAGTATTATGAACAGAATTGAGACGTTTCATGAAAACAGCTCTGCGTTTAAGGGCTGATCTTGCTCCTGCTTTATTACCAGTTTGAAGCATTTTAGCAGCTAATATTTTCTGCTCATCTGCTTGTCTATCAAGATTACGTGCTTCATGCTCCATTCTATTCATTTGTGCCTTGAGTGTTGAAAGCGCATCTGCGTCTTCCTTTCGTTTTTTGCCAAAGAGCCAATTTTTAACCATTATTTATCACCTATTAGTCCTCTTCTCTTTTTCTTAGCTTTTGGATTTCTTGTTCTAAATCATCGGTTTCCACAACACCTACAGAAGGCAGTCCTGCCTGTGTTGAGACACCTAATTCAACAGCAGTTTGTTCTATCAAACGATCAACCTCCATAGGATCTGTATCAGAAACCAACAAATCATCAATACCATTTTCTAGAGTGTCAGTAGATTCCTCAATGCCATCGATGGATCCTTCCATATCTTGGATAACTCGATCTAAATCAGGAATTTGTAGCTGGTCATTAGCTACTCGGAGAGCGGAAGCTATGCCATGCATTTCTGCAGCCATACTAGCAGCAGTATCGGCACGTTCAAGTTTGAAAATTAAACCGTTTATTCGAGATACTAGTTTTTGATAACCAAACTCCCATCGTCGGTTTCGAACAATATCTGTTGCAAACAATCGCGCAGACTCTAGATCTCCTCGTTGTATACTTTGTTTCATCTTCAATTGCGTTTTTGATTCATCGCGCTCTAGTTTTCTCTGAGCTCTTTCTAATCGACGAACAGTTAATCTTAGATTCACGATGTGGTCACGAGGATTCTTCTGCGTACCTAATAGCCATCCCATAAAGTTTCGGAACATCTAACTCACTTGTTTAATTTCTTAAGTTGTACCTATTTAAGCTTTCGTTGTTATTATATGTATTGTTTTGAACTCCTCACACATAAAGAAGGTCCTTTCGAAATTTTTAAATTCAGATACTAAAAAAGGATATGAATATAGGTGATAATCTATGCTTTTGAATAAAAAATCAGCAAAACTCGCAATAATAGTTTTTAGTATTGCAGGAGCCATTTTATTAATGTCAACTGGTGTTCTTGCACAAGATGCTCCTTCTGATGACTACTTAAAACCAATTGGAGCAGCACTTGCAGTAGGTATCGCAGGAGCTGCAGCAGCAATTGCTATGGGTATGGCAGGCAGTGCAGCTATTGGAGCAATAGTTGAAAAACCAGATTTGTTTGGAAAAGCTTTTCTCTTCATTGTACTTATTGAAGCGGTAGCTATTTATGGACTACTTGTGGCAATTCTGATTGTATTCTAATTCCACAATTTTTCCTTATTTTTTGGTGATATACTATGAGTGATAACAATAAACTACAATCTCCAGCTGCAATTAAGTTGGCATCGATTAAAGATTTGGTAAAAATGATGATTTTTAGCGCGGGTTCTGAAAGATCCGCAGGCTACGTTGGTTATTTCAGAGATAACGATAAGTCGTTGTATTTTATATTTAATACAAGTTTAGGTTACTATGAACTCAATGCTCTTCCTTTTGTTATATGGGTAGAAGATTCAAAAGAACTTGAAAATCCGTTTATTAGATATAGAACATCTCCTGCAGAAGAAATGGAATTTACAGATTTTGCTGCGGATCCAAAATGGGTAACTTTGCCAGTGATTGCTTTTGAAGAAATGCCTGAATTCTTAAAAGTTTGGAAGAAGAAAGAGTAGGTTTATGCTAGTTCTTTTCCACATTTTGCACAAAATTCTTCTTCTTTTTTAATTTTTTCTCCGCACTTAGAGCAAAATTTATCGATTTTCTTCTTTCTCAGAATAAGAATTTGGATAATTGCAGCCAGTGTTAATATGCTTCCACCACAGACTAGTATTATATACAGATAATTTGATGTGGTTGGTGTTACTATGATACCAAATAAACCATAACCGAGTGCAGCAATACCAATAACAAGTTCGGTGATTATCCAAGTATATTTATCAAAAGTACTTTTCTTCTTGGTCATAGTATTCAATTTGAAAAAGGAAGGCTAGTATTTATGAGTTGTCTCAAATTTCCCACATATCATCAAATTCATCACTTTTTCTTCGGACTACCTCTAATTGGTTCTTCAATCGATTATGTTCGATTGTAAGTTTACCTAAAAGACCATCAATACCTCTAGTACTCCTACCACCATACTTTCGCGATTGATTGAGACGAGTTATTTTTCGTTCAACTGCCAATAATTGTTCAAATAGTTTATTGAATTTCGCATCTTGCCCTTCTCTCCAATAAAGTTCTTTTTTCAATTCTCGTTTATTTAACAGGTAAGTACGAAGGTGATTGTGATTACGTTGAATATTACTCTTGAGTTCGTTTATCGTTAGCGAATAATCTTTTAGATCTTCAATTATAGATGATTTATGAATTGAAAAGTCAATATAATTAACCACTAATTGGAAATAAGTTAATATCTGATCCATCGTTTCTTTTCGTCCGAATAAAACATAGGAATCCAATCTCGTCTTGAATTTGAAGGACTTACCTGATAGTAATCTAGGGAAGGATTTCTTACTAATGATATAAGATAAACTAATGGTTTCTTTTGTTCGCAATCTCACATCAAAAAGCCCTTTTTCTCTTATTAAGTAGAGATTATTACTTGTGAAAACTAGTAGGAATTTCTTTGCAAGCTTACTGTTTTTCTTAATCCATATACGGGGAATAACAGCGATGAGTTCTTCCTTTTCATTATCAGGAAGTAACTGATGGATTTTCTTTAAATATTCAAACTGGAAGTTTAAAAAATTTACTTTTTGTTCAAGGATATCAAAGTCACTTTCTATGCCCTCAAATTTATTTTCTAAGGTGTTATCTAATAGTTTCAAGCGGTTTTCCATAAGAATTAGAACTTCTTCTGCTTTTTCTATATTATTCAAGTTTGTATAACGCATATAGCCTATATTTCGAAGTTTTTCATCAACCATTGTAAAAGTTTCATTTTCAAACTTAACCAAGTGATCTATAAAAGTAGCAATTTTACTTCTTATAAGAGTTATTTCATCTTCTACACTAGCAAAGAGCATAATCTTCGCTTTTCTGATTTCATAAACAGTATTGACAACTTTAACATAATGTTGGGTTAGTTGCCAAACTCTTGATAATTCTTTATGAAGAAGGTTTACCGCAGAAAAAATTAATTGAGGAAGCTGTTGGTAATAAAGTAAACCATCTTCTACAGAAGCCGATTTACACCAATCACATCGGTGAACAGGTTCATGTCTTGTTGTTGATGATTCTTTTCCACAAGTGGGACAATTCTGTTCGTAACAATCTTCTTTACAATTATCACAATGATAAACTGTGTTTGAGATTATTATGTGATCTGAGCATAGTTTCCTTTTACACGATTTACAATAATACTGTGCAGGGCTACTACAAAAGCTACAATTTGCGATAGCGGGCATTATAACACCTAATTTAGTTGAAAATACAATATTTACTTTATTTAATAGATGTAATATCTGGGAAATAGTATACTGAATATAATGTATAACTTCAATCTGATAGATAGTCAAACCAATATGTTTATTTTTTTAAGAAAATAATTCAATCATCATAAAATCGGGGAAAATTATGAAGATATCCAAAAGAACAGAGAATTTTAGTTATGCAATCAGAGACGTTTTAGCTGTAGCTACAGAGGTGGAAGCACAAGGACACGAAATAATAAAGTTGAACATTGGAGACCCAATCAAATATGGCTTCAAAACACCAGAATTACTAACTACAAACCTAAAATACGCTGAGCAAGAAAATTACAATTATTATTCTAATTCACAAGGTCTTCCTGAGTATAGAGAAGCAGTAGCTGCATATGAAAATGAAAAACATGGTGTAAATGTCACCGCAGATAGAGTTGTAGCAACAGCTGGAGTGTCAGAAGGAATACAGATGACATTCATGGCATTCACCAATCCAGGAGACAATGTAGTTATTCCTGGAATTCATTATCCCAGTTACTCAGGAAATGCAACAATTTTTGATACAAACATAAGATACTACAAGACAGTTGTGCAAGATAATTTCTATCCAGATCCAGATCATATTAGATCTCTAATGGACGATAATACTAAACTAATATTTCTTAATAGTCCAAACAATCCTACTGGATCCGTTTATCCTGAAAAAATCATTAAAGAAATTATAGATATAGTTGGAGAATATGATGCATGTATTATCTCAGACGAAACATATGATGGGTTAATACTAGATGAGGGGTTAAAACATATAGCAACTGCAAAAATTGCCAAGGATGTCCCTGTAATTGCATATAATGGTTTTAGCAAAGTCTTTTTAGCTCCAGGATGGAGACTTGGATACACATATCTTCATGACCCTGAAAACAAGGTAGAAGGACCATGGGAAGGATTGAACAAACTTACTAGAATACGCCTGTGTGCATCAACACCATTGCAGAAAGCTGGAGCTGAAGCACTCAAACAGGATCAAGGTTCTTATCTTTCTGAAACTATTCAAATGCTCCGTGATAGAAGAGATTTGATGTACAAAAGATTAATAGAAATGGAAGGTATCACAGTTTTTAAACCAGAAGCAGCATTTTACATCTTTCCAATGATTTCAATGGACCAATTTAAGTGGAAGGATGATAAAGAGTTTGTTTTTGATTACCTACGAAAGAAACATGTTCTTACTGTATTTGGATCAGGTTTTGGACCTTTTGGAGAGAATGGTTTCAGAATGGTTTATCTACCCTCACTTGAGGAAATTGATTCAGCTATGGACAAGTTAGAAGATTTACTCAATGAAAACCGAATCTAACTCGGTTTTTCCACTTGTTTTTCCTCTTTCTTCGTGAAAAGTTTTACTCGTATGTATTGAGATATTGATGTAAGAACTATTCCCAATATAATTATTGTCGCAAAAAGAATGGTAATTGGTTCTGGAGTTTGTGTTAAAGGAAAAATAAGAACCCCCAGTATTGTTGCACCGATTGGTTCGCCTAGAATAACAACCCCCACAACATATGCTGGTAGCTTTCTTAATGAATAGTTATAGGTAGCATGACCTATCAGCGATGGTCCTAATGCTGAAACAAGAAATAGTCCATATACCAGAGCAGGACTTTGAAATTTGAAGAGTTCATAACCTCTTATCAGATTATAAAAAAGAAGAAAAGCTGCAGAAGAAAGATTAACTAAAGCAAAATATGGCCACAAAGGTGAATCTTGTAGAATCTTCTTACCAATAAGAAAATAAAACGTTACAGTCAGAGCACCTATTAGGGAAAATGCTATCCCTAACAGCAAATTGGTTTGAATAGTTCCAGTATTATCAGAAAAAAATGCCAATAAAACTCCACCAATAAAAGCTATCAAGATGCCTATAATTCCTATAGCTTTAATCTTCTCCTTGAAGAATATAAAACCAAAAATTGCTAGAAAAATAGGAACGGTATCAACCATTGTTGTGGAGATAGCTACATTAACATAATCTAAAGATATAAACCAAGTGGCAAAATGAACAGCAAGAAGAAATCCAGATAATAAGATCCAATGATATCTACTGATGGTACTTTTTTCACCTATCCATCTGATTCTTTTCTTGTAGAGGGAAAAAATTAGAGCGCCTAGTCCTGCAAAAAATGTTCGATACATTGCTGTTACTTCTGGAGGAACTCCTTTATCTAAAAGAAACACAACAATTATTGCTGAAAAAGATACAGAAATAATAGCGATAAATAGCTGAAGATAAGGTAATGACTTTTGAAACAAAGCTGGTTCTTGCTCAATATTAGGCTCCAAATTTGTGCACCAATCTTAGCTCATTTAGAGCAATACCCATTAAATGTTTCCCCAATAGATGTCCCAAATTGCCTTCTGCTGCATAACTTTCACCAAATTTTTCCACTTTATCTACTCGACAATCTGAAGAATAAATCACAACAGGAACTGGATCAGCTGAGTGATCTTTGAAGCTACAAGGGCTACTATGATCACCAGTAATCATCACAGCAAGATCCTGTTCAAAATTTTCTGGTAGAAATCTGTATAATTCCTTGTCTATCTTTTCTATGAATTCTGTTTTAGCTTTGTAATTACCATCATGAGAAAAATTATCTGTTCCTTTAACATGTGTAAAAACGAAATCATAGTTGTTAAGTGCTTCAAGTGTAACATCGAATTTTGCGCTTAGGTCAGTATCTGTCCCCCCAGTTAATCTTTCATCTTCTATGATATGCATTCCAAGCATTCTTGCAACGCCTTTATAGAGACCACCACCTGCAACACATGCAGATTCTAAACAGTATTCTTGCTCAAAATTTGGAACTTTTGGGACTTTCCCTGGGCCTCTAATCAATAAGTAATTTGCAGGAAATAAACCTTTATCTGCTCTATCTTGATTTAATTCTGCTTTTGATAGAATGTCTTTTGCTTTCATTACGTATGAAGTTAGAATTCGGGCTGTTTTTTGTGCTTCTGGACTTTCATCTAATGGCTTGAAATGTGGGGGATCGTTACCTTCAACTTTGGGATCATTTCCATATACTTTATCAGTTAAACCTTCACCTCGTATAACTAAAGCAGCACGATGCTCAGTGCCAGCCCTTAATAAAAATTGAATGCCATCGATTTCAATTCCTTCAAGTAGCTTAGATAATTCTTCGGTTCCTTGTTTTATTCGTCCAGCCCTTCTATCAGTTATTGCTCCAGAATCATCAATTGTAGCGAAGTTAACTCTAAATGCTATATCGCCCTCCTTAACTTCTAGTCCTATTCCTGCCGCTTCAAATGGACCTCTCCCGGTGTAATATGTATAGGGGTCCACTCCAAATAACGCTAAATGTGCTGTATCGCTACCAGGAGTAACACCAGGTGCAATAACATGAAGTAGACCATTCATTCCCAAATTAGCAAATTTATCTAGATTCGGAGTATTAGCATATTCAAGTGGAGTTCTTCCACCTAAATCAGATATTGGTCGATCACCAAGACCATCCATGACGATAAACAAAAGCTTCATAGTATGGCTGAATATGTTATCAAATAAAAAGTTTCCATTTTTTCAGTTTTTCTGAACCGATCTCTAAGATTTCAAAAAAAAGCAGAATTTATAGCACTCAATAATCATCCTTAACCATTTTTTCTTTTCTGGTTTCAATAAACTTAATAGGATAATATTTGCACATATTAGATAGAGTAAATAGGTGATTAAAAATGTCTATAGATTTATCTGCAGGTCAGAAAAAACAGTTAGTAAGAATACTTAAACAAGTTTCTTTAGGCTGTGATTTAGAAGCATTAGCTGTAGTTAATGCAGAAGGTATCAAAGTAGCGTTTTTCTCTGAGAAGGGAACAGATCCCGACCTCTTAAGTGCTGTTTCTTCAGCAGTATTATCCACAGGGAAAATGGTTACTAGTAATTTAGCTCATGGCGAATTAGAGCAAGTTCTGATTAGAGGAGAGGAGGGTTTCACAATATTAGCAAGTGCTGCAGATTACATCTTAATAGGTGCAAGCAGAGATCTGCACAATGTTGGATTAGCTATGCAAGTAATAAAACGATATGTACCTGAAACAGTAGAGATTTTAGGTTCAACTTAGTTTTTTTATTTTAGGAAATTTTTTTAAATGATAAATTAGAAAATTCCATAAAATAGTAGATTTTCTCTTATCTCAGATTCTGTGAAACCAGCACTTACTCCAACAATTATTCTTATCACATCCATAACTTCTGCTAACTTTAGTTCAAAAAAGCCGATTAAAGAATCTGTTTCAAATACGGTTCCATATCTAAATGTCTTTTTCCAATATTTCAACAAGTATCGTTCTACTGCGAATTCTAGTTCATGCAGAGGTACATCTTCCTGCCCAATGTATTTGGAGAAAACAGCCTTGTAAGGTTGGTAATTATACATTGCAAGTACTTCTGATACGTTATGTGCCTTCAATGCTTTTGCAATAAATTTGTTAGGAAGCATGTATCTGTAAGCTGGGATACCAAGAGTTATACATCTTGAAAGCGCCAATATGTTTTTCATATTCACATAGGTTTCATATTTGCGCGAAACCTTTGGTAAAGTAGCATAAATATATTGATCAATTGTTGATTCTATTGGAGTAAAACGACCAGTGGTTTCAAATTCCTCATATGCTTTTAGCAATTCTTTTTGTAGTTTCGAATCCATTTGGGTTGAAATTATTTTTGTAAGAGGCATTAACAATAATTTCGTATAGTATTCAAGAGTATAGTCAGCAACAGGAACGATTCGTGCAATAATGTCTTCCTGTTTCATCCCAACATGGATACCTTGCAGAATAATACGCAAATTCTCAGCGTTGTATCTTTCACTAAAAAGTCGAATCTTCTTTTGAACCGAAGATGAGGTTTGATTATAGAATTTAACTAGCATTTCAGCGAAATCTATCTTTAATTTTCGGGCCACATCTTCTAACTGTGTTTCAAAATTTAAGGAACCTATAACTGAATTATATTGGGTCTGAGTAAATGCAGCTCTTAATTCTTTCAAATTTTTAGAGGAGAGTAAAAGACTCAGTTGGGATTTTGTTAAAACATTTCCAATAATCCCATGAGCTCTACCTAATAAATAACTTACATCACCAAACGACATTTCAACTACCTTTTTCTGGTACTAATTCAATGAAGACATGATTTTCTTTGAGAGGTTTGTAGACTTTTCCATCTCCAACATAGAATTTTGAGAAAAATTCTACCCAATGAAGCCTTAAAGTATTCAGAAACGATAGCAAACCTTCAATGGGTACGATTATAAACAAACCCACTGCTAGTCCAACAACCCACCATAGCCAAGATTGAGCAAGAGGAGCTAAAACTTCAACACGTGCGAATATTTCAAGATAAGAAACGTTAGGCATAATTACAGAAGATGCATTAACTATACCGACTATTCCTGTAAGAGTAAATGGTAATCCGCTTAAAATTGCATGAACCAGAAGTAAAGCCATAATTCGGCTGAAGGATAAAGTGTTGGATACTAGTGCAATTATATGATCAACAGCATCCATTATTCCATCTGACTTTGCATGAATATACTCAAGAACGAAAAGTACAGGTACTAAACCTACTAGATAAACAACCCATGATGGGAACAAAGGTAGGAACCATTCCTCGGTATGTAGTATTATCTCAAAGAAATGAGATTTGACACCATCAGCGATTATATTGTATAATATAGAGAATATTCCAACATAAACAATAGAGAGTGTTAAGGGGGCACCCCATGAGGCAAAACCATGACCATACCTAATGTTCTGATATACTTTTAACCATATTCCAATTTGGATAGTGAGGAAACCAAACAATAATGCAACTACAAGAAGCAATTTAGTTTCATGAAGAGGATTAACCAATGGAATCCAGTCAATACCAATACTATGGAACAGATGAGGTAAGAATTCTTCATCGCCTAGTAGAGAACCAAACAGTATTCCAAATATAGATGCTGATAAACCACAGAAAATTAATAATTCAGATCCAGAGTACAGATAACCTGAAATTGATTCACTCGGTTTAATCTTCTTTCTCCGTTTTCTAATTGTTAGCAAAGCTCCAATCAATGCGAGCATTATCCCATGACCTAAATCGGCAAACATAACTCCAAAAAGCAATGGGAAAGTGAATTTCATAATATTGTAAGGGTCAACTTCATGTGGATTTGGCTCTCCTATACCACCTATAATGCCGCCTATTGCTCCAAAGGCCTTTCCTCTTTTTGTAATGGATGGACTTACTAAAGGTACTTTGTCCGTTATTGTTATGTTGATTTTGAAATCCAATTCGTCCATTTTCTCAAAAAGAGTTTCCATGGAATAACCTGGAACCCATCCCCATAAGATTATTTTTCCTTCAGAAACCTGACAGATTTCTTCAGTGGTGATTCTATCTAATTCTACACAAATCAACTCTTCTACAGCGAATATCTTATCACCTATTTCTTTTAGTAATTCATTCAATCTGTTCTCTAAGAGTTCAACTTTTAAATTGAGATCATTTTTCTTCTCTTCAAGCTTATCTTCTTGTTGAAGTAATTCCAAATCATATACTATTGGTTGAAATGAGAATTCATTTAAAACTCTAGAAATAGCTGCCTCATATTCTTTAAGAGCTAAAACAAATAGGTTCTTTTCATTTCTTTTTGCTCCAGAAGTTTCAGTTGCCAAAAACATAATATTACTATCTGTTACTTCATTTAGGAAGAATCTTACAGCTTTAAGATGGCTTTTTGGGATAGAACCAAGAAAAGTTATTGTTTGAGAACCACTTTCTGACAGCATAAATTCCATTCCTTCACCTTTCATTTCTTCAAGAGTTGGAAGAGAAAGGTCAAATTGATCTCTTTCTTTTTTGATTTGGTTATATTCTATAAAAGCAGAATCTACTTCTTTTTCATAATCATTAAGGAAATTTTCTATGAAAGCTCTGGAATGTAACAGATTGTCAGCAATTTGATATTGATCAAAGTTTTCTTCATGGACTTTCTTAAAATCGAGAGTTTCTCTTATTTTCTTTACACGAGCTTGATATTGTGTAAACTGCATTCGTTTTTCATTTAGAGATTCAACAGTAGCAGTGTCTAATGACCCGATTTTTACAGGATGAATAGCGTTCATAGATCTGACAAATGAAATAAATTGACGTTTATTTTTGCTTTTAACATCCATTTTTACAAATGAAGATTTCTTTGCAAAGAATAGACCACCTTCTGGTTCAACACCTCTATGAGATAGATGTGGAACTTGCCTTTCTTTTTCCTGTTTAGCTTCTTCGCGTTTTGCAATCTTAAGTTCATCTTCTTCTTGACTTGTTTTTCGATATGAAAATGGTACTTCATCAAGAATTGAGAATTTTGGTTTAATTTTGAAAGAATCTATTTCAGTTACAAAGTCTTCATAATTTTTCTCTTTTACCCAACCCCACAGAGTAAACATAGTTTCATCTGTTCGACCTTTCTCTTCAATTGTTAGAAGGGAAATCTCAGATTTGATGGAATTGATGTAGAAGATGATTTGTTCAGTTAGGTTCTCTAAATATTCTTCTATTTCCTTTTCTATTTTTGTTGATTCTGAATTTACTATTAAATAAAGATCGTTGATAGCAGTGGAAGATGAATAATCCTCAACTGTTTTGAGTGAAGATAAATCTAAATTAGTTGGTTCAAAATAATTCTGCTCCAGAAGATCTTCTACATCGCGCTTAAATTCTAATAAGGATATACAAATTACTGTTTTTGTCTTTTTTCCTTCAGACGATACACTCCAGAAGAAAATCTTACCTTCAGTAATTTCATTAAGATAAAAACGAATTAATTCTTCATAAGACGAAGGAATTTCTCCGTAAAAAGTAAATGTTCTCGAATTAGAAGATAATAGATCAATTGTAAATTTATCCTCTTCAATTTGTCGTTTGAAAAGATTCAAACCTCCAAGAATGCGTTCTTCTTTTTTCAATTGCTCCAGTTTGGAAATTTGAGAGGATATTTTCTCTTCATATTGATTAAGAAATCGCTCTATTTCGCCTTGTAATGTTAAGAGGTCAAAGGTTTTCTCAAAAGATTTTCTCTCCTTCTTTTCAAAATCATAAAAAGGAACTTTGATAAGATTTCCAGTTTTCACCAAACGTGAGAAATAATTTTCAAGATTATCTTTTACTTCTTGAATTCTTGCTTGTTCCTTTGGACTTTGAGGATCAACTATAATCTGGTCATAGTAATCTAATGTAGCAATTTTACTAATGAGACTTAATGTATTGTCCTTTGGAACCTGTATTTTGGATAAAACGACTTTTGCCATTTATGTGACACCAATAGCTACTATAATCACGAATGGAGAATTTTCACAGATTTTAAAATGTTCCTCTGTGGCAGAAGATATTTAGAAAAGTCAATTCAATCATTTAGTAATCTAGTTTTGAGAGATTTCAAAGAAAAATCTAAGAAAGAAGAGAGGAAAAGAGTATAAAAAGAATTATAGTTACCTCAAATACCAATCTGTTACAAACAACCTATAGCTTTCATATAATCGGTTTATATTTAAATGAATTTCATATAGTTAATAAT
>JAGXNV010000297.1 GCA_019894795.1 Candidatus Heimdallarchaeota archaeon | reverse complement strand
TTGGAGAAGATTATGGAAGCTACATAAAAAAGTGTGTTACTTCAATGAATATCTTAAACTCGTTTAGTGTTGAACGCAATTATCAGGCTCTACCTACTTCAATCAAAGAACAAGTATTCCTTCTATATCATTATCTTGGGATAGTTGAAAGCATAGGTAATTGGACCACAAATATTCTAATTTTACTTCTAGTAGCAAGTGGAAAAGATTTTCACATAGAATCAACACAAACACCAAGAATAAGACATGTTTGTTCTCTTGATGACCTAGAGAAGGCATATGTACCATTAACAATAAAACTGAATTTTCTCAGATATCATGATGTTAAAAGCTACCCATCAATAATTGATAGCAAATTGAGAAATGACATTGCCCACTTCAATTTTAAAATAGAAAAGAATAAAGTAAGCATAAGGGGAAAACCGGTATGGGACGTAATTTATCCTAGCCTTGAAAAAATTTCGTATGCCACTACAGTAATAATTCAAATGTTTACAGATTTAGGAAATACTCTAGGTTGGTAATAACTTTAAGTGAAAAGCAAATGAAAAAACCAAATATAGATTTAATGTGGAGAACTTGGATTAAGATAGGATCCGTTAAGGATCTAAATACAAAAATGCTTCAGGATACAATAAGAGAAAAAATATCTGCTATTTTACAGCTTCAGAAATCTGGAAAAATCAATTGGTTCTATTTTCTTTATCATAATAAACCTGATGATTCAGCTAATGGTTATTTTGATGTTGTGTTCACCACAAACTTAGAGGATCCAAATAAAATCTTGCCAAAATATTGCATCAATACTACAAAGATTTCTCCAATGAGCACAATAAGTGGAATTAATAATCAACTATTAAAAAACAATGATATTTGTGAAGCATGGAGATTAATTGGATTACAATCAGAGTTCATAATTAACTTGGTTCTTGCGCATTCAGAAAAAAATGAAAGTACACCTAAACAATTTGTTCAGTTTATGCATTTTTTCATGAATACTTTAGGATTTGGAAATAGATCTACTTTTCCAATAGATATTTCTGGAAAAGGTGTAGGCTATATTAGATTCTAGTCTGTTCTTTTTGATGAAACCTCTCATGAAATCCTATCCAAATTGATTAGTTCAAATTTTCCTCCTCCTCAATCCTTCCGTTATCTTAAAAATGACAAGACCATAAAATTATTAGAAAACTATTCTGATTTTTGTACTAATTCTATTCCAGTTTAGCATCAGTGTACTTAGTGTAGTTAGTGTAGCTAAAACCAGAATAAGACTAAAAGAGAGAGACTATTTCTTCTCTTTCTTTAGCAAATATTCTGCAGCTCTTTCTTTGTAAGGATCTTCTACTCCTTCATTTCTGATCTTCGATCCTTCTTCTATAAAATGTTTCATACCTCTGCCCATTCTTTTTCCTCTGAAAGTGTGTTTGTCAATAGCATAATCAGGCATCTCCAAACGCTTACCCAACTCGACATCACTATACAGGGTAATTAGTAAATTATCAGCAATCCTGCACTTAGGAGCTCTTGCCAAAATAGAAACAGCATTAACAAAAAACATTCGGTATTCATCTTTCTTCTTCTCTTTGGAATAAAGATACATTGACTCTAAAGCATCGAGAATCAGTGGAGCATGAGGTTCTGCTACTCCAATGTCCTCAGATGCAATAACTTTTAATCTGTTCCACAAAGCTTTGGAATTAAAACTTTCAAGTTCAACAGCCCAGTAGACAGCCTCGTATTCATTGCCTCTTCTGATTTCTTTTTGAAGGGCTGAAATTACTTCATCAAGATAGTAGCCGTTTTTAGTTATTGGAGAGCCAATTTTTCCATCTTTACCAAAACCAGTCTGCAAAACCTTCACCTGAAACAATACTAAGTATATTTTTCTCTTAATCTAAGAACCTTTACTTTCGTAAAAGAGCTAAGCTTACCAATCAAATCTGCTGTTTTATCCAAAGATGGTTCAGGGATATTCTGGTTATAATTAGCATAGCCAACATGAACCACAACAGGAGAGATCTCCTTAAGCCAACCTACAAAGATGTCTGGATCAAAGTCCATTATTGGTTCAATTGAAACCATCTTATTGTGATACGGTATGCGAACTATCCACTCATACCTCTCAGCTACTAAAGGAGCACTAGAAACTTTGTATTCTCTATTAGTCTCAATTGTTGCCCCTAGAACCAGATTCTTAGGAAAAACATCTAAGAACTCAAAGTACCTCTGGGGATTCTTTGTTAAAAACAAAAAGTAGCTAGAAGGACTATTCCTAATAGCTTTCAGCACATGTATTATCCACTCCTTTGGAACCCACTCTCCAAAAAGGTCTCCCATGTCACTAACAAACACGTATTGTCTACGAAACTTCTTCTTTAACTCAGACTCAGCAAGCCTTGGTTGAAATCCATCCTTATACTTATCCATATGAGATAGTTTTGTTTCAGCCATTGGTCTAGCCCAACAATAACTACAATTATGTAAACATCCAATAACTGGATTCCAAGTCTTGGTTATTTTATCAAACATTCTATAATTTCTATGATAATTCTCATCTGGTTTATAAAAACATTTATATTACTTGTATTACACTATTATTTGTATTACTACAATTACAGAACCATAGTTCTATTTTGTGTATTAATAGTGAGGAAAATAATATGAACAAAAAGACAAGTTTCAAGTATGGAACACCTGTTGATGCAACTCAAGTATCTTCAAGAAGAAGACTCCCACAATACGATGAATGCCTCAGAGAGTTTTTACAATCAGAAAACAAGTACTGGAAAGTAAATAGTGAAGCACTACCCAGTAAAAACACTAGAGTGATCCTTT
>JAGXNV010000296.1 GCA_019894795.1 Candidatus Heimdallarchaeota archaeon | reverse complement strand
CTTTTAATAGGAAAACTAGTTCTCCTTATTAAACAAGACTACCCTTTTTCAAGTTTGCATCCACACTTTTCACAGATTATTGAATCTCCTTCATTAACTGTTTTACAGTTCCAGCAAACTCGTTTTTCTAGTTTTATCCCTCGGCTACTCTTCCACTCATATTCCTTAATATCCGCAATACTCTCCTCCATCGTCGCCCTAACATTTTTATTCACTTTACTCATACCTGAATAAAATTCTTCAATCTTCTCTGCTTGTTCTAGGTGCTTTCGTTGTTCTTCTGCTCTGGTCTTAAAATCAAATAGATATTTGATATTCTGAATAATAGTTCTTCCTTTTTCCTTCCCTCTGTGTCTTAGAAGGTAGATAAAGGAAAAAATCTGCGCAGTGACCATGATTGCTATCAAAATAGGAACAATCCAACTAGCATCCTCTGTAGCAAAAAAAAGAGTGTAGATACTAAGTGGAAGATACCCTATTGCAATAATCAAGATTGGGATACCAAGAAACAGATAAAGGATCTCATTTATAGCATAAGTAAGTTTGTAACCTTCACCATAGAAGTAATTAAAAACATAGTTAGAAAGAAAAGAAGCAATCGTTGTACAAACGGCTAAGAGTGTAACAATTCGAAGTAAATTATCCTCTTGAAAAAAACTGTAAACTCCTACAGCAATAAGAAGAACTAAAAAAACCACACGAAAGACTAAAACGTTATTTTTAAAAAATCTTCTAGTTCTGGTTAGAGTAGAATCTTCCATCATTTTACATCCTTTTCCATTGGCAATAATCCTAGTATCAGCGCATGTGTTATGTCTTCCCAGATTTCTGTTGGAGATGTATCTTCTCTATGCCTTTCAATAATTGTGTCAACCAACCCATCAAATGTCTCTCTAACAAGAGCAACATCCTTATCTCTAATATAAAGAATCTTAGCACGACTGTGTTTATCCTGTTTTATTAACTCCTTAACTTCTTCATTGGTCATTTCAGATACCCGTAAAATTGTCCTATTTAGATGCATCACAACTAAGTAATACTGAAAGAGAGCAGCTTCTCTCATTCTATCCAGGTTTTCCACCAACTCCTTTCTAACCTTAAATTCTTTCGGACTGTAAATTTCTTCATTGATTTTATACGTTTTTTGTAAGAGATTCTTTCCTGGAAGGATATGGTTCTCAGAAACAATTAACCTGCTCTCTTCTAATTGGTTGAGATGATAGTAAATATTTGTCTTTTTTAGATTAAGTTTTTTAGTTAATTCTTTTGCGGTCAAATTGACTCCCCGCATGATTTCATCCCAAATTTCTATCTTGATGGGATCGCTAACCATATCAAGCATCTTTATAGAAATACTCCTTTCACTCATTGTGTCACTCTTCATTCAATGAAACTCCTCTAATCTCTGAAAATAAATCAGTAACTTGTTGGTATACTAACATCGCTTATAGTTATAAACTTATTCAAAAAATTTAGAACGTTAATATGTTTTCAAAAATCAAGAGGTACTATTATTACTATTCTTTATAATGACACTGAGTGAACTGATATTTCTAAATCAAACACAAGAACTTTTGATTAAATTCAAATACTCTCTCCAGTCTCTATATTTTGTTCATCCAATTCTTTTTTAGAAGAAAGTTTTCTACGCATTAGCGCAAAGCCAAGACTGAGGAAAATTGATAGAAACAAGAAAACCGTGGGCCAATATTTTGGGCTAATATAATCTACTGGCCAATATGTCCATCTTATTGATGGAAGAGACAGCAGCTCTACAAGGAGATATAGCAATGTAACAAACAAAGCATATGAAAATACAGCAATAGGAATACGAATCTTATAATTGGGTTCTTTTATGTTTTTCTCATCGATTTGTTTCTTAGTCAATTTAGGGAAGAAGCTTCCTGTCTTGGATCTATACAGCAGATATTCTTTTCCAAATTGTTTGTTCAAAGTCCAATCCTCATATTCAGAAACAGAGAATAATATGATGGCAAAAATAGACCATGAGAGAATATCACCAATTTTAATGCCACGATCTGTCGTCCAAGGAATATAAAGCGCGTTTACAAATGCCATGAGTATGATCCCTAAGTGCTGAGGATGTCTTACATATTTATATGGGCCACTTGTAGCTAACCCTTCTTTTTTTTTCTTAACTTTAACTAAAGTAATTACCCCCCAAATGAACAGAGTCAGTCCAAGAACAAATGTAAGAACCTCGAAGATCATTAAGGAAATAAACTCGGGGAATCTAAAATATCCTGTTAACCAGCTTGGGTTACCAAAAAAAGCAAATATGCTCCAAGAAGAGAAGGCTAAGGGAAGCATATAAGCCATAGGAATAAGAATACTTGCTATTATGGGAGAATAAATCCAGATAATTGTTGGAAGCACTAGTATGGTAGTAACAATTTTTGACAATACAGCTTTAAGTCTATCTTTCATCGTAAATACCTCACTTTGAACTATTATAAGGTTTGTTCAGAAAGGATTAGGCAAGCAATAAAAAGAAAAAAAAAGATTAGAAGAATGTAGATTCTACTTCCAAATTCTTTTTGGTGGTTCCAACTTAGCTGCTGCTTCAGAGGGGAGAGGTTCTCAATTAATTTGTAGTTGGAGGTTTATTACAGATGTACCTCTCTCTCTGCATATTGAGAAGCATTGGGATCGTGAGAGGCTATTATAAGTGTAGAACCATAGATTTGACACATGCGTGACAAATGAGTATAGATTATTTCAGCTGTCTCAACATCAACATTGCCGGTATCTGCTAAAGCTAGAACGGTGACACTTTCATCCTTAGCATGTCTGTAAAGAGCAAATTCCCCCGGCTCTATTAAAACGGTATACACCCCAGCTGTTG
>JAGXNV010000295.1 GCA_019894795.1 Candidatus Heimdallarchaeota archaeon | reverse complement strand
TCGTTGGGAGGGGTCAACACATCTGAGCACTACCTGGTAACTTCTCATCACTGTAGCGGTACTAGTGGGAAAAGCTGTTCTTGATGTAGTTACTGTTTGTGTGCTCAATACTTCTCATCTTAGTATCAGTAAATTAGTATTTAAACGGGGAGAAAATTAGCTTATTTTTGGTGGCGCTTTTACTCTTCTCTGTCTGTGCACTCTCCCTGCAAATGAGGTCACTAGTGCGGTCATCTCTTCTACAAGTTTGTCTTCTCGTGCCATGGTTTGTTGTTGCTGCATAGCGATAATTGTTGTCCCAAAAGTCTGACAGTAGCGTCTGATTACCTCTGTCCCAAACCTCGCTAACCTATCTTCATAGGTACAGCTAACTGCAAAAGGGTGAGTCGTTGCCACTTCCTTCAGGAGCTGGTGTAATCCTTTTCTCTGTTCATTCATGCCTGAAGCGATATCAGAAAACACTCTCTTCAGTTTCCATCCTTGCTAATCACTAACTGTTCCCCTCTGCGCTTGTTGACTGAGCAATTCTTTCTTTTGCTTGGTCGCGCTTACTCGCGCATACCCAAGTACTACCTTCGCGTCCTGTTGTTCTTTTTGTTCCTCTTCTCCTACCAGGTGTGTAAGTTTGTATCTTCTATGCCCTCCTCTTGTTCTCCCAACTGGGAGCATTTTTTCTTCTTTCTCCCATCGTCTAAGTGTGCTGGATGCTATTCCTTGCAGATTTGCAGCTATTCCTATTCTCACTAACATATGTTTTTTTCGTATTCCTTTCTCAAAAAACTTAGTTGGTTTCTTTCCTCCTTGGCAAGATTGGATAAGTTTTTACTCGTCAGTAGTTTACAGTATTTTTATACAATCAGCACTTGATGCTGAAATTACTAACAACACAGTCTATTCAAACTATTTAGTAGGTATTTTCAACGACAAATCCACAGGTACTTTGATAGCAGATAATACAGTAACTAATGATGGTTTTTACTTTCTTATGTCAAGCTTAGGAGATTACGCGACATTAACAGTTTCAGATAACACTGTCAATGGAAAACCATTAGGATTCGTTTATGGTTTGATTGGAACAGTCCTATCAAGCAATGATTTTGGTCAGTTAGTACTCGTTAATTGTGATGATACGATAGTCAAAGATTTAATAATTCGTGATACAGATTACGCTTTAGCTTTAATAGGTTGCGATTCAGTTATTGTTGATAACTGTGATTTCAGTTATAATTTTCTAGGAGGTGTAGGATTCGATACAACAATGAACTGTACGCTAACAAACACACTCTGTAATCACAATCATATTAAACCTGGAATCACTCTCTCTGGGACAACGAATTCTGTGATAAAGAACTGTACCTCAAGTAACAACTATTTCGGACTATATATTGTCTCCAGCGTTAACTTTACTGTCCTCAATAGTACATTTAATCAAAATACAATTACAAACGCGTATCTTGTAAATGGACCAGCAGGAAACATCAGATTTAATGCATTCACCAATGCTGGTGCATTAGGTATGCAATTTGTTAATATTGACTATGTTAACATCTCACATAATCTGTTTGAAAGCAATACACAATATGCTATACACCTAGATAGTGCATCCATGGGTAATTGGATTCATCATAATGCGTTCATTTCCAACAATTTGGGTGGAACTTCACAGGCATACGATAATACTATGGATCTCAATATGTGGGATGATCCTTGGAATATGGAAGGAAATTATTGGGATGATTGGGTAAGTGGTAATTATACAATAGACGGATTAGGGAATGCCAATGATTCATATCCATATGGAAGCATCCCTCCAGGAGTAAGTGAATTCAGTCAATACGCCATTTATTTTGTATTACTAATTCCTGTTGTTTTTGTTTCAATTTCAATCATCAGAAAGAGAAAGAAATAATTTTTCTTTCTCTATCTATTCTTTTTCTTTTCACTTAATTTTGTGAATAAGAGACTTATATGAGAAACATATCAATATAATCGTGAGAAAAGAATGCATATAAAAATATCTAGACAAACAAAAATAGCTTTCATTACAATATTTCTACTATTATCAACTACCTTTTTCACAAAAATTGTTGATTCTAGTTCAGAGATATCAATTTCTCCTGTTAATCATATAAACTACACAACTAGTGATCCTTTATACATAACTAATGATTCAGATCTTGCAGGAAACGCAACTTCTGGAGACGGATCAGCTAGCACACCGTATATTATTGAAGGATTGAGTATAATTACAGGAGATACTTATGCAATTTATATAAGTGGAACAACTTTTAGCTTCATCATACGAGATTGTTACATTGTTGGGTCAATAGGTGCAATTTATATTGATAATGCACAATCGAATTCTGTAAAAATTAGTAATAATATTTTAAGTGGTGCTAATCGAGCTATAAGATTGGAGACAACCGATTACACAAATATCACTGATAATATTTGTCAAAACAGCGGTGACGGTATGTGGTTGGATAGATCAGACCACGTATATGTGGAGAATAACACTTGTACTGGCGGGAATAATGGCATATATTCGTATCAATGCAGTTACACTACCTATATTGGCAACAAAATCCATTCAAATTCAGATAGAGGTTTGTGGATAGCATATAATAGCGATTACAATAATATTACCAACAACAAAGTTTACAGCAATGGTAATGAAGGTATATTTGTAGATAACTCAGTATCAAGTTCAATTACACTGAATGAATGTTATCTCAATAATTATAATGGCATTTACGTCTTGTCTGGTAGCTCGAACACGTTCGAAAATAATTATTTACACAATAATAATAGAGATGGAATTAAAATTACTAGTTCAACTTCTAATACAGTTGCAAATAACACTCTATATAATAATGACTGGTA
>JAGXNV010000294.1 GCA_019894795.1 Candidatus Heimdallarchaeota archaeon | reverse complement strand
AAATCAATTTGGGGAGATCAATTATCTTTAGATTATGCTGCTGCGAAAGAGTTGATTCAGTACTTCTTTGATAGATATCTAAAAAAAAGTGAAGAAGATTAGGTTTACATTGGCTCTATTTAATCAGTAGTTTGATTCTTGTTAATATTATCACTTTCTTCTTTCTCTGAGGATTCTTTTCCTTCTTTATCTTCTTTCAATTTTGGTGTTCTAAAAGCTAATTTTAGTAGAAATGGAGTTAAAAGAACAGTTGTTAATACTAATAAAATTGCCATAGAAAAAATTTCTTCATTGAATATTCCATTCAGCAATCCTATTTCAGCAATAATTATCACTATTTCTGCTCTTGGCATCATTCCAACAGATAATTGTGTTGCCTCTTTTGGTTTAAATCCTGTAACAGTGCCTCCAATGAATGTTCCTAAAGCTTTTGAACCAATTGCTATAGGTATAATTAAAAGATTCGCTAAAGTGAATATTCCCCAATCAAGTTTAAAATTAGCCCCCACCGTAAAGAAAAAAAGTGGAATGAAAACACCCTCACCAATTTTCACAAAAGTTTCTTTAATTTCCTTAATTATTATTGTATTTCGTTGTATTGAAAGACCTAAGAGAAATGCAATAATAGCTCCTGAAAAACCAAGGAAACTAGCAAAGAAGGATAAGGAAACCAGTAACGCAAAAATTATTCCTATCGAAAAATGTTGAGTATAGGAACGAGAGAAAATATTAAACTTTTTCTCTAATAACTTTAGTATTTGTGGGATTATAATTACCACGCCTACAATAAATATTGCTAAATAAAGGATTTCAAGTAAAGGATTTATTTCAGGATCTGGAAATAAAGTCCCTCCTAAGACAAGAACGAGTATTAGAGCTAGAAAATCGTCTAAAACTGCTACTGATAGCGCAGCTCTACCTACCCTTGTGTCTAGTTTTCCTAGATTACTTAGAGTTCTAACTGTTACCCCGATACTAGTTGCTGTAAATAATAATCCGAAGAAAATAGCAAATTTGTAATCTTGTTTAATTAAAAAGTACCCAGTAAGAAATCCTCCAACTAAAGCTACTATAACCTCTGTAATTGATATCGTAAGACTTTTTTTACCTATTTTACGTAAATCTTTAACATTTATTTCTAAACCAACAATAAATAATAATAGAAGTATTCCAATTTGAGAAAATTGCTGTAACGAACTAGAGTCCATGAAGAAAGAAACATCAACTTCAAGTAATAAGAAGAGGGGTCCTCCTATTACTATTCCCGCAATTAATTCTCCAACGATTGCAGATAATTTCAACCTCTCGAAAATTTCTCCAAAAATTCTAGCCGAGAAAAGACCTATACCTATAAATAATAGAATATTGGTGATTTCAGGATTCTCAACCATTATTTTCACCGTTTCGAACTACGTTAAATTTCAGTCTAATTTCTCTACATTCTGAAATCAAATCTCGTTGTAAAATAATTCCTTGTAGTTCTGATTCCTTTTTTGAGATAGATCTAGGGAGAAAATCCGTTTCAAATTTCAACATTAATTCAGCTATTTCCTTCAGTTTAGTATCATCGTAAACATATGGTAAATGAGTTTTTGCTAAATCACCTGCTCTACTGTTTGACAGCATTTGACTTCTAGAGAAAGCAGAATGAATGTCCACATGTTTAGGTATGAAAAGACCAAGAAGATCTCTTAGAGTAATAAATCCTCCCGATATGCGTTTTAGGTCAACAACATGAACTATGGGTGGTTCTTGACTAAGAATCACAGAAAATATTTCAAAACATTCAGTATCTTCTAGTATAGTTTTGATGGGTCTTAACTTGAAGCTGCTTGCCTCTATCTCACTAAGTTTGGTAAGTAAATCTTGGAAAGAAATATTCTTATCCATACAAGCACAAAGTCAAACGTTTTTTATATCTTTTGTCATAAAGGATTCTGATAATCTGTTGCTAGACTACAAAGTTTGTGAATTCTTGAACTATTCAAAACAAGTTTCTATTCAAGTATTTTTTTAGATTTGTTATAGAATTATATATGTACTTAATATTATAATCTATATACACAAATTTCCAAATAGTTTCAATAGATTCCTTCAAATTTCTCTGATTTTTTATTCGTTATTTTTTGTATTTTTTACAAAAATCTTTATTATTTTATCTGCTCTTAGTATATTTCTTATTAGTTCAATAAAGAGACATAATCCTACAGTAAAAGCTAATATCATCATCCAGTCTCTTCCAGTTAAGAAATAGAAATAACCATCAGAAAAATCACTGAAAATAATTCCTAAAGGTTTGACATACAAAGTTGTGATCAATAAAACCCACGATATAAGGGTAACTACAATCATTTGTTTATTTTTTAAAGGATTTGATTTGAAGAGAGACGTATCGTTGTCATTTCTCGCTATGAAAATAAACCATAATTCGAAGGATAACGTAGTAACAAAGGCTAACACTTTTGCATACGCAACAATGTTTCGCTTCATAAAAACTTGATAGTCTTAAGTTGGATCTGTACTAAAAGTCATTCCTTCATTATTAATAGCCCAGTTGTGTAAATTATCAATCATTGGACCTTGCATCCAACCATTCATATACCCCATTAGAAACATCCCTGATGTAGCGAAGAAGGCAACAATGCCTGCAAGTAACGCGAAGATATAGATGTCTTTTATAATGATGCTTGCTTACCACGTGGAGGTCTTATAAGTATAGTAAAACAAATAAACCTCTGGTAGTTCGCTAATGTTTCTTTTATCTGTTAAGCTTTCAAAAGAATAATGCAATCAACTCATCATTTGTTTTAGTGAATTTGATATTAGAGTTTATTAACAAAAATATTGAAAGAATGTTCATGTAGAATCTTAGGATACTGGTTACTAA
>JAGXNV010000293.1 GCA_019894795.1 Candidatus Heimdallarchaeota archaeon | reverse complement strand
CTTAGAAGCATGTTTTTTCACAGATTCAACATCAGAATTCATTGATGCTATTTCTAGAGACATGATAGTAAAAAATACTTTATGTGTCGTCGGATCATTCTTCTTTAATTCAACTAATGTAGTCATAATATTAGCTAAAATAGCTGAAATTGTTCCTCTTTCACCTGCAAATATTGCTGATTTAAACCTGAAATAATTCGCTTCAAAACTGCTATTTCTTACATTGAATGTTAAAACCTTTTTATATTGTGACAAGAGAAAGTAACCAATCAAAGCGATCTCTGTATATGCTTTTCGGTGTTGTTCAGCTATTAGATTTGAATTTGCTAAATCATCACAAGCATAAACTATAGATTGAAAGAAAGTATTATTTTGATTTTTGTACTTATGATATACTGAAGTAAAATTTTCAAAATCATCTTGAATAAGTAACTCATACTTAGAAAACTCTTCTGGAAATTCAAATGATTCAGCATTCAAAATTATTCAAGTGACATATTGAAAAAATATTCTTAAAGATTTGTGAAGTCCTAGTAGATAAAATTGAAGAATATACATCAGTTTATTAAATTTTTCCAATTAACATTTGAGATATTTTTCATGTTTAACTAGTTAATTTTTTAAAGGCATACTCTATTTCTAACTTGATACTCATGAGTCATGAAGTCTTTGATAATCCCATTTTTGCTACAAATATCATTCCAAGGTTTTCACATGATCAAGATATAGATTCAGCTCTACTTGACAACTTGGAGATGGAATCTCATGAAGATATTGCGTATGCTATATTTCCAATTATTGAACAAGTTTCTGAAAATAGAAGAGGGATTGTAAGATTATTTGTTACCAACAAAGGTGAGAGACCCAAAACAATTCAAATCTACTACTCGCTGGTGGGTTGGTTCAGTGATTTACAAAAGGTAGATAAAAAGAATCAAGTTGAGAAAATAACTGTTTATCCAAATGAAGTTTGGTACAGAGACATAGTGTTCAAAAGCAATATAAAACAAGGAAAGAATTATTTCAAAATTTCCTTTTATGAAAACAAAAAATTCATAACATCAAATTATATAGAATATTCTCAAATTAGAGAAATCGAAGATGTTAAACAAATTGAAAGAAGTAATTTTCTTGGCATGGCTTCAAAACCCTATATAAATCCCAGAGCTGCGAATTACTGGATTTTTTATTCTCTCTTCGGTAAGAAAAAATACTCAAAAGAGAGCGCTGTTTTCATAGTATTCAAGCTTGTTGGATTTCTAGCTGGAACAGCTTTTGTTATACTTTCAGTTCTAATGGCAGATGTAGGATCTTATCCAGATGCAATTCTTCCTGTAAGTGTGATTGTAGCTCTGTTATCATTCTTGAGCTTCTTCTCAAATCTGGATGACAAATACGTCAAACTGATATATAATCTCAAACTTACTAAAGATACAAAGAGAGGAACACTCTATCTTGCCAAACAGATATCAAATGATACTCTTCAAAAATATTGTTTTTCAGGGATAAATTATGGATATGATGTCGAAACAGATGCTCTTTACTGGAAAGAAGGTGCAATAAAACTTTATGAAAAACTAATCCCCTTAGTTGGCAGATTACTAAACATATCCACAGATATTAAACCAACTTCGCATACTATGGTGTCAAGAGTTGAGGAAATTAAAGATAAGGATCAATTAAAGAAGAAAATTGAAGAAGGTATTCAACTACATCATGAGGAAGGAATTAGGTTTGATGAAGGAGTAAAATCTATGGGTGATGATTTAGAAGCTATGAAAACAGAGGTTCAGGTATTTGAGACCAAAACATCAATTCATCCTGATCCAGATATTATAATAACTGAAACATCTGTGGATCCAGATATAGATCCAATCGAAATAGAAACAACATTGAAACAAGAAGTGAAAGTGATCAAAACTGATAGCTCTTTAGATGCACAAATAGATCCAATTGAAACTGAAACAAAGAGTCTAGTTTCTGACATTAAAGGAGTTTCTATTGGTAAAATTACCGATCTCACAACGATACCAGAACCAAAAAAACTACCATTTGTAAAAAAGGATGATACAAAGAATTCTGTAAAAGATAAAGACAGACAAAAATAGTCTCCATCATAGGAATTATAAATATCTGTGCTTGTGCTCTCTTAATAATGTCAGATTTAGTAGATTTCCATGTAAGAAACGGCGAATATACGGCCTTTAATTTTACTTGGATGAAGATAGCAACATTAGCAATTTTAGGTTACTATATCAGCGAAATGATAAGCAGGATATTTTATTTCTTCTTGGACTATAGTGACCCAATTATTAGAGAAATTCTTTTTACTCCTTGGATGATCATAGACACCATTATCTACTCAGCTGCATTAGTTATTATGGCAGTTCAAGTATTAATCTGGAGAAATACTAGTCAGGATTATGAAACTAGAAGTAAAGCTCGACTTACCTTTATAATTTTGATTATTGCAGCATTTCTTACAACTTTGTATGATGTATTGCTTATTCTTCAAGCTGATTTAGATTACGCTCATCAAAGTGATCAAACTGCTCCATTCATTTTTATGATAATTGCACATTTTTATGGGTTACTTTTAGTAAAACAACTTATAGTTTCAATTGGTAGAAGTAAAAAGACTCAAGCAGGAACTTCAATTTTCTATACACTATTTGGATTGAACCCCGCTATAAGATACTTGCTCTGGTTTATGTTTCTGATATTTAGCTTTGAGTATACTACAATATTCATGTATTATTCTTCATTAATCATGGTATATTTAACGTCTGTAGTTACCATAGGTTTCACAATAGCTGTTTGGAAAGATGCTCGAAATATAAGAATTGGTTATCTTTTATCTGCAGTTAAAAAAGATAAACAAATTGAGAAAGAAGAGGAGAAGTCTATAGCAGATCAATCACTATTCGCAAC
>JAGXNV010000292.1 GCA_019894795.1 Candidatus Heimdallarchaeota archaeon | reverse complement strand
GATCTCCTCTTGGGCCACCTAATCGACCTTTCTCACCTTTTCCTTTTACTCGAAGACGAAAACCAGAATCAACTCCAGAAGGAACATCTAATTTTATTCGTTCATCTTCTCTTGAATTTCCACTTCCAGTGCATGTTCTACATGGTTTAGAAATAATTTCCCCACTACCTCTACATCGTCTACATGTTTGCTGACTACTAAAAACACCAAAAGCAGTTCTTTGATTTACCATTACAGCGCCCATTCCATTACATTCAGGGCAAGCTTCAGGAGATGTCCCTTTCTCTGCACCAGTTCCATCACATTTTGAGCATGACTTTTTAATTGGGACATCTATGATTTTCTTAACACCATATATTGAATCTTCAAAAGAAATTTCGTAATTCATTAACAAATCTGACCCTTTTTGCGGTCCAGTAGATCGCTGCGCTCTTCTACCGCCAAATATGCTACTGAAGAAGTCATCTCCTGAAAAATCATTTTGGAAGATTGTATTAAAAATATCCATGACAGAAGAAAAATCACCCGGTTTTACATTTGAAAAACTTGATTCAACTCCACTGAAACCAAATCTATCATAAGCAGATCTTTTTTCAGGATTAGTTAATATCTCGTAAGCTTCTGATGCCTCTTTGAATTTATTCGCTGCTTCTGGATCATCTGGATTGCGATCTGGATGAGATTGCATAGCTTTCTTTCTGAATGCCTTTTTAATATCAGCTTCTGATGCATCTTTTGAAACATCTAGAACTTCATAATAGTCTCGTTTACCTGCCATGGTATATCGTCTCGTATGATTTAAAGGATATATAAACAAGAAAGAAGGAAGGTAATAAAAATTTTATCGGTTAAAGAGAAGATAGCATTCTATCTAATCTTCATCTTCAACAGGTTCATAATCAACATCTATAACTTGTTCTTCATCAATGTCAGGTTGTTGAGGAGCCCTAGAAGCTGGTCCTGCTCCAGCTGGAGTAAATGGATCTTGACCAGATTGTGGTCCTCCAGGTGCTTGGCCAGTTTCAGAATATATTCGTTGAGCTACTTTTGAAATTTCTTCGAGTAATTCATCAGTTCTACTCTTTATTTTCTCAGTGTCATCTTTCTCTATTTCTTTCTTGAGCGCTTCTACCTTTTCATCAATTACCTTTTTCTCAGCATCAGTAACTTTGTCCCCGAAATCTTTGTAAGTTTGTTCAACTGTGTATATAGCCTGCTCAGCAGAATTTCTAGTTTCAACTTCAGTTTTTCTCTTCTCATCTTCATCCTTATATTTCTCTGCGTCATCTTTCATCTTTTCGATATCACTATCTGAAAGATGTGAAGATTGAATAACTATACTTTGTTTTTTACCAGTTCCCAAATCTTTTGCAGAGACTTGTAGAATTCCATTAGCATCCATATCAAATGAAACCTCTATCTGTGGAACACCGCGTGGAGCAGGAGGAATACCTACTAACTGGAATCGTCCGAGTGTTATGTTATCAGGAGCCATTTTTCTTTCTCCTTGTAAAACATGAATTTCAACAGATGTTTGCATATTTGCTGCAGTGGAGAAAACATTCTTTTTGGTTACAGGAATCGTAGTGTTTCTTTCAATTAAGGGGGTCATAATAGAACCTAAAGTTTCTAATCCTAATGTTAATGGAGTAACATCTAAAAGTAAGATGTCCTTAACTTCACCTGCCAAAACAGCAGCTTGAACAGCTGCTCCAAGTGCTACAACTTCTTCAGGGGCAACACCTTTATATGGTTCTTTATTGAATATTTCCTTTGCCATATCTCTTATCATTGGCATTCGGGTTGCACCACCGACTAGAATGATTTTGTCTAGATCTTCTGCTTTCTTTCCTGAATCTTTCATAGCTTGTTTGGTTGGACCTGCACATTTTTCTACAAGGTCTCTTGTAAAATCTTCAAATTTAGCTCTTGAGAGTTCTAAATCAAGATGTTTGGGTCCAGAAGCGTCAGCTGTAACATATGGTAGACTAATTCTTGAAGTTAGTTTGGATGTAAGTTCGATTTTTGCTTCTTCAGCAGCATCTTTCAACCTTTGCATAACTTTTGTATCTTTTGAAAGATCAATACCTTCTTTCTTCTTAAATTCTTCAACAATCCAATCAATTATTCTTTGATCCCAGTCGTCACCACCGAGTAGATTATTGCCACTTGTAGCAATAACTTTAAACAATCCATCATCAAGTTCTAGTATAGAAACATCAAAGGTTCCACCTCCGAGATCAAAAACTAAAACTCGTTCAGCACCTTCTTTTTCTAGACCATAAGCTAGAGCGCTTGCAGTTGGTTCATTAACAATTCTTAGAACTTCTAAACCGGCTATTTCTCCAGCATTCTTTGTTGCAGTTCTTTGCGCGTCGGAAAAATATGCTGGTACTGTGATAACAGCTTTGTTTATTTTTTGACCAAGATATGCTTCAGCGTCTTCTTTCATTTTAATTAGAATCATTGACGAAATTTCTTCAGGTCTGTATTCTTTACCATCTAAAGTAAATCTGTAATCTGTACCCATCTTTCTTTTGATACTTCGAATTGTTCGTTCAGGCATAGCAATCGATTGTCTTTTTGCTTGTATTCCTACAGTTCTTGTACCATCTTCATTAAATGAGACAACGCTAGGTGTTAACCTTCCACCTTCTAAGTTAGGTATAATCTCTGGTTTTCCAGCTACCATGTATGCGATACCTGAGTTGGTTGTACCTAGATCTATTCCAACAACTAACTCTTTCTTTGTTTTTTCTTTACTCAATTCAATCACCATTAAATAAGCATTATAGTAATAAACTAAAACGTTCTTTTCGAAAAATTTTTAATGTTTACTGATATATAAAAGTATTCATTTGTAAAAAATGTTTGAATGGATAATTCAAAGCATAAAAAATACAAAAAAAAAGGAGTTTACGTTTGGATAACAACAGGTTTTTTCTGTGAGTT
>JAGXNV010000291.1 GCA_019894795.1 Candidatus Heimdallarchaeota archaeon | reverse complement strand
GAGAAATTACTGTATAATACAGCTTCTATAACAAGAGGAAAACACACGCAAACTTCTCAATTATCAAACATACAGAAGACCTATTTGCAAAATTCAAACATAATTAACCTTCTCAATTCCTTTCACCCTCTCAAACCACACGAGACGGTAGAAATCTCTCCTGGATTTAAAGTTACACCTTATCCTGCATCTCATCTTTTTGGTAGTTACGGATACGAAATCAACATTTTTGGAAAAAGAATCTTCTTCACTGGTGATTTTTCTTTAGATAAAAGCGATTTATTCTCAGGAGCAGAATTTCCAACAGATTGTGATGTAACTATTTTTGATGGAACCTATTACAATCGTGATGATCCTCAAGATAATACAGATGCAACATTGCTTCAAGCTACAGAATTATGCAAGAAGATAATTATTCCTGCTTTTTCAGTTGGAAGAACTCAAGAAATGATAAAAAAACTAGAAAGATTACGAGTAACCAAGAAAAAGAATATCATAGTTACAGGACTAGCTGCAGATATTACCAAGACTATGGGAATTAAAGCAGACTATGATATTAGGAAGAATTTTGATCCGGTTGATTTTCAAGAAAATGACATTTTGATTACTGGGCATGGAATGTTACAGAGTGGAAATTCAAGAAGGCTTCTAGAATCTACCAAAGATTCATCTGATGTTGGTGTCATATTGTGTGGTTATCAAGCCCCTAACACTCTAGGGTTTGCGCTCAAAACAAGTAATCCAGTAGCTCTTCGGCAATATAAACAAAGAATTTTTTCTGTGCATGTTAGTGGTCATTCATCTCCTTCATCACTCAATGACTTCATTGGCAAACTCTCTGGACAGAAAGTGATGATACATACACCGGAAAAAACAAAAGTTATGAAAAGACATAGGGATGTTATAATACCAAAATATCTAGATCAGATAATTTTAAGGTGACAAAAATAAAATTTGCACTTCCACAATTCTTATAAGAGGCTAAATGCTTATTATTGAAGTTATCAAAATTCAATGAAAACTCTCTGCAAAATGGTGTATACTGTGATTACTAACATAGATGATCTAGATATAGACAAAATCTCAAAAAAGGAGTTAAGAAAAGTTGTCACTGATCTTCTAGAATTAACACGACGACTGCCTTCTGAACAATCTCAGAAACTAATCGATAAATTAATTGCAAAGTGCGAACAGCTGAATGATAAAGAATCTCTTGTGATAATTTATTATGTTAAACACATTTTCATTTTTGGTTTGTTAAGAAAGAATGGGGAAATACAAGAACTTGCAGAAAAAATGAATTCCATTTCTGAAGAGATAGATTTCCAAGAAGGTATAGCCCTCTATAATATGGTTTTATGGGGTCTTGAGAAACTTCAAGGGAATATCGAAGGAGCAATTACTTTACGTAATATGTCGATGGAATTGATGAATTCTTTAGAAAAACCTAATCTCACAATACTCAATTGGATTAAATATTCTTTTGCAGTAGGGGAATGGACCGAAGAAAAAAAACCAGCTTCAGTAGATATTTTGGAAGATTGTATGATCTATTTTAGAAAACGAGAACATTACTCTTCTGAGATCCAGGCAGCAACTATTATCGCTGATATCTATTCCAAAACCAACCAGAATGATAAGTTAGTCAATATTGTCCAAGAAATTATGGGGGATGACAATCTCTTCCAATATTATCCTAAAGAAGTTTTAGGGAGATTTCATTTCTATTTAGGTCTGATGTTTTTAACTAAAGCAGATATAGAACTTGCTGAGATGCATTTGTTTTCAAGTACTCAACTATTCAAAAGGTTTGGACTTAGATCCAATTATATTTACGATTATCTTTTAGGGCTCTCTATCTTAGCTAGAATTTATGCAACTACAGGGCAACTAGTTAAAGTTCATGAGATTCTTTCAGAACTTAAAGCGATAGTTGATGAAGGAGATTTAAGTGAGCGAATATCTAAACAGTTTGTTAACTCCTTACTTAGTTCAATTACTATTACACAATTCTACGTAACCTTTCATAGAAGAGAGAACCATTCAGAAGATTTTCAAGATCAGTTAAAGTATCTGTTGCTAAAGTATCAGCAGTTTCTCCTCCTTCCTGAGATGTTAACTGAATTGATGGTATATTCAGGGATAGAAATTGATGAACTCAATGAACTCAAGAAAGAAAGAGTCTCATCCGAATTCCTAAAGAAAGTCATTAACTTCTTAATAGAGTTACAAAATCCTAAAGAATCTAATACAGAAAAAAGAATTAAGAATGCATCTAAGATACTGAATCTTTCCAATGAGAATTCCGTAAGAGATGGATTTGGGCGGATTTTTGGAGATTTAATTTTAGCAAAACTCTATCTCTCAATTGGAAAATATGAAGAATTTAAGAATGTAATGAAAAGATATATATTCAAAACAGAACGTATCACGCACATTTCTTTACAGTTTTTGGCTCAAAGTATGGAAATTATTTATAAATTCTTACAAGGAGATAAAGCTGAAAAAGCAATTGATAAACTTACAAACATTATAACACAGTGTGAAAATAGAGGTATGAAAAGAGTTTGTAATGAAGTAAAAGCACTGCGTCAAATGTTAATTCAAAAAAATATGAACATCTACCATAAACAAATATTTTCTAGCATATCTTACCAAGATATTGTTTTAACAAAAATAGAAAACAAACAGTAGGAAAACTAATGTTTTCCTAATCCTATGGCCTTATACTTTATCCCTTTAGAAATGAATGTTTTATAATCATAAGCTCTTCTACCATCTATTACAACAGGATTTTTCATAAGATTAAGAAATACCTCAGGTTCAATATCTTTATACTGTTGCCATTCCGTTACCAAAATACAAGCATCTGCATCTTTCAAGGTGTCAGCAATGTTTTCCACAAGCGATAGATTTTCATCTTGGATTTCTTGTTGGAAATTCCTTATAGCTATAGGATCAGTAGCATAGATT
>JAGXNV010000290.1 GCA_019894795.1 Candidatus Heimdallarchaeota archaeon | reverse complement strand
GATATTCGCTAATACTAGAATGGAATTAATTGCTACTTATGTAGATTTAATTAATAATCACTTTCAAGATGAGAAGTCTTTCACGGATTATTTTATGATGTTTATGCATGATATCCATCATCTAAAACAAGCTGGGATTGATACAAAAAAGTTAGAAGAGAAATAAACTCTTCATATTTTTTTATATTGTTTGTGTTTTTGTCTGTCCTACAAGTAATAAGATTCCACCAACAAAAACAAATATTCCTCCAGTTCCACCAGTGATAACACCTATTACTATAAGAACAACAGCTAACCACACAGGATCTTTAATCCATGGACCTGTTATAGTTTTTTTCTGTAACCAGCCCCATACTAAGAATAGCACTAAAATCCCTAAGATTAGTGTTATCAGTCCATTTAACCATAAGATACTTGTAAATGCGAGAAAAGATACGCTGCCCACAGCTTTCAAAGCATTTACACCTTCAGCTATAATTAGCAATATACCTTGAATAACAAGGATAAATCCTCCAATCAAAGCGTTGATGTATCCACAAGTTGAACCACAGATTCTAATATTAGACATAATCAAGAGATAAAACCAGCATATATAAATCTAAAGTTCTCACTCTTTAAATTCACATGATTTTCTATTTAATGATACAGTTCTAATAAAAGTTTATTAGTGTTCAAATACAGCGTCTGTTGTAAAATAATCCAGAAGTAGGTGAACTAAATGGTAAAGAAAATACTAGTAGGAGTCATTGGTTTCATAGTAATTTTAGCGGTGAGTATTCCAACAATCATCTACTTCACTGGAGATAAACAACTTTCTTTAGTATCTAGTTTTAACATAGGGGATTTATCAGCTACTAGCGGGATTGTAACTGATGGAAAATATGTCTATATTGCAGATGCTCGAGATGGGTTGCTCATTATTGATATTAGCAATCCAAATGAACCAATCCTGACAGGTTATTATAATTCTTCATTAGCTGAGAGCGTTACAGTCAATGATGGGATAGCATATATTGCAGATGCTTTTGATGGCTTAGTAGTAGTTAATGTGACTGACCCAACCGCTCCAACACTACTTGCTGAATTGCCATTAGGTAACTCCAGAGGAGTATTTTTGCGAGAGTCATTATTATATGTTGTAGATGGAACTGTTCCCTTCAAAATATTCAACATTAGTAATCCAGAGAGCCCTCAAGTTGTTGGGAGCTTAGATATTTCCTCTTGGGTTGATGGCCTTGACATAGAGGGGAATTATGCTTATTTAGCTACTCGGCAAAGGGGGATGGTTGTTGTTGATATTGAAGACCCAACAAGTCTTTCTATTGTTGGAGAACTCAGTTCAGAAGGAGACATAGTTTTTTCGTCAGTTAGAAGAATAAAAGTTGAGGGAGATTGTGCCTACTTAGCTGCTTCATATTCAGGTTTAATCATTCTAAATATCTCTGATCCTTATCATCCTACTCATATTAGTAATTACGATGTGCAATATGCTTATTCAGTTCATATTTCAGACAATTTAGTCTATCTTTCAGCAGATAAAGAAGGATTACATGTTTTAGATATTAGTGACCCAAGTAATCTGGTGCTGTTTGATATTTATGCTACTGAAGGAGTTCACGATATATGTACATTTGATTCTCTTGTTTATACTCACTGTGAAACAAGTCTAAAGATATTCAAATGGGATTGGAGTTTCTGACGTACTTTATTCCTTACTAAAATTTAGTTGATATGAAAACCAGTTCCCAAATTCTTCTTTTAATACTAATCCTGCTTCAAAAGCCCATTTCTTTTCTGTTCTTCTAAAAGGATAATCTGGATCTAAGAATAATTCACAAAAGGATATTGTTCCTCCTGGTTTGAGTATTCTTCTAAATTCTTTTAGTACCTTTACTGGTTCAGGTATTTCTGGTAAGCAAGTGATTGCAAAGATTATATCAACCGAGTTATTTTCAAAATCAAGATCATATGCATCATCCAGTTTTGGAATAATATTCTTAATCTCTGCTTTATCAAGTCGTTCTTGTAACCTATCTAGTATGGATTGTTGAATATCAATAGCATAAACTATCCCTTCAGAACCTATCCTTTTTGCAACAGCTTTTGTATATGATCCTTTCCCTGGACCTACTTCAACAACTACAGCACCTGGGAAAGCTCCTGTTCTTTGCGCAATCTGATCAGGTTTTTGCCAATATTTTCTTCTTACTGGATTATCAATGAATTCTGTCATAAATTGAGGTATTGGAAAAGGATATATCTTGCGCACTAGTTTAACAACGGTGATAAGATTAAGAAGTAGCAATACTGGAATTCCTAGTATTATAAGGATTATCAGCAAAACTGTATTCATGAAACAAACAAAGTGCAACTTGATTTAAGCATATCCTAAAGAATTATTGTAATTCAAAATAAACAGAGTTTAAGAGATTGGCTATACACTTTTGCTGATACTAATCTAGTTTTTTCCTACAATTAAAACAGACATCATCAGAACTAGTATTAGTACTGCTACAAAAGGGACATAATCTTGCTTCAGATTGAACGGTATTCGAAGGTTTAAAACCATTTATTATCTCTTCTTCTGTGATATAAGAGTAATCAATTTTTTCGACCAGTTCTTCCACTTCTTTCTCCTTTTTTTTCTTAGAGGATTTTTTAGGCATTCTAGATAAAAAATCCCTTTATTCAATATAAACCTCTCCAAATGAAAAAATCCTCATCTACAAATATTAACCGCAAAGCTTTTTTCATCGTAATTTCTGTTCTATTCAATGAAATCCTGTTTATCTGTTAACATTGAAGACCTTACATGGATCGAAGCTGAAGATGCTATAAAAAATCATGATGTTGTTTTGATAGCTTTGGGGGCAAGAACAAAAGAGCACGGACCACATCTTCCTTTGAACAACGATTATACAATGGCTGAATATCTAAAGGATAAAGTATCCAAAGAAGTTCCTGTCATCGTTCTCCCCACTTTACAG
>JAGXNV010000289.1 GCA_019894795.1 Candidatus Heimdallarchaeota archaeon | reverse complement strand
CATAGGTGGTTCGGATAATCAAGTGTGGGTAAATGGAACAGAATTTGGGAATTACACTAAAGCCTGTGCAGTAAGAAAAGCAATGTGTTATGCTATAGATCGAGATGAAATGAATCAGGTGTTTCATGATGGTGAATATCTTGTATTTGATAGACCTATGCCAGTTTTTGGCTTTACTCATTATGATGTTTTTCCTATACAATATGATTGTGATTTAGATTTAGCTTGGAAGTGGATGGAGATAGCAGGATATGAAAGACCAAATGGATCGAATCTATTATTCTTACCAGCTTGCTTATCGTTTATACTTCTAGTTATTCATAGAAAGAGAAAATAGTTTTTTTTACTTCTTTTTCTTAATTTAATGTAAAAATATATATAATTGAATTTCTCTTTAATGATTGATACTAATGGTTACTGCGATAGTAATTTACAATTCCAGAGGAGGCAACACCAGAAAAGTTGCTGAAAAAATAGCTGAAGGTTTAGAAGTAGAGTGTGTAAACCATAAGAATATTCCAAAGAATATTGAAGATTATGATTTACTAGTTCTAGGTACATGGCCTATGATGTTCAAAGTCAGAGGTAAAAGTAAAAGATGGTTAACAAAATTTAGCAAAAAGAAAATTGATGGTAAAAAAGTTGTACTCTTTTTCACAAGTGCGGGACCTGATGAAGTACTTCCTAGCACAAAAGATACCAACCCTAAATTAATTAAGGAAATGGTTTTTGAAACGATGGAGAGCATAATTAATGCAGAAAATAAGGTGACTATTCTTGATGAGCGTTTCTATAGTTTAGGGGCTTTAAGGATGTTTGGAAAAATTATGGACAAAGAAGGACACCCAACTGAAGAAGAATTAGGTCAAGCAAAAGCATTTGGAGAAATGTTAAAAGAAAAATTTAACGCTTAATTTTTCTCATTTATGTGAAGAATTTGCTAAAAGGTTGTATGATATACTGCTTTCTAATCATTCCCCCTTCTGGATATAAAATATTCCTGCACTGATGATAACAGATTCTGTTAGTTTTCTTTTACCTATTATCACACAAGAGCTGATACTATGGATAAGTTAGACTTTGATTTTATAAGAAAAGTGACAAAAGCAAGTATCGTTACGATTTATAGAATGAAATATTAGCGAATCAAGAAATAAATTCAAAATCTTGTTGAAATAGAAAATTATCCGTATTGTAAGTAAACTTTATAGGTGTTTCAGCGGAATAATAAGTACCAATTCCCTTGGTGATTTAGTGAGAGGAAAGATATCTTTAGCTTTAATATTCTATCTAGTTATTTCTTTTAGTATTGTAACTGTAAAAAGCGAAGAGAGAATTGAACCATTTTTCAATTTAGTGTTGAGAACAACAGGAGGAGGGGTACAACCAGATTATGGTTTGTATATAGCACAATATCTTAGGGAGATAGGTATAGAAGTTGAAGTAAAAGTAGATTCATGTCCTGGAATAATCATCGCCTTTGATCCTAACATATTTGATGCATTTGATCTGACTATATCTGGTTTCTCAGATCTTAGAACTCAGGATATGAGAGATTATTATACTGAAGAAGGTCAGTTAAACTTATTTAGTTTGAACAAACGCATTCCTTTTCAGAATGAAAGTGAAATAATGCAAAATGAAGCAGTTACTACATATGATTTAGAAGATAGACAGCAAATTTATTTTGATTGGCAAATTTTATTTATGGATCAAATTCTCCCTTTATTACCCCTTTTCAGTTCTAGACAATATATGGTCACATGGACAAACACGTTAGGATATGATTCAAGAGCGGGGTTAGTTAATTCTCTACCATACATGGAATATGATGGATTACACGAAGGGCAAGTAACAACCGATGAATTCATTTTAGCTGAAGCAAATTGGAGAAATTTGAACCTACTGGAAACAGATGACAAACCCAGCTCTTTCATTTTCAGCTTGATGTCAGAACCGATTGTTGGGTGGAGCCAAGATTTTACCCCCCTTAAAACTTCATTAGTTTCAGACTGGAATCAGATTGACGAATCACATTTTACTTTTACCATGAGGGATAATGTTTATTGGAATCCTTCCTTTAATATTACAGAAAGAGATGCTGCTTCCATTCCTCTAGATGTTTCAACTACACCCTTGATGATTGGTTTGAAAAATGGAGATTTTAGCAATGGTTCAAATATGAAAGTTACCGCAAAAGATGCAGTCTTTACCTATCTTGCTATGTCAAACCCAATCATCAGCGAAAACTCATACTATTATAATTGGATTTCAGAAGCTTATGTTGATCCAGAGGATGACTTGACATTCCATCTGCAAATCGATGGAAACCCTTTAACACCTGAATTAGAGCCTTATGTTGACTTTTGGGGAAACCTCAACCAATATATTCTCCCTGAATTCTTCTTGAATTCTACTGATCCTACGGTTTCATATACTTCTAGTGGTGCCAAATGTACTGGTCTTTATGAAGGAATAGCTGATACTGATCCTTGGGTAGCTTACTCTAC
This sequence comes from Candidatus Heimdallarchaeota archaeon, assembly GCA_019894795.1. Taxonomy (GTDB): domain Archaea; phylum Asgardarchaeota; class Heimdallarchaeia; order Heimdallarchaeales; family Heimdallarchaeaceae; genus UBA460. The sequence continues at coordinate 482 of JAGXNV010000289.1, read as the reverse complement.
CTCAGCTTTTGGCTGTGGTAAATATCTTTTAGACTACTACGTTCGAAATTCTATAACTGTTTTACAAGCCAATCCATATTGGATGGGCATAGGCGCAATTGATGGAACTCCACAGGATTTAGATATTGATACAATTAACATTCGTGTTATTCCTGATATTTTAGCTGAACTAGCAGAGTTCAAAGCTGGCAAATTAGATCTTAGTGATTTAACACATTTCCCTGAAGAAAGGAAAAACATGCAAGCTGACTCAAGATATGAAGTTCAATGCCACAATGCCTTTGGATTCAGTTTCTTAGCTTTCAATCTTGAAAAACCACACATAGGTGGTTCTGACAATCAAGTGTGGGTAAATGGATCTGAATTTGGAAATTACACAAAAGCTTGTGCTGTAAGAAAAGCTATTTGCTATGCCATTGACCGTGATGAGATGAATCAAGTTATTCATCATGGTGAATTCCTTATTAGTCATAGACCTATGT
>JAGXNV010000288.1 GCA_019894795.1 Candidatus Heimdallarchaeota archaeon | reverse complement strand
TAAGTATACTATAACTGGTCACAGGATTATAACATGGCGAGAAAAAGTGACCATCAAGTGGCCAACAAAATAAAAAGAATGAGAGCTTAAAATAAGAAAAGAGAGATGTTTAATTTTAAAGAATTTTAAATGCAATCTAATAGTGATCCACAACAACCTTGCTTTTTCTTCTTTTTGTTACTACTTCCACAGCAACATCCACAGATCCCACAAAGACAATCATCCTCCTCTTCCTCTTCTCCTAGAACGGCTCCTATGATACCTCCATCAAAATGAATAGGTAGATGCTTGTTCTTGAATTTAATAATGAACGGTTCAAGGTCATGACCACAATGACCGCAATATCTACTGTTTGTTTCATGTGCTTCTTTGCATTCAGGACATTTTACTTCAACTTCAATGTCAATTGATGGCGGTGTAGATCAAAATTACCTTATGGGGCATGTTTCTGGAGACACTTACGAGTTTTCACTTAGCATTCCACAAGGTAGTACAGCTGAATTACAATTGTGGCAAGGGATGTAGCAGGAAGGATTGTTGGTTCTTTAGTTTACCAAATAGTTAATCCTGCAGCTATTCCCGAAATATCCAATGGTATTATTATACCTCTATTCCTTTTGACAAGCATAATAGTAATACCAATTCTACTCAAATCTAAAAAGCAAAAGATCTAGCATGATCTTTTCTTCTTTTTTTCTTTTTTTCACATTACTTGTTTCTTCAAATGGTTTGGTTTATTAATATCCATGTGAGGATTCACTTAGAAAGAAATGCATCGACATAGAAGCAGACAAAGAAATAGATTTGTTGGAATAATACCTTTTATCTTATTAATTATAGGTGCTGTTATATTCCTAAGGTACTATCTGGGGTATATTCCCTACATAAGTTGGACTTTTTCACCCATTGTGATAATTATTATTATTGTTTTCATACTAAGAGGATTGAGTTACAGAAGTAGGATAAGACAAAAGAATCATGAAGAATCAGCAGTAAGAACACACTCCCCATATCGTCAATATGAACCAACAGTTGTTAAGAGAGAAGAAGAAAACTTCACTTCAACTGTTCAGTATCAATATAGAAACAGCTATGAAATGCAATTCTGCAACTTTTGCGGAATAAAATTAGAATCAGAAGAACAGAGCTTCTGTGTTAACTGCGGGCAGAGAATTAATTAAGATTTCTTTCTCCTTTCTACTTTTTATTACACACGACAATAAACCTTGTCAATTAAGAAGATTAAAAAGATTCGAATTTTACATGATTATGGTAAACATGATTAAGATTACACGTTTGTTTGGAACACCTTGGTGCTCTGATTGCAAGGTATCCAAAATTTTTCTAGCAGAACATCGTATAGAATACAATTACATTGATATTACAGAAGATGAGGAAGCAGCTTTATTTGTTGAAAAAATCAATGATGGCAAAAGAAAAGTGCCTATAATAGAATTTTCAGATGATACTTATCTTGTCGAACCTACCAATGCTGAGTTAGCAGAGAAGTTAGGTTTAGTTACAAGACCTGCAAAAGCTTCATATGATGTTCTAATTATCGGTAGTGGTCCAGCAGGATTAACTTGTGCTATTTATACCTCCAGAGAAGGGTTTGATACTATTGTTATCGAAAAAGGAGCTCTTGGAGGAAGAATGAATTTCACTGAACGAATAGAAAATTACCCTGGCTTTCCCGAAGGGATAGAAGGTATTGATCTCGCAGTTAACTTCACGAAGCAATCTGAAAGATTTGGTGTAGAGTTATTAAAAGCTACAGAGGTAACAAAGATAGAGAAAGAAGGAGAAATTTTCAGCGTAAAAACCTCACTTGGTGATACAATTAGTGCAAAATCTATTGTCATAGCTACAGGTAGCATATACCGCACTCTTGGTACAGAGGGTGAGACGACCTTACTAGGTTACAAGATCCACTTCTGCCCTGTTTGTGATGGACCTTTCTACAAAGACAAGAAAGTTTTAGTTATGGGAGGAGGGGATTCTGCTCTAGAAGAGTCACTCTTCCTTGCTCGTTTTGCTTCAGAGGTTTATGTGGTAGAAATATTGGACAATCTTACAGCTACAAAAGCTATCCAAGAGCAAGTGGCCCAAGAACCAAAAATCAAAACTTTCACCAGCTACGAAATTAAAGAATATATCGTTGGAGAGAAGAAAAAACTAATGGGCGTTAGATTCTTTGATAGAGCAAATAATAAGCAAGTAACGCTCAACCCTGATGGAGTTTTTCTGCTTGTAGGGCTTAAACCCAATACAGAAATTGCAGAAGGTGTAGTAGAACTGGATCAAAGAGGATTTATTAAAACTGATGAGAAAATGATGTCTAATATCCCTGGGCTTTTTGCTATAGGTGATTGCAGAAGCCAGTCAACTCAACAAGTGGCAGCTGCAGTTGGTGAAGGAGCTATAGTAGTTGCAAAGATTAGAGAACATTTGAAAAAACATTAACTATTCTTTTACTTCTTTTCTTTCATCTACTTCTTCTTGATTCACTCTCTTTTTCTCCAATTCTTCCAATCTCTTTCTAGGGAGCATTTTCCTTTTACCCAGTTGCACTATTATTGGGATGATGGTTCCAAAAGTCAGTAAAGCTCCTATAGGTATAGGTGCCCAATCCAAGAACCATATTTGATTATTTGACCCATAGGCTAAATCAATTATTAGGAGATAAATTGACAATAGCAAAAAGAATGTTGGACCAACAAACCAAGCTAGTTCAGGTCTTCTAACAACGATGATATTCAGAACGTATATCAATAATAATCCTAAAGCTGGCCAATGTGCCCATTCCAAAGTGTGTGTATTACCTGTTGAATAATCAATTATTACTAGAAAACTTGCAATAACAATTAAATTAAGAGGGGTCACCCACCATTTGAATTTTTTAAAACTTTTATCTTCTTTTTTCTCTGTTATCATTTCTTTTCACCTTCAGTTTCTTCTCTTTCTTCATGCTGTTTTAATGATTCTAGAAATGC
>JAGXNV010000027.1 GCA_019894795.1 Candidatus Heimdallarchaeota archaeon | reverse complement strand
CCCACGCACTGGTTGGTTTTATAGGGATGAACTTCCTCCGGATGACGATGCTTACTTTGAAAATATGGCTAGAACAGTATTCCAAGCAGGATTAAGTTGGCAGCTTATTGCTGACAAATGGTCTGATTTTAAGATAGCTTTCAAGGATTTCAAAATTGATAGCGTTGTAGATCTTGATGAAGAAGATATAGAAGAACTACTTTCTAACTCACGTATAATTAGAAATAGAGCTAAGATAGAATCTGTATTAGTAAATGCAATCGCATTTTCGAATGTACAAGAAGAATATGGGTCGTTTAGAAATTTCATGGATAATTTGGATAAATCAGACAATTATCGCTATGCTAGAAAGGAATTGTCCAAAAAATTTTCACGAATGGGGCCAAAATCAGCTATGATCTTTTTGTGGAGTATAGGTGAGGATATCCAACATGAGGAATAAGTAAGTGTGATTGATGTAAGACAAAAGGGTTATTCTTAAATATGACATACTGTAAAATAGATTGAACTAAGAAGAACCATTGTGATATTATGTCGAAAAACGTATTCTGTTCAAATTGCGGTGATAAGGTACAAGATGGCATGCAGTTTTGTGACAGTTGTGGTGCCAAAGTTGTAGAAGTTATAGCTGAACCTCAAGCTACTCCAGTTTCTCAAACTGATACTTCTGGACCAACTACTGTAGGAGCTCCTCCTGTAGCTACAGGCACTCCTCCGACAAAAGAAGAGAAGAACAAGCTTATTCTTTTCATGGTATTATCAATCATTATTCCTATTGTTGGTATTGTACTGGGTATTATTAAATACAATAAAAAGGATCAGAAATCAGGTATGCACTATATTTTATGTGGATTAGCAGGTTTTACATTTGGCTTAAGTACAGGTTTTATTGATTATGTAGGTTGGCTAGTTGGACTGCTTCTTGTAGCCAGTGTAGTCTATAATGGCATTAGGCAAATAAACGCTGGCTTAATAAGTGCGGATTTCTAATTATTCTTTCTTACTCTTCTTTTATGTAGTCTTTTTCTAATACTTATTTTATACTGTAATTATTCTAATAAGATTAAACAGTAGTAAAACAAATGAAATAATTCCAACTAACGAAAGTGTCCCCACTAATAACCACAGTTTTTTCTTCGAATAAATACCTATAGCATTTATACATGCATAGGTCAAAGCACCAAAAGCTATGAAGAAGAGATAAATACCCCAATCCTGCTCGTAAAAAATACCTATACCTGCAATGATAGCTAATGTAGATATGAAAAATTCTGCTATTACATGAAAGAGTCTTTCCTTAGGATTTTCAATAAGTTTGGGTGAGGATTTCAAACTAAATACTACAATCCAGAAAAGATTAAGTGAGATTCCAACAACAATTGAATAGATTCCATTAACATAATCTAGAATTTCCATGACTTACGCCTATATATGGGAGTTAAAAATATTTTTACTATACTTGAAGAAAAAATAAGAAAAAGAAAAAAGGGAGATTTATCCCAATTCTAAACTACTAAGCCAATAAAGTGTAGTATACTATCTGGCCAAATACCTAAGAAGATAATTAGCACTACCATTATTGACATAACAATAGTTTGTATTATTGGGATTTCAATCTTATCGACTGCTTTTGCATCAGGTTCATCGAATAACATTATCTTTAGGATGTATAGATAACTTCCAAGAGCTAGCAGAGAATTAAGGATAGCCATTATCACGATGAGAACGTTCATGGTTGGACTATAAAGTCCACCAGCGGCAGATACGATTACAAGTAGTTTTGAGTAAAAACCAGCTGTAATTGGTATACCACCTAGTGATAGAAGGGCGATTGTTAGAAAGATTCCTATAAGAGGAGATCTTCTTCCAAGACCTTTCATGTCACGAACATCTCGTGAGCCTAGGGCTGCAATAATTATTCCACTGAGCAAAAAGAGGGATCCTTTGCCTAAAGAGTGTGTTAGTATATGGAAGATAGATGCTTGAACACCAACATCAGTGCCTGCTCCTATACCAAGAAGGATGTATCCTAAATGTACAGTAGTAGAGTAAGCTAATATTCTCTTGAAGTCTACTATATCACTTCTTCTGAATTGATAGAAAACTAAGAAGTTTCCTTCAAACATAGTGAAGATAGCTATCCAAGAAATGAATACTGATGTGTAGGGCAATATGTTAGTATTTCCAAATGCTGTGATTATGGTTCTGAATATACCGAAAGCACCTGCTTTAACTACAATACCCGAAAGCAAAGCAGAAATTGTTGAAGGTGCTGAAGAGTGTGCATCAGGTAACCAAGCATTTAGGAAAATCACTGCAGATGTAACACCAAAACCAATAACAAAAAGCGCAACAATTGCACCAGTTAATGGATTAGTTGGATTGCTACTACCAAGTGCAGCTTTTACTGCCACAAAGTTTACTGTTCCAAATCTTCCGTATGTTAAAGCTGTTCCAAGAAGTACGAACATGCTTCCAACAGTTGACATGATGAAGTATTTCAATGAAGCTTCTACTGCTCCTCGTTTCATTCTATCAAATGCAACAAGTGTGTAACCACTCAGAGCAAACATTTCCCAACCAATGAATAGGGTGAAGAAATTATTTGCCATAGTTACTGCACTTAAACCTGATAGTAATGTAAGGATCAAAGCATAGTAGTATCCTAAACCATTCTTACCTTTCATGTAATCTACACTAAAGAGAACAGCCATCCAGACTAAGAAGCTGAATATTGTAATCAATATTGACTGCAATTGTCCAAATTCTAATAGTCCATCAGAGGTAGTATTCACTGACCATATTCCGTTTACAAATATTGAAACAAAACTGAATACGAATATTCCGAATGCTACAACATTTGCGAAAGCATGGTTTAAGATGTCGACATTTATCTTTATCTTGACAAGGTATTTTCTAATTTGCTCGAATAAAGCAAGCAAACCAGCACCTGCAAGAGGGATAATTAGTATTAACGATAGATAATTCATTAGACCATCACCATCACTAAAACTGCAATAGCAACTATTGCCACTGCGGATCCAAGTAGCATATTCCAATTAATCTTACCTGTCTTCAGGAAAGAAAGTTGTTTTCCAATCCAGAATATAGGCTTGATGATAATTAGATTGTACAAGTGATCAATGTAGTAACCATTGGCTACAATTTCTCTACAAGCTTTCATCATTTTATTGTCCTCAATGAAACTTACTTCAGTTTGACCTTTACCATATAACAAGAAAGCTAATCCGACACCTAATATTATTGCTCCAAAAGCAGAAATGAAAGGCACGACTTTAAAGTCTCTAATTAATTCATATGGATCAGCATGTCCGCTGAATAAGTTATGCAATGGACCTTCAATAAGAAATCCTGTTACTACAACTAGCACAGCTAGAATTCCTAATGTGATTCTCATTATATATTTAGGTTTGTGGACCTTTACTCCTCTGTTCTTACCATGGAAGATCATGAAGAACATTCTTGCAGCATATAATGCAGTTAAGAAAGCTGTTAGTACTGTAAGGACAAAGATAAACCAATTTCCTTCATTAAAAGCTGCTGTTATTATTAGTTCTTTTGAAAATCCACCGTTAGTTAAAATTGGGAGACCAATCAAACCAAGAGCACCAGCCATCATAAATCCGTAAATCCAAGGTAGGTCTTTGCGTAATCCACCCATTTTCTTCATGTCTCGTTCTTCAGCAACAGAGTGAATAATTGCACCTGCTGACAAGAAGAGTAGCGCTTTGAATATTGAGTGTGAGAACAAATGCATTTGTCCTGCAAACAATCCCTCATCAGTTCGTATTGTAAATGCTAAGAACATGTAACTAAGTTGTGAGATTGTACTGTAAGCAAGTACTCTTTTGAGATCTGTTGATACTAGCGCGCCGATTGCAGCTAATACTGTTGATATTCCAGCAACCACCATGAGTATAGTATAGAATGCTTGTACATCCCATATTGGGCTGAATCGAGCAACAAGATACACACCTGCCTTAACCATTGTTGCAGCGTGTATTAGTGCTGAAACAGTGGTGGGGCCTTGCATAGCATCAACATCCACGGTGTCTCCTGAACTTAACCAAGATTGGAGTGGAAATTGTGCAGATTTTGTAATAGGTGCAAGTACCAATAGAATGCTCATTACAATACCTATACCAGGTGCTACATCAAAATTATTAGCCGGATCATTAATTAGTACGTTGTTATTTTGTGTATAAGCCCATGCTAAAAATGCAAGCAGACCTACATCACCTATACCTGTCATGATCAAAGCTTTAATTCCACTTTTTGCAGGCTTTTCTCCTTCTTCACCTTTTTTCATGTAGAAGTGACCGATTAGGAAACAAGAACATAGACCAACTAATTCCCAGCCTAAGAATAGGAAAATCATATCCGAGGCGAAGACTAGTAGTAGCATCCCACCAACAAATAGTTGAATGAAGAACCAGTATCTAGGTTTGTGTTTATCTTCACCCATGTATTCCAGTGAGAAGAATGCAATTAACATACTTAATACTGAAACAATGAGTCCCATTAGGACTGAGAGTGAATCTAGGTAGACCCCAGTTTGTACAGAGGTTACTGACCAATTTAGCCAATTGACCGTGCTGTCTATTGGACTGCCGTCATATAAACCAAATACAACAATTGCTGCTATAGCTGAAATTCCAATTGAACTAACACTAAAAATGTCACGCACAGCTGACCATTTCTTCAGTAGTAGTGAGAGAAATGCACCAACTATGGGGGCAACAATGGCTATTATTGTAAATATTACTATTGTAGACATTCATATCACCTTTTTAATGTGGACATTTCATCACTATCTACACCCTTTGTGTGTCTATAGTTGTTAATGACAATTGCGAGTCCAAGCGCAATAACAGCTGCTCCAACAGCAAGTGAAATCAATGGGAATATTTGCGCAAAATCTGCGAATTCATTTGATCCATTTGCTATAATTTCTGTACCAAGTGCGATAAAAGCGACATTTATTGATATTGTCATGATTTCAATACCCATTAAGATTTTTATCACATTTCTCTTTCCTAATATAGCGTATAAACCTACACCAAATAGGATAATTGCTAAAATTAGTAAGTGAAGTTGTTCAATCATGCTTTTATCTCCTCCTTTGTCTTCTTCCTGTTATGTTCCAGAAAGAGTGTTCCGATAGCTACTGATGCTACAAAGAAAATAACTCCTTGAAGAATAACATCAGTTGTTCTTTCTTCCCATAATAGGGTAAAGATTTCTGATGGTTCACTAACGTCGCCAACAATATTAGTAATTCCAGATTGTGTGATTGCATAAATCAACAAACCAACTATTACTACTACCGCTACTACCGCGAGTATCGTTCTCAGTAATTCAAAGGATTCATCTTTTTGTTTCTCAGTTAAAGCAACAACTACTAAGAACAGTGCGGTAAAACCACCACCATAGACAATTAATTGTATCCATGCTATGAGTAATGCGCCATATATGAGTAATACTGCCCAAACGAAGAAGTTCATGGCAATCAAGCTAATAACTGAAACCATAAGATTCTTGCTTTCAAGAGCAAAAATCGCTGCAACTATAGCTAATATCATTAAAATATAACTTGCTGCTAAACTCATTGTTTTATACCTCCTTCAGAGATTGGATCAATCGCGTCTCTTGCATATTTCTTCTTGACAGCGACTAAAACTGTAACCAATACAATTCCTGTATAGATTAGAGCAGCGCCAATTAAAGGACCAGCCACAGCTATATCTCCAGAAATGAAGAAAGCTGTTGCGAGTATGAATACTGCTACATCAAAGAGAACAAAGAATGCAATAAACACAAATGTGTCAATGAAGATTTTTCTTGGTTTGGCCATAATAGAACCTTCTCCGCTCGCGAAGAGATCCCTTTTCATCTTGCTCTGTGTTGGGGGTTGTGTTCCGAGAATAAATCTTACTCTCTTACTTATTAGCCATACAGCTAATACAACAAGAAGCGACACTGATAGATCTATTATTAATGCATAATACCATTCCATATTTATGCGCCTCCTATTAGTTTGAACCCTAGAGTTAACATCAAGGCAATGATGGCTATGGGTAACACTTGTTTCCAGGCTAATCTTACAGATTGATCAATTCTTATACGAGAAATGAGTGTTCGTAAGAATGACATTACTACTATTACTAAAACTAGTTTTATCAAGAAGAATAGCAAATGCAATATGCCATCAACTATGCCAATACCAGTTAAGAAGGCTGGACCAATATATGGGCCACCTAAGAATAGTGTAACGATTAAACCGCCTATGAAAAATGCGCCAATTCTTTCACCAAGATGGATTAGAGCATATCTCCACCCACCATATTCAACCAACCAACCATCAGCTAATTCTGTATGAGAAAGAGGAGAATCAAATGGAAACTCTTCCAGCTCAGCCATCATAACAATCACAGATATAACTAGAGCTATAACTATGGAAATTATGTACAGACGCTGTTCTCCAATAACAGAGTAAAGGTTCTTACTTATATAAGCTAAATTGAAGCTAGCTTCTGAATCTCCAATACCTACAATAAGGATTGGGACTAGCATGCTAAATCCAAGGGGTATCTCAAAGCTTAATGCTTGGAGAAGAGATCTTGTAGAACCTGTTTGAGCAAAGGGATTTTTTGTAACAAAACCTATGAAATAAATTAACATTCCATAAGATAGTAATATCAGTAAAACAAAGAATACGTCAAATTCGAATGATGCAAAACCAGCAACTAGCCCAGCTTCATTTAAAACAACTATTGGAATCATAAGTGCTCCAGTTAGTGCTGTGGCTATAAATGCTATTGGTAAAACAGTCATCCAGAATTTACTTACTCCTTGTGGTATAATCGATTCCTTAGCTGTTAATTTTACTATGTCATAAAGTGGTTGCAAGAATGGTGGTCCTTTTCTATTCTGCCCCCTGGCGTATACTTTTCTATCCAACCAATCAATGAACAAACCCATTAATACGATGAATATGATACCGGGGACCGTTATCATTAAAATAATTTCTAACCACATATCTTTTTAATCCTCCATTAAGGATTATATTCTATTAGTTCACCACGTAACCTCTAATAGGGGTCACTAATGCGACATTAGATAGTGAATATTAGCTAATTATTAAGGTTTATCGTTAGTAGTTGCCTGATAAAATAGATAAATCCTTCAACTTTACTTATTCTAAAACTACTATTTTCATCTTTGAGTATTTAGACCCATTTTCAGCTATTGCTGTAACTGCTTAGTGCAAGTAAATACAATTGACCAACTGAAACTCCACCATCTCCAGGTGAAATATTTTCATTTGTTAACAATTTTCTCTTTTCTGTCTCAACTGATTTCACAATCTCATCTATGATGATACCGTTCAAACAGACTCCTCCTGAAACCAAAATCTTTGAGATGTTTCTTTGGTCGGCTATAGAACTAACGACATCACTAATGGCCTTCCCAAGAGCTTGTTGAGTTGAATAAGCTAATTTTTCTTTTGAGATGTTTTTGCTTAAATCTATCAGTTGGGGAAATATTTGACTAATTTGAATCTCATGACCATTTTTTGTTTCTTTGAATGGAATCTCTAATCCTAATGGGTCACCACTTGTTTTTCCGCCTAAACTATATCCTTCTAATCTTATAGCTGGCTCACCTTCATACGTTTGTTCTCCACATATGCCAAGAAAAGTGCTAACTGCATCTAAGAATCTACCTGTACTAGTTGTTTTAAATCCTATAGGAAAAACATTCTTCTCAAGCTGAGTAAGAACAAATTCTACTTCCTCTTTTCCTCTAGGAAGAGTGTTAACTAAATCAGCTGTAATGTCAACAATTTCATCTCTTTTGAAATTAAGTGACAATAAAGAAAGAAGGCTTCTTAGAGGATATTTTGTTGCTAGGTCTCCTCCTGGTAGATTGAATTGCTCAAGTTGCCCAACTCTTTCTAAATCAGTAATTGGTCCACAAAATATCTCTCCTCCCCATATCGAGCCATCTCTTCCATACCCTGTTCCGTCTAGAGCGATGCCTATTATTTCTTCTTCCGGTTGTATTTTTTTCTCCAAGGCAACACTAGCAATGTGAGCTTCATGGTGTTGAAATGCATTATGTTTTTCTACATCAAAATGGTGAAGAATTTCATCAATACTAGTTGAAGTTAGATACTGAGGATGCATATCATATGCTATTGCATCAATCTTCGAGTTGTAGAGTTTTAACAAATGTTCAATTGCTTCTATCATATACTCGTAAGTTTCCAATAAAGTAACTGTCCCAATGTGTTGAGTGGGAATGATTCTTGTTCCTTTCATTAACGAGGGTATTAGATGCATTTCTGCCCCAATTCCTAATAGGGTATTATTCTTTACATCTATGTGGGAAATAAGAGGCTCAGGAACCCATCCTCTTGATCTGCGAATGAATTTGTTTGAAAAATGCTCCCCCAATTTATTTATTCTTATAACAGAATCGTCGTTTCTCTGATATATCCTTCTATCATGTAATAAGAAATAATCAACATAAGCTAATTTTTCCATAATTTCATCGTTATCTATGAACATGGGATAATTTGATGGATTAGCACTTGTCATGACGATGGTTGGTTCTTTCATTTCTCTTAATATCATGAAATGAATACCTGCATAGGGTAACATTACACCAACATTATGTAATCCTGGCGACACCCAATCTGATAAATAATAATCAATCTTCTTTTTCAGAAGTACAATCGGTTTTCTAAAACTAGTAAGTAGTTTCTCTTCTTCTGAATTCATGTCAGCGAATTTATCTATTGCTTGGATATTTTTTGCCATTATAGCAAAAGGTTTGAATTTTCTTTTTCCTTTTGCCTCTCTTAGTCTCAAGAGAGTATCATCATTGGTCGTTGAACAAGCAAGATGTGTCCCTCCAATTCCCTTGATTGCAACTAATTTACCTTTTTCTATTTCTTGAGATACAAACTTTATCATCTCTCCATTATTCGAAAAAGATATTATCCCTTTACTAATCGAGTATAATGTATATTTTGGTCCGCATTCTGTACAACAAGTTGTTTGAGCATGAAAGCGCCTATCTTTTGAATTTTCATAATCTTGTTGGCAAGAGTGACAGAAGGTAAATTCTTCCATGACCGTATTTGGTCTATCATAGGGTAACTTCTCAATTACTGTATATCTTGGTCCACAATCAACACAAGAGTTGAAAGGATAGTCTTTCCTTCTTTGATCGTCAGATTCCATTTCTTCCACACATTTTTCACAAATCGTGATATCTGGCGGAAGATAGGAAAATCCAGTGCTCTTTCCTGAACTTGAGCTTTTGGCAATCTCAAACCGAGTGAAATTTGTTATTAGTTCTTTCCATTCAATCTGAAAAGATTCGTAGATACTGAGTTTTGGTTTAGCTTCTTTCAGTAATTCAATAAATTTTAGAAGTATTTCCTTCTGACCCTGTGCTGCGATTTTTACACCAGCATCGCCAAGATTCATCACATAACCTTTGATGCCAAGATCAGCAGCTAAATTGAAAACAAATGGTCTGTATCCTATTCCTTGAACAATTCCTGCTACTGAAATCTCGCAACTCTGTTCAGACATGCTTATGACCTCGGATTAACATACTCTTGGAATGGGTTCCCCTAAAGGTTTTCTTAGTAACCTATGCCCTCCTATCGAAGTGTGAATAACTACTTTTCCTAGATACTTATCGGATGCTTCACCTATAATTCTAGCATCTTTTCCTGATAAGTGCAGTTGAATTGTGGCTAGAACTTCTTCTGCTTTTTCTGGAACAACTGCAAGAATAGCCATCCCTTCAGAAGAGAGTGAGAACATATCCAATCCTAGTAATTCGCACACACCATTAACTGCAGGATTTACTGGTATTGAATCTTCTTCAAGGATGAGTCCAACATTTGATTTCGATGCAAATTCATTAAGGGCGCTCCCTAATCCTCCTCTAGTTGGATCTTTCATGGCATGAACCACTCCACTTTCAGCAATAGGAAGAAGCATTGATACTAGAGGTGCAACATCTGATTTTAGATCGGTTTCAAGATTAATCCCTTCTCTTCCTGCAATGAGTGAAGCTCCGTGCATTCCAGGTGAGCCTGTTATTATGATTTTATCACCAACTTTCACATTGTTATCAGCTATAACGTTAGGAGAAGTTCGGATACCGATTCCAGTGGTACTCATATACATACAGTCTACTTGACCTCTAGGTAATACTTTGGTGTCTCCAGCAATTACTGCAACATTATTTTGATCACAAGTTCTAGCAAAAGAGGAAATGACTTTCTCAATAAGTGAGTATCTTGTGCCCTCCTCTATTAATATGGCACAAGTGATTGCAATAGGTTTTCCTCCCATCATCACAACATCGTTAATTGTACCAGTTGCTGCTAAGAGACCAAGATCTCCTCCAGGGAAAAATATTGGCTCGACTGTATGAGAGTCTGAACTGACAATAAGAATAGAGTCTTTAGAAATTTGGATTGTAGCTCCATCGTCTTGTTCATCAGCCCCTATCCCTCCTTCAACTGATTTATTCTTGTAAATGTTAATCAACGAGGATAGAAAAATATCCATTAGTGAACCGCCAGCTCCATGATTCAACTCAATGATAGTATCCGGTTTCATGCCAATGCAAAGTTCTCTAGGTCTTTTTAAATATGAAGATTTAGTGAGAAATTTCTTCCTCAAAATTTATGTAGTTTTCTTTAAAATAATCTATAAGGAGAATGTCGAATCATGGCAGCAAGCAGAGATTTAGAGAAAGCGAAGGAAGCTTACAAAGAAAAAGATGTAGAGAAAATGAAAGAAGCTCATTCCGTAAAAGCTCCGGAACGTCATCAAAGAGAAGCGGGAAAATATGTGAAAAGCCTAATTTACGGTGGCGTCGATGGAATAATTACAACATTTGCAATTGTTGCAGGAGTAGTAGGAGCTAACCTTGATTTCAGCGCAATACTGATTTTGGGTTTTGCCAATCTATTAGCCGATGGACTATCGATGGGTATAGGCGATTATCTAAGTTCAAAATCCGAACGGGAATATGAAATGGGTGAAAGAGAAAGGGAAGAGTGGGAAGTGGAACATTATCCTGAAGGAGAAAAGAAAGAGATGATAGAAATATATGAAGATAAGGGGATGAGCTCAGAAGATGCTAAATCTGTAGTTGAAGTAATTTCTAAATATCCCGTAGCCTGGGTCGATGTAATGATGGCAGAGGAGTTGGGGATAATTGAAACCGATGAATCTCCAATAAAAAATGGTATTGCAACTTTTCTATCGTTTGCTGTGTTTGGTTTTGTTCCATTGATAACATATGTAATAGCTCAATTGACACCTTCTCTTAGAGATAATCCATCATTGTCATTTCTACTAGCTTGCATTCTAACCGGGATAACTCTTTTTGTTCTAGGATCTTTGAAGGTGAAAGTAACAGGAAAGAACTTCATTCGATCTGGATTGGAGATGTTAGCATTAGGTGGAATTGCAGCAGCAGCAGCATATGGAATAGGTTTTGGATTAAGAGCTTTAATCAATTAGATTTGGAGTGATATACATAGAAAAGAATGGAGCTGAGACCGGGATTTGAACCCGGGAGTCTAACGACAATGGATTAGCAATCCATCCTCATACCACTTGAGTATCTCAGCGTTTTTTCTATTAATTTCCCTAATAGATTTAAATTTAAACATTTCGACCTACTTCTAAAGTTGTACTAAACTTAATAAAACATTTGTCGCTAATAGTAAACTTAAAAAGCATTCTTTTTTCAATACTTTTGCCTAGTAAGGTCAGATATACATCTGGATGCGTTCCAGATGATCGGGAAAGTTAAGCTCTTCCACGTGTGGCTTGGTACTATGTTCCGAGAGGACTTGGGAAAGGTCATAAGTTGCGATTCGTCGCGGCCATAGTGAAGGGGTAACACTCAGACTCATTCCGAACCTGAAATCCTTGCTAGGTTTATAACGTTTACAGCACAATTTCCTGTAAGAAACTACTTCATTTCTCTCCTATATTCTCACTAGAAGATTAGACGATTATTAAAGCGATTTTCTTTAGATTTCATCTAATTTTCAGACATAACATTTAAAAATGAGGAAATGACTTTCACTTGGTCTGCAATGGAAGGGGTCTTCATGCTTAAATCAGAATTAAATTCCAAAAACAAAGAAACAACCAAACCAATTAACCCTCCTTTTGTATTCCGTGATCCAAATTCTCCTAAGAAGATATATGGTTCTGCTAGTAATTTGCAAGAATTGGCAGAGATACTTCCCTACGTCCCATATTTCTCTATTGAGTATCACCTTTATCGTGTTGAGAGCGATGATACTGTTTCTAGCGATCTAGGTTTGTGGATAAGATATATTGTAGGTTTGAATCTTCTTTCAGATGAGATAGAAAATCTAGGTGCATCGGTTGATGGTTTAGAACTAAAAGATAAATTAGTAAATCTAATAAATGCACATTTTCTGCAAGTTTGATCTGATTAGATTTTTTTGAATTTTAGTGCACTTGGTTCGTAGATGTCACCATCATTAAGTAAATCGTGGATAATTGATTCAACTGTTGCTTTATCTAATTTGGTCGTTTTCATAATTTCTTCTAACTCCAAACCTTCTTCAGAATCTGCAATTAATCCCCATATCTTCTCTTTCTGCTCTTGATTATGATCAGGCGAATCCTCTACTTCTTTTGAGATGATCAGATTATTCTTAGTATATCTTTTAATTTTCTTAGCTCGTAAGTAAAGTTCTTTATTCGAATCTTCAATTAGCATTACTATTTCAGGCAAAACATAAACTTCATCATCACTTGCTCTAGGTTTTCCAATCACGTCAATGTCATTACCGATGATGAAACCATTCAAAAATTCTGCAGTGTCCTCCCAAGCTTTTACTCTAACTGTAGCTGTTCCATCGTCTAATGTCAAGGTTGTGAATGATTTTTTAGTTCCATCACTTGCACTATGGTACTTATCTATTATAGTGCCGTTGAGTCTTATCTTGTAGATTTTCTCACTGTTGCTTGTTACCAATACCCAGCGATATGACTCATCCCCTTCCTTTATCAGATGACCATTTACAATATCTATTGCATATAGTAGTATCGGGGCTTTTTGTTCAAACATACTCATTATCGTCACAGTAAAATTGCTATTTCTCACTTTTCTTTGTTCTATCCAAAAACCTTTCTATTACCAATTTTTGTTGTTTAAAACATTATTTTGTTATTTTAAGACATCATTTTATTTCTTAGTTATTCTTTACATCTCTCAAGGAACAGTGGGTTTTTTAAGTGAAATGAAACCTTTTTCTTAATGGGTGAACCCTTTAATTTTCGTTTCTTTTTAAGAAACTACGGCTGCACACAAAACCAGGGAGAGGGCGAAAATACTCGACAGATTCTTCTGCATTCCAATGGTATAGAAGTTGAAGATATATATACAGCCGATGTCATAGTAATAAATTCTTGTGCAGTAAAAACACCCACTGAAGATAAAGTTATTCAGTTCATATATGAATGTAGTATGACTGACGCCGATGTAATTGTAACAGGTTGTCTTCCAAAAATAAACCCAGACAGAATCAAGAAAGCATGCCCTGATGCAATTCTTACTCCTCCAAACATTGGTAAATCAATTCTGAAATATGTTCCTCAGCAGTTATTTAATGGTGAAATTTATCAACTAGCACGATTACCTGAAAATCCGGTTTTCTTGCCAGGTCAACCTCTTACTGCAGTCGTTCCAATATCACAGGGTTGTTTGGGAAGTTGCACGTACTGTGCTGTTAAATTTGCCAGAGGTTGGTTAACAAGCTATCCGGTTGAGATGGTAGTCAACCACGTGAAACGAGCCATTGAAATGGGTGCTAAAGAAATTTATATAACAGCCCAAGACACTTCTGTTTTTGGTCGTGACAATGGTGTTCAGTTGCCTGAACTATTAACAAAGATTCTTGAAACAGAAGGTGACTACCAAATACGTATTGGTATGATGAACCCCAAGTTTGCTTTAGAGATTATTGATGATTTATTAGATATTATGGAAAAAGATGATCGTATCTATCGTTTCTTACACATTCCTATACAAAGCGGTTCTGATAAAGTACTCAGTATGATGAAACGTCAATATGATGCTGAAACCTTTAATGGTCTTATTAAGAAAATTAGACATAGAATCCCTCAAATTACTCTCTCCACTGATGTGATAGTTGGTTTTCCAGGCGAAACAAACTATGATTTTGATTTAACTGTCAAACTTCTTGAAAAAAATAAGTTTGATATTGTCAATGTTTCAAAATATGGTGATAGACCCTTTGCTGCTTCAACAAAGTTTGAAAATAAAATCCCATCAGATATTAAGAAAAAGCGAAGTAAATACCTTTCAGAGAAAGTAAAAGAAATTCGACTTGAGAAAAACAAAGAGTGGAATGAATGGGAAGGTGGTGTTCTTATCTTAAAAGAAACTCATTCTGGAAAAAAGTTTGGACGCAATATCTTCTATAGAGCAGTACTTCTTTCAAGAGGGAATCTAGGTGAGAGAGTGACAGTAAAAATAACCGGTAATTCTCAAAATGCCCTTCATGGTGAAATTCTGGAAGTTTCTTCTGTAGTTGCTTAAGTATAACATAATTTTGATTTTTTCTTACTCACATTTTTAGAAACATTGTAAAACGAATTTTTATATATATGAATGCCTCCAAAAATCTACTGGTGCTAAAAATTGAAAGATAAATTAATAGTTATTGCACTCGGAGGAAATATGATTCTTAAAAGAGGGCAAAAAGGTTCTTTTGAGGAGCAAATGGACAATATGAAGGAAGCTGCAAATGTTATTGCAGATTTAGTCGATCTAGGTTTTCAAGTTGTTTTAACTAGTGGTAATGGTCCTCAAGTTGGAAATATATTAGCACAACAGAGCTATGAGGACGCACCTCCAATGCCCTTATATGTCTGTGGGGCAATGAGCCAAGGCCAAATTGGTTATATGATCAACCAAACTGTTCAAAACGAACTTCAAAGACGGGGGAAGGCCATAATTGTTACAACCATTAGTACAAGAGTTGTAGTGGATGGGAAAGATCCTGCATTTGAAAACCCAACAAAACCAATCGGAAGGTTCTACACAAAAGACCAAGCAGAGGAATTTAATAATCAAGGACATGGACCTTATCTAGATGATGCTGGACGAGGATACAGGTTGTTTGTTGCATCGCCAAAACCTTTAGAGATAGTTGAGAAGCAGGAAATTCTAGCTATAGCTGAGAGAGGTGGAATTGTCTACAGTGTAGGCGGAGGAGGAATTCCTGTAATTAGAACGCCGGAAGGAGAGCTTCGTGGATCAATAGCTGTTATAGATAAAGATCGAGCGTCCGCTGTATTAGCCTCACAAATTGGTGCAAAAACCCTAATGATTCTCACTGATGTTTCAAATGCTTATTTGAATTATAATACTGATACCCAAGAATCTATCGGTGAAATAAGTTTAGCTCTGGCTATGCAATATCATGATGATGGCCATTTTATTAAGGGTAGTATGGGTCCAAAGATGGAAGCTGGAATCAGTTTCGTAAAGGAAACTCAAGGGGTTACACTAATTACTAATCCTGAAAATGCAATAGCTGCAATTCAAGGTGAATCTGGGACAAAAATTATCCCATAAAACCTTCTTTATTCTCTTTTCATTAGATTAATGTACAATTGTATAAGAAAATGGTTTATTTCGCGCTCTTATGCCCTTAAAACTCTATGGTATACCAATTTCTTTATATATTATAAACTCCCAATTTCAATAGCGTATATTTAGGGGAAAACATCCGACTAAAAGCGTTAAATGGCAAAACGACTGATTCCAATTTTTGGAAGCAAAGTATGAAAGCGATTAGTGATAACTATGGATGAAGAAACGAGGCAAAATTCAACAAAAAAAGATAGTTACGGTGTGGATACAATCAAGGTTCTAGAAGGAACTGAAGGTATCAGAAAAAGGCCTGCAATGTATATTGGTACAACAGGTGAAGAAGGGTTGCATCACCTGATCTGGGAAGTTGTTGACAACTCTGTTGACGAATATATGGCTGGATCCTGCAATAATATTCAAATTGTCATCCATCGTGAAGGGGGAATTTCAATATTTGATGATGGCCGAGGTATCCCTGTTGGTAAACATAAACGTTTCAATCAGGACACTCTAGAAGTCATTTTTACCAAATTACATTCTGGAGGAAAATTTGACAAAACAGCTTACAAAGTATCTGGGGGTCTACACGGTGTAGGTTTGGCATGTGTTAATGCATTATCCTCGAAACTTGTAGTAAAAGTCTACAAAGACAATAATGAGTATATCCAAGAATATAGTAAAGGTAAACCTTCATCTACTGTAGTTGCACGAGAAAATCAAGGCATGACTACACATGGAACATATATTTATTTTCAACCAGATCCAGAAATTTTTCCAATTACAGAATTTACATACGAAATTATTCTTCGAAGAATTAAAGAGATGGCTTATCTCAATAAAAACTTAAGATTCTCACTTACCGATGAACGCACTGATCCACCAAAGAAACAAGAATTTCTATTTGAAGGTGGTATCAAACAATTCGTTTGGGACCTGACAAGAGGTAAAAAAAGTATATTTGACAAACCTGAAGACGTATTTCACACTGAAAAATCAATTGATGGTGTGATTACTGAATTAAGTATCCTCTACACAGAAGGTTACAATGAAATTATCATGGGTTTTGTAAATGGAATATATACTTCTGAGGGTGGAACTCATTTATCTGGTTTTAAATCAGGATTAACAAGAGCTATTAATGATTATGGGAGAACTAGAAAAGTACTTACTGCAAAAGACGATAATTTACGTGGAGAAGATGTGAGAGAAGGACTAATTGCTATTATAAGTATAAAACATCCTGAACCTCAATTTGAAGGACAGACTAAGACCAAATTGGGAAATAGTGACGTTGATGGGATAGTTCAAAAAGTAATGACTGATAAATTTAGAGAATATCTGGAAATTAATACAAAATCCGCAAAAAATATTATAGATAAGGCAATGGATGCCAAAAGAGCAAGAGTGGCTGCGAGGAAAGCTAGAGAACTAGTTAGAATGAAAGGTAAACGAGTTGGCCTTCCAGGGCGATTGGTTGAAAGCAGAGAAAAAGATGCTGCCAAAAGAGAATTGTTTTTAGTAGAAGGACAGTCTGCTGGTGGTACCGCCGTCAAAGCAAGAGACAGTCAATTTCAAGAGATTCTGTTTCTTAAAGGCAAGGTTCTAAATGTCTTCAAATCACGAATGGTTAAAGCTTTGAGTAACAAAGAAATTCAAAGTATGATTATGGCAATTGGAACAGGTATCGGTGATGATTTCGATTTAGAAACGTGCAGATATGGTAAGATAATCATCCTCACTGATGCAGATGTCGATGGTGCTCACATTATGACTTTATTGTTAACTTTCTTCTATCGGTATATGCGACCATTGATAGAGATTGGTAAAATTTACATCGCAAAACCTCCACTTTTCCGTGTATACTTATCTCGAGGAAAATCAGAACTATTAGAACAAGAAAGTTTTGAATATCACTTTTCAGAAGTTGAAAAAGATTCCTTAATTGAAAAACTAGTTGAATCTGGAATGGATCCCGCAAATATCAAAGTTCAGAGATACAAAGGTTTGGGTGAGATGAATGCTGATCAATTAGAAGTTACATCAATGAAGGTTCACAGTCGTTACTTGATTCAGTTGAAAATAGATGATGCCGCATTTGCAGATTTGCGCTTTGAACAACTCATGGGAAGTGATGTTTCCTTCAGAAAAAGGTTCATCATGGACGACGTGTTCCATGTTGATGCCTCTGAATACAGACTCGAATATGGCGTTGATCCTGATCCTGTTGATTTAGATGACATTGAACTATCTGCTGAAGAGTTGATTGACATCGACATCTCCGGAGATGAGATTCCGGAAGATTTGGAGTTATAATAAGGGACTGATAAGAATGACAAGTAATGAAAGTCAAGAAATAATTCATCGTTCATCAATATCAAAAACACTAGAAGATGCATATAGAGATTACGCACATTATGTGATAAGTGAAAGAGCTATACCAGATGCTAGAGATGGTTTGAAACCAGTTCATAGAAGGATTTTATGGGCAATGCATCAAATGAAGTTAACCTTTTCAAGTCCGCATAAAAAATGTGCTCGTATTGTTGGTGAAGTAACAGGAAAATACCATCCGCATGCTGGTGGTGTTTACGAAGCGCTTGTAAGGCTCGCTCAACCTTTTTCTCTTCGATATCCAGTTGTACATGGTCAAGGAAATTTTGGATCAATCGATGGCTTCCCAGCTGCTGCTATGAGATATTGTGTTACTGGGGATACGCTGATATTATCTGATGACGGTATAGTTCCTATAAAGAAACTAGGTAATGGCGAACCTGAATCTGATATTAACATTAACATTCTAACACACGATGGAACTATTAATACAGCATCTAAATTTTTCAATTCAAATAAACATCCAATTTATGGTATAGAAACAAGTTTGGGGTACGAAATTAAAGGATCTTATAATCATCCTATTAGTTGTTGGACAATGCAAGATGGTGCGCCAAAACTAGTTTGGAAAATGTTAAGTCAAATTAGTAAAGAAGACATCGTAATTTTACAGAGAGAAACATCACTATTTGCAAATACTAATCTTGACCTAAAAAAATACTGGCCAGTTGAAGACTTGAAATTTGCTAAAGTTAGTTACCCAGAAGTTATGAATGAGGACCTAGCATTTCTTTTAGGGACTCTAGTAGCTGAAGGATCATATCATCAAAAG
>JAGXNV010000287.1 GCA_019894795.1 Candidatus Heimdallarchaeota archaeon | reverse complement strand
ACAAAAATGGTATAGCAACAATAACTACTGCAAATATTACTGTGAGTGTCAATGCGCCTGGTAATGTTCCTACACTGCATTTCCAAACAGCTTCAGATTTAAATTATAATGTAATGTTCAAACAACTACTAGAATATGAGGATCTGAATGAAGATGGTGCTTTTCAATATAACGAAACAATTGAAGGAGTTCCAATGGTTGCTCTTTCAAGTATCCAATGGTTATTCAGTGGTTTCGTTACAGATGAAGTAGATGGAGTAATCCAAGCAATTCATTTCAACTTCACTTCAGATGAAGTAGTTGGTATGATTAGTCCTGATTTGGAAGTTAATCTTGCAATGCATCTCTACCTTGCAGATCAAGTAATTGATGGATATGAGCTTCTTGGTGGAGCTGAATTCAAGTTTGATCTTTATATTAGCGGATGGGATTGGGCTAGAGCTGATACACTTTTAGTTTTACGCTTTGATATTACACCTGGCGAGGGATATGAGATCAAGAATCAACATAACCAAACCGTTGATACAACTATTAACACAACAAATGAAGAAGAAAAAGTCACACCAGTAGCGAATGAAATTAAACAAAGGTTCGTGATTGAAAATGATGAAAACGGAGCTTTCTTCGGATATGCAAATCAATCAAGAATTATGAATGAAGCACAAGAAAGTTATGGGTGCGTAAATGCTTCAATCTCTACAACAGGTGATGGTTCTATGCAACTATTCCTAAGCTTTGAACAGTTTGATGAATTGTACTATGATCCTTCCTTAGGAACTGATGATTCAGGTGATGATTCAGATTCAGTATCAGCTTCTTTAGTAGCTCTCATTACTCTTCCAATTGTAGCAGTTGCAGTTTTAACACTAAGAAAAAGAAATTAGTCATCTCTTCTTTTTTTTTCAAAAATTATTCTTCATCTTCCTTTATGGGTACGATTTCTATCTGTCTACCAAAACCAGAATCAATTTCCTGAATGATGCCCCCGTTTACCATTTTATCTACCCTTTCACAAACTATTCTACGAGAGGCTGAACCTCTTTCTTTTCTAACTTGTCCTGTAATTGAAAAATATTCAGTCTTCCTTTCTTTCTAAAACAGAAATGATAGATTTAGAGATATCATCATATTTTATTTGAGGAAATCGTTCTAGCATTTTTTCTTTAATGCTTAATGTCTGCGAAAGTACAGTAAATGGGGCTTTTGATACTTGGAGAGTAGTAGTTAAAATTTGTAATAAGCTCATCATTTGTTTCAATTCAAGATTACTGTCAGATACTTTATGATGAAGATTATTGATTTGAAGAATAACAAGTTAATTTTCACTTCTAATTCCGTCATTCTATTTTCAAGTTGTTTATCTTCAGCGGACATTTTAACTAACTTAAATTGGTACGTTTTTGCTAAAAAGCGAAAAGTTGATAATGTTCTATTCCAACAAGCTTCTGAAAGAGTGTTCGATCATCAATGAACGACAATGAACCTACTAGCGTGAAAGACATCCTTATCGAAATGAAAACGCTCTCAGAGATATGTGTAGATCTTTCCTTTGCATCTTTGTTATATTCTGATAAATTAGTTGCAGAACAAGTTTTATTGATAGAAGAGAAAATTGATTATTTGTACAAAAATCTTCTAGATAGGCTTTCTGTCTCAATAAAAACTTTAAGTCAAGCAGCACAATTACGAATCTATTATATCATTGGTGAAGCAAATAATCTGATTTCTGATTCAGCAGCTGATATGGCATCTTTGGTTCTAATGGACTATAAGATAGAAGATGAGATAAAATATGTTCAGCAACATATGGACCAAATTGTAGATCTTGTTGAATTGGACTCGTCATCAATTCTTTGTAAGAAAACAGAATTAGAAGCAGATTTGCATGATTTAATTGGAATTGATGTTGTTGCTATAATTCGACCGAAAGTTGGTCTCTTAACAGCATATGATGCTGTTATGGAATGCGGAGATTTACTAATATTCCGAGGACCGTTATATAGTGTGAACGAGTTTCTAGCTTTAGCAAAGGGTGAAATTGAAACTGTCGAAGCAGCTCGTCAAAACATTATTGAACAAGGTGACATTAAGCCTGAAACAACTCTCAAATATCATCAGGATCTTCTTGTGACGATGAAAGAATCTGCTGAATTAATAGTAGATTTAGCTTATCTTTATGCTCTAGAGGATTTACCAAAGGTTAAGAATCTCATAAGAACTACAGAAGATAAAATTGACAAACTTCAATTTGAGTTAATTGTGGAAGTTCTTAGGTTATACAAACAAGATTCAATCGGGCAAATGACTCTGATGGCTTATCTGCGTATGGCAGATAGTTTTGAAGAAATTGCTGATGCAGCGATTAAAATCGCTTTCGGAGTTACTGCACGTCATAAACCCTACACCTTACTTGAAGAAGTGGTTGATGACTCATCAGAATCTTTAGATTTTATTCATGTAGCAAAAGGTTCAGAATATGTCGGAAAGACAGTTAAAGAAGCTGAATTTATGGATGATTTCTTCCAGATCCTTGCATTAATAAAAAGAGGTAAATATTTCTTTTTCCCCAAAGATGATGTAAAGATTAACGCTGGAGATGGATTATTGATTAAGGAATATTCCAGCCCAGAAGATGAATAATATTCAACTCTAAATTATTTGTGTGCGTTTAACCAATCGTTCAAATCATTGAATGCTCTATTTCTTATCTCTGTAATCTCTTGATAAACTTCATGTTTAGCATTTTCATAGATTTTGATGCTTTTGTCTTTTGTTTTTAAATCATCGAAAAGCTGTTTTCCCCTATAATCATTACATCCTCACTTCCTTTTTGTAGAAGTACGGGAATTGATATTGTGCTAATGGCCTGTTGAATTTCGGAATAATGATCAATCATAGCTAAACCCATCCCAATTGTGCCCTGCTTGCAATTTATCAAAGGATCATTTGTATAATCTTCTACAGATTCTGGATCTGATGAAATATTATTTGGTTC
>JAGXNV010000286.1 GCA_019894795.1 Candidatus Heimdallarchaeota archaeon | reverse complement strand
TGCCTAGGTTTACTTGATTCAAGAGGAATCATTTTCACAGGTTCAACCCTTCACAAAACATTAACAACTACACCTGGACCATATCCAAATTCTTTAAGTGATTTGTATAACAGCATTTCAAAATTAAAAAAATATCCTGCTAGATATGGTCTTTCAGGGCATGGAAAAATTATTCCCAACGTTAAAGAAGCAATTTCTGTTAACTTGAGACGTTTGAGATGGGGAGAAAAATCTATTCTTATAAACCTCAAAAAAGGATTCTCTAGTGTTGATGATATCGAAAATGAATTAATCAGAGACGATAATCCAAATTGGCAACGAATAACAAGGAACGCCATTATTGCCAACTTAGAACTTCTAATTGATCAAGGTAAAGTTATCCGAAGGGGCGACGATTACCTGATTAAAAATAATAATCACACAGATTTCCGTCACTAAAACTTATATTCATATATTTTCCATGCTATTTAATGAGCATTCACATTTTAACAGATATTTGTAATCCTAATACATGTAATTCTGAATGTATCAAGATTTGTCCTCAAAATAAGAAAGCCAAAACAGCAATCGAAATCTCAAAAGATAAAGCTAACGTTATAAAAAAGAATTGTATAAACTGTTTACAATGTGTGTATGCATGCCCTTTGGATGCAATAGAGGCAACATTAACAAAAGGTAAGAGAGTAAATTCCGCTTCATTGAAAGCTAAAAGTTCAAAGAAAGATATCAGAAGTCAAAAAAATGTTTTTGAAATTGATGAAGAGGTCTTTGAGAGATACAATGAAAAGAAAACGATTTTTAATAGACGAATATGGGATGAAAGTTTTGAAGGATTCAAGAAACCCATTTATGGAAAAGCTTCAGAGAGAGCTGCTTTAGGGATAGATGGATATTCAGAGATAGAACAAGCTGCAATGGATGCTTCGTGGTCAATCGAAAATCTTGTGTCTATGAAAGAATTTCATGAAGAGAGATCAAAGACACTAACTGAAGAAGAAAAAGAAAATGTCGAAGCAACTAAAGCAAAAACTGATGTTAAACAAGTGAATTATGACGTTCAAGAGACACAACAATACAAAGTTGAGGATCCAAAAGAAATGACTATTTGGTTAAAGAAAATAACCAAATTTTATGGAGCTAATCTTGTTGGTATAGCCAAACTAAACCCTAAATGGATTTATTCCAAAGATAGAATGGAGAGGGACTATGTGATACCTGAAAAAATAAAATATGCTATTGTCCTAGCTGTTGAGATGGATTTGGGTGCAATTAACACATCTCCAAAGATGCCTTCAGGAATTGCTACCGGTCTAGGATATTCAAAAATAGCTTTTGTTCGAACACTAGTCTCAAAATTTGTGACGAACCTTGGTTATGAAGCCATTCCAGCAGGTAATACTTTAGGTTTATCTGTTCCTATAGCTGTTGAAGCAGGATTAGGTGGTTTTGGACGACATGGTCTATTAATAACAAGAGATTATGGACCTAGAGTGCGCATTGCAAAAATACTCACAGACCTGCCGCTTGTTGCAGATAAACCTGACTATAAATTTGCAAAATCTGTAATTAAGTTCTGTCGTACATGCAAAACTTGTGCTGAGAAGTGTCCTAGTGCTTCAATACCTTTTGACGATGATCCAAGTTACAAAACCTTCAGTACTAGTAACAATCCTGGTGTTAAAAAATGGTATGTAGATGTCGAAACCTGTTTCCTGTTCTGGTTAGAAAATGGAGGTGATTGTTCTACTTGTATTTCTGACTGCGAGTATAATCATGTTCCAACTCTTCCACACAAATTTGCTAATTGGATTGTAATGAATTTACCTTTCCTCAACCCTATCTGGCCTTTTGTTGGTAAATTGTTAGGTTATGGAGGTAACAAATCTGCAAAGAAATTCTGGAAGACAGTAAAGGTTTAGTCAACCTTCTTTCTTTAACCAAAGAAGTCTGAAAGCCTATGTTGACCTTTGAATGCTGTTTTTTCTGGTAGAACTGTTGACAGATTTCTTTCTTCAAGCATTTCTCTAAACTTCTTAGCTATCGGTGGTGCGTAGCCTGAAAAGTGCTGGTTAATATATACATATGCTGATTTCTTGTTTGGGTTTTTAGCTAATCCTGTAGATAATTTATCGACGATTTCTTCAACTACTTTAGATTGATCGAGTACTTGTTTCCCTAATCCAGTTTCAGTATTATGTGAACCAATAATCCTTAGATAGAAATACTCGCTTTTTACTTCTTCACATAAATTCAGCTTAAGATAGGGAAGATACGAACTTACTATCCCCAATTTTTTCTCATTTAAAAAATCGTAAGTTTCTTTATTAAACCATGTTTTATGTCTGAATTCTAAGAGTAGAGTATAATCCTTTTGTGGAAAGAAGTTAACAAAAGTATCCAGTTCTTCCACTGTTCTAGAGTTTTTATCAAAACTTGGTGCAAATTGCATAACTAATGGTCCAAGTTTTTTCTTCAATGGACTCATTATATTGAGGAATGTATAAAGATTTTCTTTACTCAGAGCTATGTTCTCAGCCTGTGCAATTATCTTGGGAATCTTTGCTGTTAGAACGAAATCGTCAGGTAATAATTTATTCCATCTTTTTGTTGTTTCAATCTTAGGAAAAGCATAGAACGATGAATTTACTTCACAAGTAGAAAATTGTGTGGCGTAATATCCTAACAATCCGTGATTTTTCACATCTGGAGGATAAAAACCACCTAAATTAGCCTTCCAATCATTATAATTGAAACCTGTACAGCCAACATAAATTTGTTTGTTATCCATCTTGATCATATCACTTACTAGTTTTCAGTAAAAAAACTCGTTTTATCACTTTAAGTCTTTCTTTTCCATTGCGGATAAAACTACTATAACCTATTTAATATATTCTGATAAAGAAGAGTTCCCTTCAATAAAATGTATTGCAGAAAGAGATTTTGATTTAATACTAGAAAAAGAGTATAATTGTCCTATTCTACTTTTTACTGATTATGCT
>JAGXNV010000285.1 GCA_019894795.1 Candidatus Heimdallarchaeota archaeon | reverse complement strand
AGTATAGCTATACCAATCAGCAAAATCTCCTCAAGTATTGGGGACCCTCTTTTTCTCTTTTTCAAACTTTTGAATATGTTCCATAGCAACATAGGATTCATTAATTGTTATCCAAGAATCTATTTAAACCCAGCAAAAGAAAAAAGAAGAGATAGCTAATTCCAAGAATTTCTTTTGTCGGAATCACTTTTACCTCGTTTATAAATGAATTTACGGATATCTAAGATAGATTGAAAATTGGGAAGCTAAATACTATACTACTCATTCAGATAACATTAATTGCTTTATCTGGTATTTCTCAGATGGGGAGTGGTTCAACTGTGCTTGATTATAATCCTCCTGAATATTCAGCTCTAATCTCTCAACCTCTCGTTTTCAACTATACTTCCACATTTTACACACAAGAGTTTAACTTGTTTATCCCGTTAGTAGAACTTAACGTATTAAATTCCATCACTCTCTTTTTTGATATCTCTGGCGATAAGACAACCAATGATGGGATCGGCGTTTCTTTTATTTCAGACTTTTTTGAAGTTGAATTCATAATTGAACGGTTATTTCAAGATGGTCTACTGTACAAACTTTCACAAGCATTTACTTGTACGGAACTGTATTCTGGATCTCTTAATCTTACAATAATCTGTGAAGGACAAACATCTTTCAGTTATCATACTGGTAGTTTTACCATTTATAGTTCGACCGAGATATCTCCTGTTGAGGTTCCCCATCTAAGTGACACAGCTTCTCTCCTTCCTTCTATTCCCAGTTGGTTGGATTTTCGTGGTAGTTTAACTTCGACAGAGACAAGGAGTATTAAAACAGCATTTAGCTGTTCAGCTGATGTAGAGAATATTAATCTTACCTTATCTTTTATTACCAATGATTTTTCTGCTTATGATCGATATTTTGAGATTAGAAGAGACAATACTCTCTTATTTACAGAGGACTTCTCCCCCAAAGAAACCATGGTAAAATCCTTCATTGTTCCTGTTAGTGAAGGATTAAACATTTATGACATAGATTTTGTTGTAAATCTGTGTGCGGATATCATTGGAATTTCAGCTATAGAGATACTGGCTTGTAGTTTTAGTTTTGATAATCTTCTACCAGAAAACACCTATGATTGGTGTGTTTCAGAAAACCAAATACTCGATCATGTCTTTGATTTATCAACCTTCAAACCTTTCAATAATGAACAGGAACAGATACTGGATATCAGTCTTTGTTATGGTTACTATGGGTCATTTAGTTCTCCGATAATCTATGAACTTTATTCAGGTCAAAAGAAAATCTCTTCAGGAATAATAGATGCAACTCTTTTTTCGGAAACTAATCAGCTTCTTGAACTTACAACTTATACAACAACATATGGCGACACTCTGGCGCTTTTGGTAGAAGGAGAAACGGATGATATAAGTATATTTTACCTATCAGATACTTGTACGATTGAGATAGATGCGATTCCTTATCTTTCAGCTAATCAGAGTTTAGAAAGAGTGTTAGTAGAAGAAGAAACCTACTCTGTTCCTATTGAAGGGGTTCTTACACTAACTTATTTTGATGTTTTTTACATCGATTCAGATTATCTAGACTGTAATGTATCTTTGTTTATAGAACTGGTAAATGAATCAGAAGAAGCACTGGAACTAGTTGAAATTGATCTCAAGTTCAGTTACATGCATCAAGTCTTTGAGGAGACAATAGCTTATCAATCTATATTCAACGAAGAAGAACCAATGTTTCTACTTAGAGGATATTATAAGAGCGAGTTAACTCTGATTGTATATGGCGAAAATATGTTTGTTACTGTAAAACAAGCAAAATATGATTTGAATAGCACGAAGGCAGGGAATTTTATTATTGAACCACCTGACATTCCATCTATTTTCGATGACAATGTTAGTTTAAACGTGATTTCAAAGAAAGCTGTTATCAGTATCTTCGCTTGGTTAGATGCTATTACCCTCATAGGTTTCATAAGGCATTTTCAGATTTATACTAGAAATAAGAAAAGAATGAAAGCAAAAGATAGTTTATACACAGTCAAAGTAGAAAATGATATCGTGCAAGTTGAGAGCTTCTTTGGGATAAATATAGATAAATTTCAAAGATCTCTATTAATTATTCTCTCTCTAACATACATTATTTTGAAATACTTTGTGTTCAATACGCTGTTTGAAACATTTGATTCATTATCTTTACAAAGCCCAGAATCTGTGGAATTAGTTTCCTTGGGGAATATTTCTTTCAATATTTATGCAATTAGTAACTTTGTTTCAATATTCTTAGTGTTTATTGTATTAGTAAATAGTTCTACCTCAATATACTACAAACTTATGGCAAATCTAGGGAAGTACGCTTGTATATTGTTAATTGTTGTAGTTCCTACTACAGGTATATTGACACAAGTTTTCAGCTACAAAAATATTCAATCAAATGGATTAGTGTGGATAATTTCAAACTTTATCATTCTATTTCTAGTGTTCTCGATATTCATGCTTTTTGTGAGAATGAACAACGACAACACTAAACTTGCAAGTTCAACCTATATAACATTAAAAAATGATCAAGAGTATACCCAGACAGCTGAATTAGAAGAACCAATAAATTCTGAAACTGAAAGCACAGGTAGCATAGATAAAAAACGTTCTTCGAATGAATCTGGAAGGAATAAGATGATTGTTTGCTGTTTTTGTGGTGCAGAATTTACACTAGAATTTACAGATACTCAAGAATTGTGCCCAAATTGTGAAAAATCAAACTTATTTTTTTCTGAATAACCAGACCACTAACCACACTAACCCCCCAACACCTATTACGGCTAAAATTCCAGAAATAACATTCTCATCAAAATCAGAGGTAGAGCTTGTGTACTCTGATGAATCGTAGGGAATTTCAAAATAAACATGGATTTCATATGAGTTTGAATTTCCCTTATTATCCTCTAGATCAATAGATACTATATTGCTCCACCTTCTTTCTGATTCTCTATTTAGCCCATTAGGGAAGAGAATTAGTGTTATCATACTCTTA
>JAGXNV010000284.1 GCA_019894795.1 Candidatus Heimdallarchaeota archaeon | reverse complement strand
ATTTAATATAAAGAAAGTATCAGCGTTAACAGGGCAAGGTGTTTATGAAGCCTGGGATTGGATCGTAGATGTTCTATGCGGAGCTCAACAATGGAAAGTTAAGATAGGAGCTGCGGTTCTAGCAGATATATCCGGAAATATAATCTCTGAAGCTATATTTGGCAATCCAAATGAACAAGCAACAGTTGCGAATGATTTTAAGAAATTGAAAGAATTATCTAAGATGTTTGCAGTGGAAACCAAAGAAAGTATCCAATCAATAAAATTAGAAAATCTGTTTAAAAAACATGTGAGTCATGTTAAACGAGGAGCCTACTGTCTTTCTGTAATGATAGACCCCATTGATCCCGTTACAAGAGCTCAACAAATACAATTACGAATTTTAGAAAATTTCAGCAGAAATCCTGCAGAAATTAATAAAAACTTAGGAGAAGTCTTCGAAAGCAAGTTCCCACTTGAAGTAGAAGGAGGAACACATTAGATGAGTAATTATCTCTCGTTTATACGAGAAAAAATGATGTCGGAAAAGGACAACAAAGTCCCTCATGTAGTTATTTTAGGTTTACAAGGGTCAGGAAAGTCAACGGTAGTTAATCGTCTCCTTTTTGGAACTATTACTGACGGGCAACCTGGGCAAGGAACTTGTTTCGTCAACGTCAAATATGGTAAATCTATTCTCTCAATTATTGAAGCTGGAGAAGAGACAGCTAGAGAAAGTCCTTATTTCCAAGACATTCTTGGTGAAATAGATGGAGTAGTGTTCGTGATTGATTGTCAGTCACATAGACATATAGAATCCTCGTTTGAGTATATTTTTAGCTTATTTGATAAGATCCCTCAGAAGACATCAATTCTTTTCCTTGCTAATAAAATTGACAAACCAGATGCTGTTCCTTTTCCAGATTTGCTTCAAGATCCAGCATTTCAAATCATAATGGATGATATAGAACGTTCTGTTTCAATTTATCCAATCAGTGCTAAAACAGGAGAAAGCTTCTATACGGCTTTTGATTGGATTATAGCTAGAATGACAGGGCGGACACCGTTACGCGAAGATGTATCTCCAAGGAGAGTTATTATTCTTCAAGAGGGAGGAGTACCAGCATTTGATTATACCTTTGATGCTTCTATTGAGGAGCACGACAGCACATTGCTAGGCGGGTTGATTAGTGCGTTGAATATTATGGCTTCAACAATCTTTGAAAGCGAATCTGTGATGGATGTTGTAAAACTAGGCGCTATGAAGATGGTTATTCGTAAATTAGGTGGATGGAGTGTAGTATTGTTCGTTGGTAGAGATGATAGTGAGTCTAAAGCACAATCTCTTGCTGAAGAAATCCTTCAAGCATTTACTGAAGAACGGAATAGAGACCCGACTAAAGAAATGCCAAGACAAGTTAAATACGAAATCTTGAGTAAAATCCCTGAAATCGCGATTGCTCTAGATCAAGAACCAATAAAGGATGATTAAAAGGAGAAAAACAAATGATAAACCCAAATATTTCCAAAGAACCAACTTTGGTGTTCAGTATATTCAAAGATTATGGACCTGAAATATTGTTTAATAATTCAATCTTAGAAGAAAACTCGGCTCTAACACTAGTTATGACAGGAATGACTCTAGTTGAAATGAATAAACCTTCAATTGGTAAGCTAGATGGAAGTTATAATCCAAAGATGCTTGGTCCGATTCCTGTTCCAGATAACGAAACCATGAAAGCTATTGCTATTCCTTTTGAAACAGAAATTACCTCATCAACTGATGTAAGAATCGAACAAGCTGGACATAGATTATGCGTTGCTTACTTCTTGTTTGAAGGTTCTGCAGTACGCGAAGTTTTAGATAGTTATGGTTTAATTATACCTTATTTTACTCTTATCGCAAGAGGACTGGGCACAGAAGCTAATATAAATCCTTCATCAATAAAACAAGTATTTGTAAAAATGATAGACATGTTTTCTGGAAAGATACCAAGGATTTATGGAATAAATGCTGATAATTCTTTGAAAGAAATGATAGGTAAGAGGTTGGAGTATGCAGATACCTACCTTTTATGTGATTTATACAAAAAAGTGATGTATATTCTATTATATAATCCCTCCATGGATGTGTGGAGAAGAAGGGATATCTACAAAGTTGCATCAGAATTGAATTCCAACTTATTTAAGAGTTCAATGAGAATAACAACTGTTGACGATGTTAAAGAAATGGTAAGAATTTTAGACATTCTTAATATAGAAATTTCTCCAGTTTAAACTAACCTTTTCTCCTTTTGCTTTTTGTTTTTTCTCTTATTAAAACTACTTAGGTACATAACTCATCATTATAAGATCGTCTCTGACATGCCAACCGATCTTCTCATAAAATTCAATAACTCCTTCAGTTTCAATTTCTACAAATAAATGCACTTTTACTACCTCTTTCTTTGAAAATCTCTTGTGGAGTTCTAACATCAATTTTTTTCCATATCCTTTCTTTTGAAAAGCTGGATTCACTGCTAGATGGTGTACATACCCTCTTCTACCATCAAAAGCACCCATGACAACAGCTATAATTACTCCGTCTATCTTTCCTACAATGAATAACTCTGGATTATAATCTAAAGCCCTTGCAACTTGCTCTTCTGTATCAGAAGCGCCAAGAGATAATCCATTAACCTCCCATAACTGGCAAACTTCCTTATACATATCAATTGAGAAATTATGAATTTCCATTAACTAAGAAGATGTTAGCATCTTAAAGAATTTTTTCCTAATCTAAACATTCTAAAAGGTCTAAGTGCAAATAGGTTGATGACCAACAACAAAGTCATATTGCTCTTAAGCGGTGGTTTTGACAGTAGTGTTGCAGGGCATCTACTTCAAGAAAATGGATATCAAATAATACCACTACATCTATCAAATATAGATTTTGCTGGAGAAGATTCTATAGAAAAAAGCATTGAGATTGCAAAGATATTTGGTTGGGAGAAACTATATGTTATCGATATAGCAGATTTGCTACAAACATTGGTAGATAAGTGTAAACATTCCTAC
>JAGXNV010000283.1 GCA_019894795.1 Candidatus Heimdallarchaeota archaeon | reverse complement strand
CAGAAATTTGTTTGTTAATTTACATATAAACATAGTGCAAAATGTTTGTATCACCTCTACTTCATTTGGATAAAGAACACTTTTATCTCCTGGAGAGTTGAATGAACAAAGAAAAAGTAGAAAAGATTAGTATCTTATTTCTTACGTTTAAAGAAAACTAATCCTATTGTTATAAAGGGGAGGAGAATAAATACTATATTAATAATCTTGTAATTGAATTCGGTAACTAAAGGAGGTATAGGTTCTGTAAAAGGATATAGATCCAGACTACCTGCACTACCATCAATGACATACGAACCGGTTCCAAGCCAGTCACTCCAATAATTCCCTTGACTTGCTGCAGCATTGTACCAAATATTTCCTGTACCAGAGTCAAAAGCTTGACTAGTGCCTGCTAGATTATTATCATAAAAGGTATTGTTGTAGATTGCATTATTATCCGTTTCTACGTAAATCCCATATTCTATGTTTTCAATTAGATAGTTATATGTGATTAAACATGAATCAGAAGGAGCTAACTTGATTTCTTGGATTGACCAAGGACTTAAATCCTCTTTCGGAATGTAAATACCATACAAGCTATTTTTGTAGCATAAATTATGGAAAATTACTCCCCCTAGAGAATCCTCTGCATATATTCCGTATAAATTCTGAGTACAGTTATTATAGACGATGTTTGTTTCTATTAAGTTTCTGAAATAAATTCCGCTTTTTGTATTATTTAGACATATATTATCAGATATTGTAACATTAGTAGAAACTACATAGATTCCATTTTCAAGATTATAGCTACATTCATTCTCATTAATTATGGTATGATCACTTGAAGACACATAGATACCTTGTAAATTATTTTCATAGCATAGATTATTTTCTATAGTGATATCTGAACAGAAATAAACACTAATTCCTGTTGAAGTATTATATAATTCCTGGCCAGAGACAATTATTTCTGAACAGTTTATCAAGATAAGTTGTCCATAAATTGTTTCTTGAATATTAATATTGTTCAAATTTATGAAGTAACCTAGTTCTCTGTCATTTACCCAGTTATCTGTAATAGTATTTGTAAGTTGATTTGCAACACTTGCTACAGAAAATCCTAATCCATCGTTGTAGAAATAGTTGTTTCGAATTGTTGTATTTACACAAATACCAGCATTGTTTCCATTTTCATTGTTAATAAATGTATTATACTCGATAGTGCAGTTTGAGAGCCATGATTCCAAAACTTCCAAACCATATACATTATACGAAATAGTATTATTTGCTAGAATTGAATCAGGGAGCAAAGTTATAGAATAACCTGTATTATAGGAAATTGTGTTGTTGACAACTTTAGATCTTAGAGAATTGAAAGTGATAAAGATGCCATGATTATTGTTCATTACTTTGTTAAATAAAATATTAGTATCTTCACTATTTGATATCAAGAATCCATAACTAGTTGATGATGTACAAATATTATTTTCTATTTTTACGTTATCAGAATTATCTTGAAATATACCTGTTTTGCAATTAGTGAGTGTGTTATTTATTAAAACAGAATTATGGCATAAAGATAAATCAATTCCCCATTCATTGTTAGTGCAAGTATTATTGATCAGAGTGATACTAGTCATAGAACTCAGCCAGATTGCTCGTCTGCTATTTACACATGTGTTATTAATGAGAGTACAACCTGTTGCAGATGACATGTAAAAACCATTGTAGTTATTTGTACAGTTATTATTTATCAGTATACTATCAGAAGACTGTTGAATACGCATGCCATACTCATTGTTGTTTACACAAGTATTGTTTACTATTCTTGTTGTATTTGTCGCAACATTTGTAACATAAATTCCTGTATTAAGGGCGTCGATATAGCAATTTTGTATTACAAAATGCAACGTAGTTCCTGTGATATAGATCCCATTTGCATTTGTAGTTGTGATATTATAGCTGTCAATAATAAATGGGTCATCTGAAGCTCCAGTTCCACTAAAACCATAGTCAGTAAAATTGCCATTGTTTGTAATAACGAAAGCTGAGTGTGAAGTTAACGCTAATATTCCTAGATGATTTTCATTTGGTTTTGTGATAGTGTTTGCGCTAGAAATTTGTTTATCTACGTTCAAAGAAACTAACGAAACTACAATCATTATAAGAATAAAGGTTTTTTTTCTCCTGTAAATTTCTATTTTTTTCATTCTTTTCATCTCTCATAGATGTTTAAATCAAATTCTTATATCCAGTACTTTTATAATAACTTGCCTAGTCCCAAACCAATTATTGGTAAATTTAAATCAATAATACTTAATAGTGGAATATTGCAATCTTATATTGAAATAAGAAATAACAATCTATAGGAATGAACTAATATGAAAAAAAGTGGTTTAAAAGTATCAATTATGCTAATACTCTCTCTCTTAATTCTTTATAGCGTTGCACTAAATGCAGAAGTTAGAACCTCATCAGCTGAAACACCCTTAACTACCCCTTCAAATCAACCATCATTAGAAGATTTGATTGTTGAAACACCCATGATTATTGATTATGATTCTGATTTTGAATCTTATGGATTTCCAGGTGATGGTTCACCAGGCGATCCTTATCGTATAGAAAATCTAAACATTACAACTACTGAGGACTATTGTCTGAATTTTGGTGGATATACTACTAAACATTTCATCATTCAGAACTGCTTCTTAAAGACAGACACAAACTATGCCATCTACATAGGTAAGTATAACATCATTGCTGAAGGAACTGTAGATATCTACAATAATGACATCGTCTCAACAGGAAATGATGGCTTAAAGCTTGATGGAGTTGTCAACGGTAAGATTCGTGAAAATTATATAGTCTCTATTTCAGCAGCTTTATCTCTAGATGATTCAAATTTCACTTATGTTCATAACAACGTGTTTGCTGCATATACTGGCGTTTCAGTAATAAATTCTCGTGGAGTTACAATACTAAAAAATACCTGTACTGAAACTACAGATACTGGAATACATCTACTAAATGCTAATGAAACAATTATCGCTCACAATAATGTCTCTAATAG
>JAGXNV010000282.1 GCA_019894795.1 Candidatus Heimdallarchaeota archaeon | reverse complement strand
CATCTTCACCATCTGAATAAGTATCTTCATCCGACTTTTGAAGGGGTTTAAATCTTAAAGAGCAGAGTACAACATAGAGGATGAATGTATGAATATGCTTTATAAGAAAGCTCATGCTACTCTACAGTTTTTTTCTATTTACTAATTGTACTAGAGGTCCTACACCAATTTATGCAGAAATCTGTACATGAATTAATAAGATTACTGCAATATAATGCAAAAAATAAAAAAAGGAGGGAGAGATTAATGCATCCCTACAAAAGTTGCAAACTTAGCCATTCTTGGAGTTCTTAGAACGTATCTGAAGATCTCGAATAAGATACAAAGACCCAGAGTAAAACCAAAGATTATTCCCCAGTCAGATAAACTAAGTAAGTAGTAGGGGAGACCATGATCTGGCTTAAATCCTGTAAATATAACCTGGAAAGGTGGAATGTAAACTACACCAAGTAGTAAGATCCAAGATAGCACAACTGCACCAATTAAGTATTTGTTCTTAAATGGCCTAGATTGAAGGAATGACGTTGCATTATCGTTCCGCGCTATGAACACAAACCATAATTCAAAGGAAAGAGTAGCTACAAAAGCTAATGTTTGAGCATAAGCTACCTTTGCATTGTTAAACTCTGTGCCTAGATATTGGTTATGTGAAGTTGCCCAATTTGAAATCACTCTGTCACCAATTCCGAGATAACCTACTAAGAAGATACCAAGTGAAGCTATAAGAGCTATAACTCCAGCAAAAGCAGCAAAAGCATACATATCTCTTACAAATGAAGATTTCTTTCCTCTTGGAGCTCTTTGCATCAATCTAGGATCATATGGATCAAAAGATAGAGATAAAGCAGGGAGGGCATCTGTGAGTAGATTGAGGAAGAGAATTTGAAGGGGTAGGAAAGGTAATTCTTGAAATGCTGCAAAAACTATTAAGACTGCAAAAATCTCATCGAAATTACAACTCAAGAGATAGCGAATGAACTTCTTCATGTTCTCAAAGATGTTACGACCTTCTTCAACAGCAGTGACAATAGTGTTAAAAGCATCATCAGTAATGACCATAGCAGCAACCTCTTTAGAAACATCAGTTCCGGTTATACCCATTGCTACACCGATATCAGCCTTCTTTAAAGCAGGTGCATCATTAACTCCATCTCCGGTCACAGCAACAACATGATCCAATTCTTGTAAGGTTTCAACGACACGATATTTGTCTTTTGGACTCATTCGGCTGTATACTCTTATTTGTTCTATTTTCTCTTTTAATTCTTCATTTGTCATCAGAGCGAATGTTTCACCACTTACTACCAGATGTTCATCTGTTTCTACAATTCCTATTTCTTTAGCTACTGCTACAGCTGTTGGTTCTTGGTCCCCAGTTATCATTACTGTTGTTATTCCAGCTAGTCTACATTCTTCTATAGCATCCTTTACTTCAGGTCTTGGAGGATCAATCATTCCTGTTAATCCTACAAATATCATATCGTCTTCAATTTCATCTTCTTTTGTTTTGTCGTAATCTTTTGGTAATTCTTTATATGCTATAGCTAGAACTCTTAGTGCTTTTTTTGCTAAAGCAAAGTTTGAATCCATTACCTCTTGTTCCAGAGCTTTTGTCATCTTTGTTTCTTTGCCTTTCTTCATTGCAGAATTACATCTTGTTATAACTACTGGAGGGCTTCCTTTCATGAATGCATATTTCTTTCCATTGTCATCATGAATTGTTGTCATTCTTTTTCTATCTGAATCAAAGAATATTTCGTGTTCCATTTTCAGCAGTGTATCTTTTGAAAATCCTGCTTTTTCAGCAACTACAACTAAGGCAGCTTCAGTTGGGTCACCTTTGATACTTATTCTATCATCCTCTCGTAGAACTGCAGAATTGTTACAGTGATAAATTGTTTGTAGCACTGATTTCAAAGTTGGAATTGCCATTGGATCAATTTTCTTTCCATCCTGCATAAAGTCTCCTTCAAGCAGATAGCCTGAACCTAATACTTCAAACAATCCATCCATCGTCCATATTTCTTTGACTGTCATTTCGTTTCTAGTTAAAGTACCGGTTTTATCACTGCAGATATAATCTACTGAACCTAGTGTCTCAACAGCAGGTAATTTTGATACAATAGTATTCTTCTTAGCCATTTTTGAAACACCAATTGCAAGTGTGATAACTATTGCAGCTGGTAATCCTTCTGGAACTGCTGAAATTGCTAAAGCAACTGCGGTTTCGAAACTTTCTAGAAACGGTTCACCAAGTATACCCCAGTCAATTATCATAACTATTGCACAGAGTACCAAGATAATTATTCCTAAAACTTTTCCTAACTTATCTAATGCTTGTTGTAATGGAGTTAGCTCTTCTTTTACCTGAGTTAATTCAGCTATTTTCCCCATCTCTGTCCTCATTCCTGTAGCTGTTACAATAGCTTCTCCTCTACCGTACACACATGTAGTTCCAGAATAAATCATGTTCTTTCTATCATGAATTCTTGCTGCATCTGGAACTAAATCAAGGTTTTTAGTGACGGATGATGATTCTCCTGTTAAGGGTGCTTCATCTATTTTAAAGTTATTAGCCGCAATTAATCTACAATCAGCGGGTATTTTGTCTCCAACCTCTAGTCGCACTATATCTCCTGGAACAAGATCACTGCTGTGTATTATTTGCTCTTTTCCGTCCCTTAATACCACTACATCTTGTTCGAAATATTCTTTCAGTTTCTCTAATGCTTGATTAGATCTATAATCTTGAACAAATCCTATTATCGCATTTATGATTACTATTGCAAAGATTGCTATTGCATCAATTATTTCTGATGTTCCTCCTTCGCCCCCTGCTCCAACTAATCCCAGCACTAGGCTAATAGTTCCTGCGATAATCAACAGTATTACTAAGAAATTAGTAAACTGCCCCAAAATCATTTTTAGTACTTTAAAACGCTCAGTTATTGTTATTTTATTAGGTCCAAACTCTTCTAGTTTACTTATAACATCATTGGTCTCTAGACCTTTTTCGTTTGATCCTAATCGCTTATAGACTTCTTTTATCTCAAAGC
>JAGXNV010000281.1 GCA_019894795.1 Candidatus Heimdallarchaeota archaeon | reverse complement strand
CTGTTAGATGCTGCTGAAAATTGTTTACAATTGAATAAGTTTGATAGAAATCAGGTTATAGAAAAAAGAATAAATTCCAAGAGTGAATAAAATGGAAAAAAAATTAATCGATATGGAAATAACAGAATTTTTAGACGTTCTAGCGTCTGACGCACCTGCTCCAGGAGGTGGAGCTGCAGCAGCTATAGCTGGGGCAATGGGAGCTGGCCTAGGTTCAATGGTTGCTAATCTAACTATTGGAAAAGATGGTTATGAAGAGGTTCAAGATTTCTTTAAAGAGAAATTGATAGAAACTGAGGCCTTAAGATATAGACTTACAGATTTGGTTGATTTGGATGCTAACGCTTTTAGTGGAGTAATTCAAGCATTTAAATTACCTAAAGAAACTGAAGAAGAAAAAGCTGCTCGTTCAGCAACAATTCTTGCAGAATATAAAGTCGCTACTGAAGTTCCCATGGAAACATGTCAAGCTTGTAGAGCAGTAATTGATCACCTTATTGAAATGGGCACAAAAGGCAATAAAAATGCTTTAAGTGATATTGCAGTCGGAGCTTTATGCGCTCTTACTGGTTTGAAATCTGCTGTTCATAATGTCGAAATAAACTTGGGTTATATCTCTGGTAAAGATAAAGAATACGCTGAAAAAATGGAAGCACAATTAGAAGGTCTTCTTGAGAATATTGTTGAAAAGGTCAACAAGCTCGATGAAGAAGTGAGAGCAACCTTCTAACTTTATTTTCTTTTTATTATCTTATTATGTGATAAACAATGAATTTAATTCGCAAGCTACAGTCAGTTCTCGATCCAATAGATAAACAATATCATTCAAAAGATAACCTTAGACTTGCTGCTGTTTTAATACCTATTTTTCTGGAAGAAGAAAAAGTACTTTTCACAAAAAGAACAGAATTCGTAAAACATCATCAAGGACAGATATCATTTCCTGGAGGAAGATTCGAGAAAGATGATAAAGACCTACTAAACACAGCTCTAAGGGAAACAGTTGAGGAAGTAGGAATAAAGTCCAGTTCTATTGAGGTTATTGGTAAACTAGAACCTACTGATACACTAAGTCATCACTACGTGCATCCCTTTGTTGGTATTATTTCTGATGATGTATCAATCAAGATTAACACTGCAGAAGTAGCTGAACACTTTTTTGTTCCACTTGCAAAGTTATTAGAAACTAGCACATTAAAACACGGTATATTTGCTGGAGAAACGAGAATATACTATGAAGTTGAGAATTACAAAATTTGGGGTATTACCGCTGGAATTTTAACAGATCTTCTATCTAGAATAAAATCTAGTTAGAATTTTAACTCTTCTAACAGACTATCTATATCCTCGTCCTCATCTGTGTTCTCTTGATCTTCTTTTGTTTCTTCTTCGTCCTCTATCATAACGAGTGTAGGAATTCTTTGATCTTTCAGATAATACTTGTAAGCTTCTTTATCACCCAATGCATCCAGCATACTACCGACTAACTCACTATATGCATCATCTAATGTTACAATAGAGTCTTGTGTAGTTTGCCAGGTGTAGAATTCACTCTTGTTAGCATAAAAGTATGTGACCATTTCTTCAGGATTGAAGAACTTCTTCTCTATCTCGTCTCTAACAGTTGTTAATTTGAAGAGATTAAATCTATATTTTTCTAGCATTTGTCCACTTTTTTCCAAATATTCCTGGAAAGTAATTTCTTGCATGAAGTAGTATATATTTGCATAAATAAAACTTATTCGGATGCAAGACACCTAATCAAAGGTAAATTTCTTAAATAGTGCCTTCAATTGATGTTTATGTTTGATAATCTTGAGTTACCCTCAAGTATGGTAAAATATCTGATTTCCATAACTCCCTTGCTTGGAATTTCTGGATCTTTAGAAAAACATGAATTACATGTTTTTAATAATTACATCCCTTTATCAGGAAACAGATTGTTAATACAACTAGCAAATAGCGATGTTCCAGAGGCTTTAAGTCTTAATATTCTTAGAAAAGGAGAAGATAAAATTATTATATCTGGTTACAACAAAAAGAATCTAGAAGTAAAATACATGCAGACTACTGGTGAATTGAAAGTTCCCTACTATATCCATTCTGTACTCTCATTTGAAGCTAAGTATGAACAAACTTTAGATTATCAAGGAAAAGAAAAATTAGCAATATATGAAATAATTTCTGCTGTTGGTGTAGCAGGATTAGATCCCTCCTTTAATGAGAAAGTTACTTTAGCTAAGACTATTGAAGTAATGTCTCTATCAGCTGTTGATAACTATGTCATAAAGAGAAAACTAGAACATTGTTAGGTGATTCAAATACCGACCAGATCAAAAACAAAATACATAAAGTACGAACTGACTTACAAGCAGAAACAGAAACTTCTCAAGTTATCTGAAAAACACAGAATTGATCCTGAAAATATCGTTCTGATTATTGAGTCTTTCTTTGATGAATGGTCAGAAAATGTTAATAATATAACTTGGGAAACAGTTTTGACCTATTTAAACTCAAAAACACTTAAAAATCGTATTAATAAAATGTCTGATGAAATTGTTGAAATTAAAAAGAAGAATAATGTGCAGAAAAAAATGCAAATCGAATATGAAGATGATTATTTAGCGTTAATAGAGCTAGGTAGGGCGCTTGAATCTTTAACTAAAATCGGTGATAAATTATGAAGAAAAAGCAAACTTTCAATATTC
This sequence comes from Candidatus Heimdallarchaeota archaeon, assembly GCA_019894795.1. GTDB lineage: Archaea > Asgardarchaeota > Heimdallarchaeia > Heimdallarchaeales > Heimdallarchaeaceae > UBA460. The sequence continues at coordinate 360 of JAGXNV010000281.1, read as the reverse complement.
ATCTTCCTGATACAATTTCAGAACAAATCAGGGATATCGAAAATGTCGTAGATCATTTTCTTTCAAATTATAAATACCTTGAAAATCTTGAACTTGACGATTTAACCAATGAAGAAAATCTAGAGAAAGAATTTAACAGGTTATCTGAAGATTTTAACTTGATAAGTCAATCTTATGGTAAACTTCGTCAGGAAAACGGTGTACTAAATTTTCATGGTAATGAATTATTTTAATAAATATAATTTATTTGATTCTTCCAGTAAGAACTAAACTTGCAGATGCTCCCGCGTTAAGTACGCCAGGAATCTGGAATGTTAGATCACATCCATCATCACATCCTTGCGTTGTAAGTGGTAACCG
>JAGXNV010000280.1 GCA_019894795.1 Candidatus Heimdallarchaeota archaeon | reverse complement strand
CGTATCAGGAAATGTCCGCATCTTAGCAGGAGATGGAGGAATAAACAATATGCTAACAAGACTACAAAAATATGAGTACTTACTTTCTTTAGAAATGGGTAGACGATATAATGCTTTAATCGTTTTTTGTAAATTGTCAACCATTTTATAGATTGTACTCATCCTTAGCTTACTTATTTAGGTAATTAAAATGGCTAAAATACGAACAATATACCAAATAATTGAAAGTCAATCTACAATGGAAGGCGCTGGAGTTAGACTTAGAAGAGCTTTTGGTCGAGATCATCCAAAATTAGATCCTTTTCTGCTTTTGGATGATTTTGGTTCAGATAATCCAGATGATTATATGTCAGGTTTTCCCTGGCACCCACACCGAGGAATTGAAACTATTACCTACGTTCTTCATGGAAAAGTTAAACATGAAGACAGTTTAGGAAATGCAGGCGTGATAGGTGAAGGAGATGTTCAATGGATGACTGCTGGTAGTGGTATCATACATCAAGAGATGCCTGAAAAATCTAAGGGATTGATGTCAGGATTCCAACTATGGGCTAATCTACCTTCATCAAACAAAATGATGAACCCTCGTTATCAAGAGGTAAAGAAATCAAAAATACCTGAAGTTCAAATAGGGGATAAAATCAATGTTAAAATTATCTGTGGAGAAGTAAACGGGATCAAAGGACCTGTACAAAACATTGTTACTGAACCTGAATACCTCGATATAACTTTACAACCAAATACAACTTTCAAACACTCTATAAAGGAAGAACATAATTCTTTCGCTTACATTATCGAAGGCGAAGGATTCTTTGATGAAAAAAAGAAAAGGAAAGTAGGAAAACATCATCTAGTTGTGCTGGAAGAGGGTGATGAGATACAAATAGCAACAGCTGAATCCGATCTGCGCTTGCTTCTGATAACTGGAAAACCTATAAAAGAGCCTGTAGCCTGGTCTGGACCAATAGTTATGAATACTCAAAAAGAACTTAGACTCGCCTTTGAGGAGTATAGGAAAGGAACTTTCATCAAACATGATTGAGTTATTTCTTTCACTTAAACTTTTTAAGGAAGCATAGAAAAATAATCTCTATGTCTAATGTAGAATCTGAAGTTAAATTCGAAGTATCATCCTACAGGTGGGTTGTACTTATATTTTTTATATTGATAGCAGTTATAACACAGATGATTTGGATTACATTTGCTCCAATTACTACAGAAGCTGCGGAATATTTGTTTAACACTGCAGTTCCATCTGATATTCAGGTGAACCTGATCTTGCTACTATCAATGGTGTTCATGATTGTTTACCTTCCAGTTAACTACTTTGCATGTAAAGGAATAGAAAGATTTGGGCTTAAGTGGGGAACTGGTATAGGTGTCATCCTAACAGGTGTTTTTGGTTTCTTACGAGCTATTGTTCCAAATTACTGGGTAGTTTTTGCATTTCAGATAATGTGTGCAATAGGGCAACCTTTTGTGCTCAATTCCTTCACAAAACTAGCTATAAATTGGTTTCCAGAAAATGAGAAAGCTTTAGCTGTAAGTCTTGGTACAGTGGGCATTCTTCTAGGTGCTGCACTTGGAATGTTTTTACCTGGAATGTTTTTAAGTATAGGAATTGGTACAATTCTATATATCTTTGGAGGTGGAGCTTTATTCTTCATGGTTCTTTATTTGATATTTGTAAAAGACAAACCTGATAGTCCACCAAACGCTTATAGTGACAAACCCATGGAATTAGGGATAAAAGGAACTCGAGATCTTTTCCGTAAAGATTTTCTGCTCTTGTTTATACTTGTACTACTTGGTGCAGGTATCTTCAATGCTTTAAGCACTGGAATTGACCTTTTATTCGCAGATATGAATGTTCCCAGTTCGTTAGGTTTAGGTGAAGATGCAATTGGTATTCTTGGTGGTGTAATGATATTGGGTGGAATTATAGGCGCAATAGTACTTTCTACTCTATCTGATAAATTCAGGAAAAGAAAGATTTTCTTAATATTAGCAGTAGGTGCTAGTACAGTTTTTGCAATATTGTTCTATTTTGTTCATGATTTCGTACCATTACTAGTAATTGCATTCTTTTTTGGTTTCATGCTGATATCAGCTTTACCTATAGGGTTTACCTTAGGAGCTGAAATGACTTATCCTGTACCAGAAGAAACTTCAAATGGTTGGCTCATGTGGAGTGGACAATTAAGTGGGATTTTGTTGATTGCAGCAGTGATGTTTATCCCTGCTTCTGCAATCAAATATAATTTCATAATCTATGCTGTATTGTTTGCTATAGCTACAGTATTGGCATTCTTCCTAAAAGACTTGAAGGATTATGAACTAAAACAATAAACAGAAATGAGGTTTACAAACCTCAAATTTTCTTCTTTTTCTAGCTAATAAAATTTCTTTTTCTTTTTCTTCTAAAAAATCTCTTTTTGATACTTAAAACTGTCATTATAGCAATTGGAAGAAAAACAGATATTAATGGGAAGCCTTCTGTTTTATTCACATCAGGAGGGTATTTTGATACTGTTAAATTAACAAATTGAGTGTTTTGATGTGAGATCTCATCCTCAACAACTAATGTTAAATTATAATTCCCATTATCCAGTATACCAAGATTTAAGGCTTTTTTAGTAGGTTGCCAATATCTTTCAAAATTAATTGAATTGGCTTCAATTTCAGTCCCATCAAGCAATATCGAATAGGATCCAGATTCTTCATATTTGTTACGATAATTGTAGAATGCTTCCCAATTAATAATTGCTTCTTCTCCTGATTTAATCCAGTAAGTTTCATTTATTTCTACAATCGGTGCAAAATCAATCCTCTCCATCCTATACACTCCATGGGCTATATCTCCATCTTTTGGATATCTCATCTCCCAGACTATATCCCCTTCACTTGATACCTCAACCAGTCGTGCACCAATCGAAGTTGATCCGCTATGATCTAAGGTACCAAAGGTTCCTAATCTATTCCCATTTGGCAAGACATCAGCATCTCCCCACCAAGCTGAATGATACTCATCCGCAGATACCCATTGCCAAATAATCCGTGCTTCCATAGACAATTC
>JAGXNV010000279.1 GCA_019894795.1 Candidatus Heimdallarchaeota archaeon | reverse complement strand
GGATAAACGTGTGTTGGCCATTGATATTCAGTTTTTCCACCTACCATGGTAAGCATAACTGAGATCGTCCTAAGTTCATCTTCATGGATTGTTAGAGGATCTTTGTTGAGTACGATTAAATCTGCATATTTTCCAACTTCAAAAGAACCGATATAATCCTCTTGTCCAACAGCATATGCACCTTCTAGAGTCATCATTTTTAGACCTTCTTCAACAGTAAGTAAATGTTGGGATAACCAAGGAATAGGTTCATGAACTGTACCATTTTCATCAATTGCTTTCTTAGTAACTAATCCCCAGAGATTAAGAAATGGTTTAATATTCATTGAACTTGACCAGTCATCTTCGTCATATCTAGCCATAGAGAAATCTGTTTCCAAGTAAGTGTGTATCCCCAGACTAGGCATTGAGTATCTTTTTACATTCCACTCCTCCCATTCAGCATCATACATATTTACATAGTCTTCTTGCCAATAAGTTGGAAAGTATCCTCTGACTGAATGTATAGTATTTAGTGAACTAGCTTTAGTAACCAAGTCATCACGAATGAAACTATTATGTTCAATTTGATGTCTTGCTATGTCATTATCAGAACCATTGAGTGCATACTCAATTGCGTTCAGGACGGTTTCAGTAGATCGATCTCCCATTGAATGGAAAGCAACACTGAAACCTCTATCGTGTAATGAATCAACAATGGGATTTAAGGTTGATTGGTTGAAATATAAATCACCCATAGGATTGATCACTCCCCAATCAGCAATCATTTCGGGAGTATAAGGTGTACTCATTGCAGGGAAACCTCTAGCACCAAAGGCACCATCTGCATAAATCTTCATTCCAGGAATTCTGAGCATTTTATCATGGTCTGTAATAGGTGCAAGAGTTGGTGACCAATGAGTAACAAGAACTGGAGTATTATTATCCAACCAAGCATAATTGTAAATAAGAAAAGCATTTACTCTGAGACGAAGAAGATTATTAGCTTCTGCTTCCTCCATCCATTCTAATTCACCACTATCTACACTCTTCTCATTCAAAGTTGTATAACCGTTTGCAAGTGCAATTTCTTGAGAATCGTAAATATTGCTAGTATCACCTATCCACCAAAGAGAAGCCATATAATGAGTATGCCCATCGATAATACCAGGCATAATAGCTTTATTACCTTCTAAGTCCATCCCCGATCTATCTTTCATTTCGTAATTAGCCATTATTTCATCAGTAGTTCCTAAAGCAACAATTAAACCATCATCAATGGCTATGGCTTCATATGAAGGATTTAGTTCATCAATAGTTATTATCTTCCCATTACAGAATACATAATCAACTTCAACTCGTGTAGAGGTAGTTTGCGATACTGCAGGAACTATCAATGAAACAATAAGCATGAATAGAACAAGATAAAAAACAAAACGCTTTTTCATGAATTTATAAGTTGATAAGGAAATAAAAAGTTTTAGGGAATAAGAAATTAAAGAGAATTGCTGAGTAGGAAGTAAGGGTTTACCGAACCTGTAGAACCATCTAAAGAGTATACTCCAGAAAAATAATCATCCCGAAGTTTCCCTCTTTTCTGGAAGAAATATAAATAGTAATGTGAGTGTCAAAACTAATGAGACTATTATTGAAGACATTATTAATTGGATAATATGGCTAATTTTCTAGTTTATCACTCCAGTTCTAAGAGCTACATTTGTAGCTGCTTCATGAGACAAACCTTCTGATCCTAGAATTGTGAATCGTTTTCTAATTGTGTGAGCGGTTTCTAAGGCTTTAATGACTTCTTCAGCAGATACACCTAGTTCTTTTGCTGTAGTTGGAAGACCTAAAATTTTCATTATATCTTTGACATCATTAGAACCTTCTATTCCATCGTGTAGATAAGCCATCATAATTGTACCAAAAGCTGTTTGTTCGCCATGTAAGGCTGGTGTTTTTGCGATTGAATCTAGAGCATGACTGAACATATGTTCAGATCCACTTCCAGGTCTAGAAGAACCTGCTGTGCACATTGCTAAAGAACTAGCAATCAAGCAATTCATAACTACTCTACTGAATCCTTCAGCTTGACTTCTTATCAAACTTGCATTTTCTGTGATAAGTTTCACAGTCATTTCAGATAGAGAGATTGAAGTAGGTGAGATTAACTCATTCTTCAATCTATGAGCTAGTAACCAATCCTTTACAGCTGTTTTTTTAGCTATCACATCTCCACATCCTGCTACTGTAAATCTATAAGGAGCACTATCTAAAATGTCAGTATCACCGACAACTGCTATCGGTGGACGGGCTTCTACAGAATGTTGTTTGTCTACACCTTTTAATGAAGCTCTTGAGCTAGCTAAACCATCGTGACTAGCTATGGTGGGAATTGAAATGAACCTTTTATTTGCTTTGAAAGAAGTAAGTTTGGCAACATCAATAGGTCTTCCTCCACCAAGACCTATAGCATATCCAGCATCAATCTCCTTAAACAATTGCAGCTGTTTATCTACTTCAGCAAGTGTACTATCCTCAATAACAGAGACAACAATCTCGCGTTTTTCTGCTTCCATTATTGCTTCAACTTCCTTGGCATACTTATCTTTAAGAAAAGCATCTGTAATGAGCAAACCCTTCCCTCTTAAAGCAACTTTATCTACAATCTCTGGTAGATACTTGAGCATACCTTGTCCAAGGGACAGTAATTCAGGCATTTCAATATGTTTGAAAGCATTGATTGGTTTAGACATGATACTTCTATTCAAATCTGGATATTTTTAAGGTCTTCCTATTATTTATTAGTAAAACCTTGATAATTTTCTTATTTTCAGAATATATCGTAAGCTCTCTACTTCCGTCTTCTCTTTATTTGTTCGATATTTGCGTTAATCAATCGTCTAGTGTTTGGTGAAACTGCTGATATATCAACATCAAATACTAAAAAAGGCGTGTGATTTTCTAGATAAATAGGTTTGAGAATTGCTTGAGAAATTTTGTATGGTAAACAATTTAACGGACCAGTCAGGACTAATGAATCAAAAACAGAATTCTCTAGTGTTTCCAACCCTTTACCATATAGCGAATAATAGAGCCACTCAATGCTTCCTGATCGAGATAGGAAAGATACTGATTGAATCTTGCGTCTGAATTGAATACGTGAACAACTACCGCCATAAGATTATTGTTTTAT
>JAGXNV010000278.1 GCA_019894795.1 Candidatus Heimdallarchaeota archaeon | reverse complement strand
ATCATTAGTTGTCTGATTTATTGGAACGAACTTCCAAAATCTGTGAAAACAGATTTAGAAGATTCAATAGAAAGCATAAAATTAATTGAGGAAACTGAATTCCTTGAACCTTTAACTCCTACAGAGATCATGTTAAAATCTATGAGAATTCCTTCCTTAAGATCTTTGATTCTTTCTCAGCAAATAAAAGAAGATCCAGGTCTTTCCTCTAAACTTCTACCTTCATTATTAGCAAATATACGGTTTTTAGATCTTGATGATAAACTAGTTTCTCGATTAAAGAAATCCGGATTTACCACAATCGCAGACTTACTCTTAAACACTTCAAAGACAATATCAGTAAAGTCTAAATTAAGCAAGAATGCTATAGATGAAATTGTTGAAAATCTTAAAATTGATATCATAACATCTAAAATTAAATCAATGGAAAAAGAACATTTACACGATGCATTCTATCTAAATGCTACTGACAAGATATTCTTAAAATCAATCGGTGTTTATAGTTTAGCTGATTTAAACGAAAACACTATTTTTGAATGGTTTGTATCAAAACCAAAAATCCAGAAAATTAAGTCAAAAATCAATGCTCTATTAGATACAAACATCTTATTCTATCCTGGAATCACTACTAGAGTATACTCTACAATTGTTGAACAATATTTCATGAAAAATATTTTCACCGTAAAAGATCTTATGATTTTAACACATATTGAAAAAATGGATGAATTAGTAGAATTTCTGACATTTTATTCTACAAACAAACCAAAAATACAAGCAGGATATATAACAACTCTATCCTTTTTGAAAGAAATTGAATTTAAAGACTTGTATAAGAGTAGTGTAATATTTGAGAAATCTAGCACAATCAATGATCTCATAGTTACCCTTTACCAAAATTATGAAAATCTAAGTATGAAAGGTTATGAGATTTTACAACTAATTAATTATCCACTTTCTATCTCTCTGAAATTAAATCATGATGAAATAAAAGACCTACAGCGGAGTAATATCTTCTCCATTGGAGATTTAATTACCAAACCAGCAGGCTATTGGGCTACATTTACTCCTGTTAAATTGAAGAAGAAGATTCTTGAAATCCTTAGTACTATTAATGCAAAAACTATTGAAAATGACTGTAAGAAACGTGTTCAAATAAAAAATATGAAAATTTTTGACGCTAACCTAAAGCTACAACTCACAACTAACTTTACTACAATTGATGAAGTCATCCTCGCTATCAAGTCTGAAGATAGTAGAATTCTAAAACCTATTGAGAGGAAAGTTGAAAAAATTCTTAAAACACCAATCTCTCTATTAAAACCATCCAAAATTACACTTAAAGGATGGAAACGCTTACTTTCCTCAATAAGTACATTGGAAGAATTCTTTATTTTATCAGATAATGAATTAGCAAAGATATTATCATCAAGCAAGGAAGAAGCAGTTAAATTACAAAATAATCTTGGACCAACGGACATAATTTTTCCTCCGAGAATCAAAGAAAATAAGATTTTTACCAGTACAGACGTTGCTGAATTAAGTGCTAATGGAATATCTAATTATACACAGTTATTTGATTATGATACTAAAATTACAAAACTCAGTGTTTCAGTACAAGATAAGATTGAGTTCTACTCCCAATTTGATGTCAAACAATTAGATGATGGACTTGATGAAACAATATTATTGAAGGATTTTGTTATACTTGGATCCTATTTTGATACTCTCTCTCTCAGTAAAAATCAAAAAGATTCTATTCAAAATATATCTTCAGCATTATTATCTAGAGGCACATGTTTATCCAAAATTTTGGAAATTGATACTGGCAAGGAGACAAGCAATCTACTTCAGACACCAATCGAATACCTGCTATTAATTGAAAAATATCAACCTAAAGTGTTTACAAAGATTGTAGAATCTTTTCCAGAGAAGTTATCTCATTCCTTTAACAATCTAGTTCAATACCTTAATCGATCACCTATCCTTCTAGCTGGACCTAATTTGGATAATGTGTCTAATGTTGCTAAATTGCCTTATAATGATATCAAAGATTTGCTCATGCTCTCAAAGGAAAAACTCAATCAAGACATTGAAAATAATTCAGTACAAAGACATGTTAGAAGTCTCACATTATCTCTTTTGAAGGACCTAGATTCCAAGTTGACTTCTATTCCTAAAGAATTTCTTACAGCATATGAAATAAATCAGCTTAAGAAAGAAGCTATCTACTCTTTTGAAGAAGCTCTAGTTTTTAACAGGAAATCAACCAGTAAGAAATCTAAAGCTTGGATTCTTTCAGAGAAAGTTAGACAGATATCCACGATCAACACTCTCTCTCTTTCTTCGTATTTATCTTCATCCAAAATACAAGAAAGATTGCTAAAACTAAAAATTAATAACGTTTATGAGTTGGTCTATTATTGCAATAACACAGAGAAAGTAGATGATTTGAGTCTCTGTCAATCTGTGATAAAATCTGTTACTTCTATAAATATTGAAGAAATCGAAACAAAAGAAAGAAATAGATTTTCAAAGTTCTTTAATGAATCTGATATACTAGCTTTTCTACGTAATCAAAACATCAGAACATTCGGACCTTTGATAAATTTCTTCGAATCTCTAAAAGAGGAAGAACATACAATAGAAATAGAGAAAATTTTGTCAGTGATGCGAGTTCCTGTAACTATGCTTTCACCCAATACTAATTTAGTAGTCAAGTTAGAAAATGAAGGATTTATCCAAGTTATTGATCTATTAATTCCTGCAAATATATTTGATAGATTCAAAGGCAAACTTACAGAAGCTCAACAAAAAGCTCTCAGAGCTATTATATCTAAGGCTAGTTATCAAGATCTACAACTAACTATATCTAAAGAATATTACCCAATTGCTAAACTAAGTCTCATTGATGATAACTTGCGTAACGATTTAATCAAAGCTGGCTATTCAACTGTAGCTCATCTTAAAACTCCTGAAGAAATCATAGCTAATACTAGTAAACTTAATCTACAGCATACTTCCCGTATTAGACGTTTACTTGAAACCCCTGCATATTTTATGACAGAGATGATTAAAGACTTTCCACAAGGTTCTTTCTCTCTGCATAGTCAAGGAATCAACACTTTATGGGATGTTTTTCTAACAACAAGTAAAGAATTATCACAAATAACCGGTATATCAG
>JAGXNV010000277.1 GCA_019894795.1 Candidatus Heimdallarchaeota archaeon | reverse complement strand
CTCCAGCCTATTTATCATTTTTTCTGTAACATGGGGAATTTTGGTAGCAATACTTTCACCATTAATTTGTGATTGGGATAAATTGCCAGGATAAGCTAGATTAGAGCCAACAGTGTGCAAGTCGTTCTGAATAATCAATAGATGATCTTTTACTTCGTCTTGGTCCAATTTAACAATACAAAGACCAATAAATGACATTAATTCATCTACTGTACCATAAGCGTCTACTCTCAAAGCATCTTTACCAGTTCTTGAGCCTCCACACAAAGAAGTATTTCCTTCATCACCCTTTCTTGTGTAAATTTTAGCTACCAAAGCTTATCACCTCTTCTTGTAAACTACCGTGGCGATAAACAGTAACACCTCGACAACCAAGCTCATATGCTAAGAGGAAGGTTTTTTTGATATCTTCAATTGCCGCACTTTTTGGGAAATTAATTGTTTTAGAAATTGCATTGTCTACGTATTTTTGAAAAGCAGCTTGCATCTTAATATGCCATTCTGGACCAATTTCATGAGCAGTAACAAATAATTTTTTTACAGATTCAGGAATCTCTTTTATATGCTGCAAGGAACCTTTGGCTATTATCTCTCTTATTAAGTCTTCTGAGTACAATCCTAACTCTTTAAGAACAGTTTCAAGTACTTTGTTTACTTGCAGAATTTCTATGCTACCCATAACTTTTCTTACATAGCCTAGTGCGAAATTTGGTTCTATTCCGGGAGACGTATCAACTAAAATACTTCTTGAACCAGAGGGTGCAATAGCTAGTAATGAACAGTTTCTCAATTTGATTTTTCCATTGTATATGCTCTGCTGCCATAAAGGGAATACACTTTTTTCTTCAGCAAGTTCCTTTGAGGTTTCCAAAACAACGGATGAAATAAATTTCATCACCTTCTCTGCTGTTTCAATTGCCTTTTCTGTATCATATGGGATTCCAAGTTTGTAGAGCATGTCTGCAAATCCCAACACACCTAAACCTATTCTTCTTGTGTTTTTGACCATTTCTTCATTTTTTTTCACTGGAAATTTGCTGATGTCAACAACATTGTCAAGAAACCGGACAGCTAATTTGGTGATTCCTTCAAGATGTTTCCATTTAATTTTCTTATTGCGAACAAACCTGGATAAATTTAAAGCTGCTAGACTTCCTGCATCATAAGGTAATAACAGTTGGTCTCCACATGGATCTGTTGTCTCTATTTTGCCTAGACTTGGTAAGGGATTTGATTCATTTATTCTATCAATAAACAACACACCTGGATCGCCTGTCTTCCACGCCATAGTGACTAATAAATGGAATATATTATTAGCATCCATCTCATCCACTACTTCCCCTGTTTGTGGATCTCTCAGTTTGTAATTTGCTTGATTCTTAACTGCGTCCATAAACTCATCAGTAATTTCCACAGAAATATTAAAGTTGCTGACTTCCTTTCTTTCTTTCATTGTTACAAACTCTATAATATCAGGATGTTCAATACACAAGGAGCCCATGTTGGCAGATTTTCTGTTCCCAACTTGTAGTGTAAGATCTGATGCATGATCAAACAGTTTTATAAAAGCTATTGGCCCAGATGCAATGCTCGTTGTCGAGGTTAATCTTCTGCCTTTAGGTCTCAACCTTGAAAATGAAAAGCCAGTACCTCCTCCCAGCCTTTGAATCAATGCTTTATCATAAAGTGCTCTGAAAATACTTTTCATATTATCTTCGATTGGTATTACAAAGCTGCTGTACAACATACTATTCTTAGTACCAGCATTCGCCAATATTCTGCCACTTGGCACTAGTTCAAGAGACGTTAGGCTTTCAAAGAACTCTTCTTCAAGCTGCTCAATGAATTCCTTAGGTTTATTATAAGGGATTTCAGCTTTTGCAACGGCTTTAGCAACTCTCCGAAACATACCTTTTGGGGTTTCAATTATATTACCCTCTTTGTCTTTCAGTAAATATCTGGATTTTGCAATAAGCAAGCCATTAACATTTAATTTAGAATCATCTATTCTTCCCAGCAGATTTTGCTTAAGCTTCCTTATCTCTGCTCTTTTTTGCCTGTACAGTATATACGCTTTAGCTATTCTAGCATGACCTTCACTTATTAGGACTGTTTCAACAGCATCTTGTATCTCTTCGACTGATGGAATGTAATCAGCCGGGTTCATATTTAGCTTTGCAATAACTTTCTCTGTAAGTTTCTCTAACAACTCTTCGTTGTCCATGCCCACAGCAAACATAGCTTTTTCTATAGCATGTTCAATCTTTCTGGATCTAAATTTAACTGTAATACCATCTCTTTTTCTAATCTTAGAAATTCCCATCTCCCCCAACCTACAAAAGTTACTGTTATTTTTAAAAGTTGTTAATCAGCACCAAGTGCATTCAGCTGTTTCATCCTCTGCCACAGGTTTTGTTGCTTTAATACTCAACACCTGATTTTCTCTAGAACCATCTCTATATACAGTGCATCCCTTGCAACCTGTTTTCCAGGCCAGCATATATCCACTTTGTACCTCATCCACAGTCGCAGAATTTGGAAAATTGATTGTTTTTGACACAGAATTACTTACATGATTCTGAAATGCAGCTTGCATTAGAATGTGATCTTCCGCAGATATGTTGAAAGAAACCTCAAATATTTTTTTCACGTCGTCTGGAACTTCTGACAAACCATTGAGCGTGCCTTGTTCAGCAATTTTATTCATTAATTCTTGGCTATAAAAACCTTTATCTCTAGCCATCTTTTTAAAGTACCTGTTCACATACGTGAATTGCTGATTTTATGAATGGCTATTCTTAACATAGGCCAATGCATAATGAGGTTCACATCCACCTGAGGACTCTGCTACCATACTAAGGGTTCCAGTGGGAGCAATAGCAGTAATAGCACAGTTTCTCACTTCTTGGTTAAAATCACTTCCTTCCCAACCAGGAAATGCACCTCTTTCTTTAGCCAGTTCTTCAGACATCTTCCATCCTTCTTCGTCAATAACACGCATAATTTCTTTAGCCAAATCTCTTGCTTCCTGACTTGAATATGGTAATCCTAATTGATAGAGCATATCAGCAAATCCTAGCACACCTAAGCCAATCCTTCTAGTTTTTTTTGCCATCTCACTGATCTCTTGCGCAGGGTAGACACCAGCATCAATAACATTATCCAAGAAATGAATACCTTTTTTGGCTGTTTCCTTGAGTTTGATCCAGTCAAC
>JAGXNV010000276.1 GCA_019894795.1 Candidatus Heimdallarchaeota archaeon | reverse complement strand
GTTTAACATAAAAAAAAGAAAAATTGGTGATATTATGGAAAATAAAAAAAAAAGGATGTAAAAAAGATAATAATAGAAAAAGAGGCTGATAATTATGAAAATAAATGAAGATTTGTATTTATAAGAGTTTTGGGAAGTTTATGGGAGAAAAATGAGGAAAAACTAACAGAAAAAAAATACCCGAAGGAACCTGATACAATTTATGAAGAGGAAATCCCTACAATTTTTGAGCGTACATCTAAATTAACCACTGAAGAACTCTCTAAATTGATGATGCTTAGAATGTTAGGACAACCTGATTTAGGATCTATGTGGAAGAAAGCAAGAAGATCTCTTTCATATTTTCATAACATAGAAAATTTCATTCTTAATAGCTTTGAAAGATCTGAAAATGCACTAGCTAAAGGATTAAAGCCTAAGAATCTCAAGTATCCCTTTGGTTCTCACACTTTGCTATCCATGGACCTTAAAGTGTTTAAACCTAGACATATGATTGATGTGGCATTAATAACTTCAGAGTTTTTCGCTAATTTAGCTAAACTGAAACGAAAAATAAATGCTGAAATGAAAAAAGAAAATATCAATGAAGAAGAACTAATTGATGTGATTTACTACTTATTTGGGGGAGAGATTTCAGAGTTCGAATTTGAAGAAGATGATTCTTGGGATTACAAAGAATATACTAAAGATGCAGTAGAGAAATTGCAGAAAATATATGAGGGCATAGAAAATTGATATTATAACCCTATTGCGTCAAAAAATAGCAATTTTTTAATATGAAATGACAGAAAATTAATCTGAAGGTGTCAAGAACAATTTTTCTGGTGTTTGAATGAAGTGCTCAAAATGCGGTAAATTTCTCGTAAAAATAGGTGAAAGAAAATCATATTGCAAAGTTTGCAATTTATTATACTATTTTCTCATACCAGGGATGCCACCTAATGTCTTCAAAATGAGCGAAATCGCTCTAAATGGAGAGACATAGCAGATAAAGCATTTTACCATCGAATTATTTTCCAGCTTTTTTTACCAAAATGTAAGACGCCATATTTACTTTGGTTTAAATACAAAACTCAGTATTATGTCAATAGGAGCGAATTTATTGCCCGGAAAAATTATCCATATAGTATTTGGAGAGATTATTGGATTACCCCTAGTTGGTATTATGTATTATTCTTTCAGTTCTGATTTCAACTACTTTATGCTGGCACTTATTTTAGCAGCTTCACTTGTTTGCGTATTTATAGGAGCAATACTTCCAGATCTTTTAGAAAGACCAACCAACCCAAATCATAGAAAATTTCTTCATTCTTGGTTTGTGTTTGCTATAGCTTTTATCGCTTCATTTGTCATGGCCTTAGTAATTATACCGCTTTATGAGCACCTGTTTTTTGTATATCCAATTTTTGGTTTCTGTTTAGGTTACTTTAGTCATTTGCTTCTTGATTCAACAACAAAAAGAAGTTTAACATAAAGAAATTCAATTTAGTTGCTTCTTTTTGTTAGGTTTTAATAGTATTTCACAAGATAATTTTCAGTGGTAATTTTTGGTTAGAATTGTTCTTCTCTTCGAATCTACTTGCTCGAAATGTGGGGCTAAAGCAAAATATTGCTGTTTTAACTGTGGCAACCCTCTCTGTGGTAGATGTCTTAGTCGTGAAAAAAAAGATCTTGTCACAAATATAATAATTCCTTCAGGACTCTGCAACAATTGTATAGAAAGAAGAACGGATGAATATAATGAAGGGGATATGAACCCTCTTTCTGAAGCTGTAACTATCTATGTCACAGAATCTTCTGATTCTGAGAAAATTATTAACAACAAAGAATTATGAGCAAAACATATATTCGATTAATTTGCATAATATTTGATTATAGTTGACTGAATCTTCTAATGAGACTAGAATATTACAGAAAAATATACTTTCCGACCCATTAATGTGGAAGTTTCGTTTCTATGGGTTCTTTAAAAATCTGAGATTCTTCGAACCATATCTCCTTGTTATGCTTCTTGCTTATCTTGGAGATATAGAATTTCCTCTTCTAACTATTGGATCTCTTTTCCTTGTACAGGAAGTGTTTACCTATGCGTTTGAAATTCCTTCTGGAATTTTAGCAGACAAATTTGGTAAAAAGAATGAGTTGCTCCTATGCTTTCTATTCTACATTGCCTCTTTTGTACTATATTTTGTTGGGTTCAGTTTATCTTTAAATTTCTTCTTTGTTTTATTTATTGCAGCAGCATTGTATGGACTAGGAGAATCTTTTAGATCTGGAACACACAAAGCTATGATTTTAGCTTGGATGGATAAGAACAACTACAGTCAACATAAAGCATTTGTTTATGGTAGAACTAGGTCTTGGTCTCTTATTGGATCAACAATAAATGGTGTCACATCCATCTTTCTTGTACTTTTCCTTCCCTCCGCTCAATGGGTATTTATTATTGCAATCATACCATATATCTGTGACTTTATTTTAATAGCAACTTATCCAAAATACATGAATGAACATAAACCTCGTGAAACAAATTTCTGGAAAGAAATGATTAAAGGATTCAAAGACATGGTTTTGGCATTTAAGTATAGAAGATTAAGAAAAGGAGTATTTTCTTCAGCTACTTATGATGCCATCTACAAGAGTTTGAAGGATTATATTCAACCTATCATAAAAATATATATTCTGATTATCATAGTCAACTTTGGCTTAACCACGAATTCATTTAATCTATCCTCAGATGATATAATAATCATTATTTTAGGTGTTATGTATTCACTTTTTTACTTACTTTCATCTTTATCATCTAGATACGCATATTTAATCAAGAACTGGTTGAAAGGCGCAAAACGATCAATGGATATACTTTTCTATTTGTTTGCAGGCATCTTACTTCTAAACGCTGTTTTCATTTCAGTTCAACTTCCCATTGTAGTAATTTTCCTTTATCTCTTCATCTATATATTTGAAAATATTAGAAGACCATTATGTGTAGACTATCTTGGGGGTATTATGAAAAAAGAGCAACGAGCTACAATGTTAAGCGCTGAATCTCAAGTTAAATCAATGCTTGTTTTCATTTTTGCTCCACTTTTTGGTTTTATTGCAGATTTTGCTGGACCATTAGTCGGATTAGATGCATACTACTCAATACCTATTTTGTTCGTTCTTATCGCTATAATAATGGTTGTAGTTAACTTCTTCGTGCTAAGTGGAGACGGTACAATTC
>JAGXNV010000275.1 GCA_019894795.1 Candidatus Heimdallarchaeota archaeon | reverse complement strand
CTTGCAGCTTCATGAATCATCCCTCGGAAAAATAACTCTTCACCAATGGGACTGAAAATGATTGAAGGGATGGTGGTCATGAGAACCACTGCAGAAAAAGGTAAGAATTCTCTCATCTCAGGAGAAATAACTTGGTTGACGATTGTAACAAAATAATGTTCAAACCCAGCAAGAACAAACAAGTAACCAATACCAAGAACTAGTAAAGCAGCAATCCCACCGATTAAAAATCCCCATAGTAACCATAGAGGTTTGACTATTTTTATTAGACCAATACTCTTTCGACCATACTTACTAAAGAACAAGAAAGGTAAAAACCACATGAGCAGAAATCCAACCATGATGAGTATCCTGATGTTTTCAGGACCAAAAGCACCAAAACCTCTAATTAGAGCAAGAACAACATAAAGAATCAAGATTACAATCCAAGTGTGTTTGAATTTTGAGTGTATTTTAGGATATAAGAGAGTTTGATTAGACTGAGGAGTATCGTCCATTAATAAAAAAAAGATGATTAGATATTTAAGAATAAGCAAATCAAGTAATTCTATAGTTAAAAATAAAAAAAAAGAAACTAGCTCTTCTAGCTAGATTGTTGAACTCTTCCTTCTTAGGAAAACTGCAAGAGTAACGATGCAAGCTAAACTTATTGTGAGACCTATTGGAAAGAGATATTCAAAAAGTGTAGGAAGTCTATAAAGTACATACTCACAGTTTGAGATAGTACTATTAGTAACGCCATCAGTTGCTACAATGACATAGAAGTAATAATCTAATTTAATTGTGTTATTGTAATTATTAAGCGTCTCACCATAATTGTATTATCTCCAATCCATCTCCTGAAGTATCAAAGATATACGCAAGATTTTCTACTACTTGTACTGCTCGTATATACTCTCCTTCTTCATGAAATTCTCCTATTTCCACCATTTTAGTTTTATCACTTATATCTATTATTTCTAATCCATCTTCATAATCAGCCACAAATGCAATGTCTTCAATAACATGGATGTAAGCTGGACTTCCCCCATCATGAAAACGACCTAGAAGTTTAGGTTTGTTGATGTTGCTGATGTCATAGATTTCTACCCCCCTTTGCATATTCGCTCCGAACAGAAAATCTCCTACTATCTGAAAATTCCTGATAAATCCCCAGCTACCTATAGTAGAAATCTTAACTGGATTGGTAGGATCGGAAACATCCAACACTTCAACATTGCTAGGATTGCTGATGAAAGCAAGGTTATCATGCACCTCGATGTAAGAATAAGATTTGGAGCTAGCATAGGTAGAAACACTTTGGGGATGAGAGGGATTAGAAATGTTGTAAATGAACAATCCTTCAGGCGCAGTGATATAAGCCAAATCCTCTGTTATATCTATCCCCGCTGTGTCTTCAGAAACGGGAATATTGGTCAGTTTAACAATATTGTTTACGTCACTTATATTCAGAATCTCCATCCCGTGGGACATATCAGCTATAAAAAGAAGATTACCGCTTAAGCGCATGGTGTGTACTCCTCCTCCATCATAAAAACGA
Organism: Candidatus Heimdallarchaeota archaeon; assembly: GCA_019894795.1. Classification (GTDB taxonomy): domain Archaea; phylum Asgardarchaeota; class Heimdallarchaeia; order Heimdallarchaeales; family Heimdallarchaeaceae; genus UBA460. The sequence goes on along the minus strand of JAGXNV010000275.1, from coordinate 1,705 downwards.
TTGATAACTGTAGGATGAAGAGGATCGCTAATATTAATAAAAGTAAGACCTAATTCACCGATTAAGAGCATATCGTCAACAACAAGCAAATCTTCGCATAAGAGTTCTTGAGGTTGAATAGAAGAGAGTTTTACGGGATTTAAAGTGTGATTAATAGTATTAGAAGTCCTAAGAGGTTGAAAGATAATTATCAAAGTAACAGGGACAATAATTATGATTAAAAGAATGGGAATAACAATTTTCCATTTTAATGAAAATTTGAATTTCTGCATGTTAGAAGAAAAACACCGACACTTATATGTAGTAACTTGATGCTCCTGCGAACTTAAAGCAGCTGCAAACATTAATAATAATCTGAATTCTTAGAGCTTTAGAGGTAAAAGCATGAATATTAAAGAACAACTCATCTCTGTATTAGAAATAGCGGAAATTAATTTCTTGATGTCTTTGAAAGAACTGAAACCTGAATTTGTAAATCATAAAGCTGTAGAAAATGTCAATACTATCGCTTGGATCGTTGGTCATTGTGTGCTGAACTTTGATAGGTTTTTATCACTCTATACTAATGAACAGTTGTTGACAAAAGATGAATCAGAATTTTATATTTATGGTTCAGCAAAAGAAAGTGTAAAAGATTATAGTCTACTATTTGTAAAACTGATAGATATTCACCTAGAACTCACTGATAAATTATTTAAAATATTTGAGAAGCTTGATGCAACAAAATTCGATGAACTCCCCCATGAACAAGCTAAAGGAAAACTCTGCGACATTATAAAATCTATGTCTCTCCATGTGATGGGACATACAGGACAAATAGTTTTGCTTAGAAGAATGTTAGATAACCCCTTTTGGAGTTTTGTGCAAGGAGTGTCAAAGGAAAATAGACAGAAGCTCAGAAAAGAGTGGTTAAGCTGGTGGGGAAAAAATAAACTATTATATCAATAAATCAAAGAGTATTTGTTTCATGAGCGCGACGCATACCCCCCATATTGCTACATTTGAAGAAATTTGTAATTTCTTTATTACTCAAAATCTCTCCTTTTTCTAATCCAGATTCAAAAATCATCTTTATCTTGACAATATTTATACATTTTTATTAAATATTCCTCTTCTTATTCAAAAGCAAATAAACTAAAAATGTGAAAATTCATACATAAATATACATTCTTTATTACTTCAGAAGTAACGTTAGAGTGTGAATTTCAGTAAACCTTTATTAAATTCTAATTCAAAATTATTCAATAACCTCTATTGTAACCTTAATCCTATTTGGTTGATTCTTAAATGTAGATTTTTGAATATAGAGGCTGTTCATTACTGCAGCTATACCCGGTTGAATAACTTCCTCAAATTTCCATGTGTTTTTAGTTGCTCTTTCAAAAATCAAGTCTATCTCTGCTTTTAGTGTTTCCTTATTTTCACTCATTTATATCATCAAATATCTATGCCAAGATTCAATTTAAATCTTTTCTATTCATATCTCGTTATAAAATCATATCACTTAACATATGAGTTTCAAATTTGTCTTAATTCTTGTGTTGTTTTCATTATAACCTTTGTTAGAAAAGAGAACTGGCTTCGGCGGTGGCAGGATTTAATCTTTTATTCCGATATTGCTGAGCTGCGTCATGGTCTCTACTACCAGCGTATTGAACTGCCGTCTGGATTAGTCATACCTGGATATTCTGAGTCTCCTAAAAGC
>JAGXNV010000274.1 GCA_019894795.1 Candidatus Heimdallarchaeota archaeon | reverse complement strand
TGCTGATGTTGATGAACAAAAAATTAGATCTATCGTCGGAGACTATGTGGGTGATTTATATCAAAGACCTCCTTTGAGAGCAAGTGTAAAAAGAGTGTTGAGGATTCGAACTGTTTACAGTTCAGAAATTCTTGATATTAAGAAGAGAGAAGTTCTTTTCAGAGTAAGTTGTCAAGCGGGATTCTACGTTAGAAAGTATTGTCATGATATCGGACAAAGCTTGGGTTGTGGAGCTCATATGAAAGAACTTAGACGAACACGTGCGGGACCATTCGTTGAAAATACTTTTCTGTCAACTCTGCAAGAGTTGTACGATGCTTATGCATGGCATAAAGAAGAAAACGATGAAAATCCTCTGAGAAATATTATTCTACCGATGGAATATGGTGTACAGCATGTACCCAAGATTATAATCAAGGATAGTGCAGTAGATACTATTTGTCATGGCGCGCCATTAGCTTTACCTGGTGTGACACAATATTCAGAGGATTTCAAAGCGGGAGATATGGTTGCAATTTATACCTTGAAAAATGAATTAATCGCATTAGGGGAAGCACAGCTTGATGCCAAAACACTTCCTGAAAAAGAAAGTGGTCTAGTTTCAAGTACAAAACGTGTCTTAATGACCATAGGAACTTATCCAAGTTCTCCCAAAAAATAATGTTACGAAGCAGAATCTCACAATCTGTCAAAAATATGCTTGTGAAACTGTTTATATGAATTCTCAATAGAATTATAGGGCCAATACTTGTCCTCTGTACATATTATCTCATTTGCAAAAGCGAGAGCATTTCCTATCCCTAAACCAATCTCTCTAACATCTCTGCTCTTGAAATTTTCCCATTTTGCCAGATCTTGATCCTCTTGTGTTTTCTCAAGAAACTGACCAGAAACTTTGAACCTATCAGGATTTGCTACCCTGTTAAACCTAGTCTTTTGATTGGCATGAAACCCAAATACTGTTACATTTTCTCTTCCAAAACGGTCTTGTGTATATTTTACTTCTTCGGGTGATTTTACCCCATTCAAAATAAGACACTCTGCCTCTTCATATTTTTCCTTTTCAGAATCAAGAATCGTTTGTGCAAATGCTGTAGGTTCTCGAGCTAATAAACTTACAATCACCTTTGTAGTGTTCTCGTGATTGACTACTAATTTTTGTTTCTTTAACTCATGATATACTGCGTGACCTGTTTCTAACATGGGAATCCCTTCTTCCTCTCGAAGTCTATGACCATGTGATGATTTTCCGCTGAGTTGTAACCCTACTAGTATGAAGACTTTCATTGTTTTACAATTCAGAATGAAGTTGAATAAGAAAAGTGTTTCGGATAAAAAAACACTAGACTACTGTAATCATTTGGAACTTATTAATTATTCCAGCCTGCTTTGATCCAAGCTTCTTTCATTGTTGGATTTTTCTCCAAGAATTTCTCCACAATCTCTTTGGGAACTTTATTCATAGAGCAAGAGAAATTAGTGCATTTTTTACAAGCATTTCCTAACAACACTTTACTAAAGTATGCTGCTACAATTAAGAAGAGAACAGTTGTAAGTATTAAGAATATACCTGCTATAAGGTTATTAGATGCATCTAACGCAAAGACAATGATTCCCCAAATTGATCCAATAAATGGAAATATATCAATATACATACCGAAAATCAACATTATAGTTTTCTCTGTTCTAGTAGCTGGACCAGGTCTATATTTCCAAAGCTTAGGCATCCCCCTTAAAGCCCAACATTTTAGGCATTTGCCTTCCTTTTCATAAAATGGGCAATGACTACAAAGCAATCGTGGCTCAATTACAAGAAAGGTTAAAGGCATTATAGTTGCGTAAGAAATCAACATCCACCAGTGTCCTATTAATAATCCTGAAAAAACAAATATAGCTAGTGCTACTATTCTATAGGTGATGTTTCCAACTAGAAATTTATTCGCAAATTTCTTATTGACCACACAGATTAATTTTCCATCTAGCTCACATTCTATACAATTTGAATTTTCATCTGCTATGCAGTTTTTAAATTGTACTTGCTCTATATTTTCAGATTCGTTAGGCATCGATGCAAAAAGAATAATACAACTTAAAAAGATTTCTGGGATGCTATATGCTGTTTTAGCAGTTTGAAAATATTCTTATAATCATACCTTAGGTAAGGTTAGAAATGATTCCTATATCTGAGGTGGACACACTACTATTTGACATGGATGGAACCCTAATTGATTTAGGTGAAAGATGGTGGAATCCCTTCATAAGAGCATTTGATAAGGTTAAGCCAGACTTTGATAAACAGCGACGACAAGAAGTTCTAGACGCTATGATTACAAAAGTGATGGAAACATCTCAAGGAAGAGAAAAATTACTTAAACTACAAATGGTGTGGAGCTCTGCTCGTGCCTTGGATTTATCCATCTTTGATGTAGTTAAAATTCTAAAAAATGTTAGATCCGACCCAATGGCTTTCAAAAACATCGTTCCAATCAAAGACGTGAATGACATCTTGCAACTTCTTTATTCACGTGGTTATGAATTAGCTATCGTTACAAATGCAGGTGATAATACCGTAAATAGGGTCAAAGAACATATGCCTTCGTTTGAGAATATTGAAGTGTTTATTACACGTAATAAGGTCAAGAAAATCAAGCCATATCCAGAATCTTTGTTACTAGCATGTACAGAGTTAGGTAAGATCCCTTCTTCATGTGTAATGATTGGTGATTTCCCACAAGATATCAAAGCTGGTAAAGCAGCAGGAACAAAGACAATTGGGATTTTAGGCGATCTTGGCAAATTCACTAGAGCAAAACTTGAAATTGAGAAACCTGATTTTCTAATAAACTCCTTTACTGAATTGTTACAAATGTTCCCCGGAACCTGATTTCACAAATTTCCAATGATGGTTATCATAGCAGTTTCGATAATCTCTTTCATTTTAAGAAGACTTGCCCAATATGTGGGATTAATTTTAGCTAAATCTAGTGATACTGTAGCATATAACACGTCAAATTCTTCTTCATCAGCGTCTGTACAATCTTTACCAAATTGTGCTTCCATTAAGTCTTCTTTTAGACTATAGGTTAATACATTGATCAAATATTCTGGTCTATCAGGATCATAAATCCAAGAAAGCATTATACCTAATTTCTTACACCACTTTTTGCTCGTCTTTTTCCATTGCATATTATTCACCCCCATTATTACTCTTAATACACTGTCCACGCCAGACTAAATTGCAATGTTC
>JAGXNV010000273.1 GCA_019894795.1 Candidatus Heimdallarchaeota archaeon | reverse complement strand
GCAATGAGTATGTTAAGTGGAAAAATTTCTTATCGACAAATGATGGAGATGCTTGATAGTTTCAGTTCAATGGGATCAATGAAAAAGATGATGTCCATGATACCTGGTTTAGGAGCAAATGTTAACGACGATATGTTAAATCTATCAAAGGAGAATATGAAACGATTTAAAGTAATAATGTCGTCAATGACAGCTCATGAATTAGATGGTAAAGTTAAACTTAGCAGTTCAAGAATTCATCGTGTTGCACAAGGAAGTGGTAGAACAATCACTGAAGTGAAAGAATTAATTAACCAACACAAGACAGTTACAACACTTGTTAAACGCATGAGAAAAGGACGAAGAGGAGGCATGCAAATTCCTGGATTACCACCTGGAATTATGTAAAAACACTTTTTTGTGATACCATAATGCATTCTCATTTCTTTATTTTTAATGCTCCACCTGTCTCATTAACAAAGAGTAATCTTTACACTTCAGAAAACTCTTTGGGCGAGGAAGGACTATTTATCAAATCAATATCTGATGCTTTCTTTCTCTCAAATGAGTTTCGTAAATCGCTGTTTTTGTATTATTGTACATCTTACAAAACAAACCAATATGTTGTGATATTTGATGGGAAGAGACTACGTTATTTAGGACCAAGTTTCTTTTCAGCAGCTCATCTTCTACTGAGAGCTATCAATCATATTATCGACCCTACTTCAAAATCTGGAAAACTAACCCCGGGTTTGAATATTGTAGAAGCATCTTTTGAATGGGTTATTGAGAAACATTTAGAGGATATGTGCTTAAAGGTAATCAGGACCGATGAAATTAGTTTTAATCACCAAAAGAAAATAACTAATGCAAATGTCTTTTTATTTGGATTTGATAACATCAATCTACCAGATAGATACGAAATTGTATCATTAGGCCCCATTGATTTAGATGAACAAGTTATATTAACAAATTACGATTTGGAAATGAAAGAAAAATGATGTTACAAGAAAAAGCACTAAAATTATTACAATATTACCCACTATGCGATTATTGTTTAGGGAGACAATTTTCAAATTTAGCCACAGGAACTACTAACTTAAGCAGAGGAAAAACTATAAAAGATTTTCTTGTAATGGACGTCTCCACAACTCTAGTTGATGACCAAATCCAGATTTTGCAATGTTTATCACGTTCTGGTTCAGATTTAGCTAAAAAATATCTAGTAAAAAAAGAGATTCAAGCAGAGGAAACAATGAAGTGTTATATTTGCGAAGATTCACTCGAAATGGTAGAAGAACTAGCAGATTTAATCATACCTCACACTGAAGGATATGAGTTTTATACAATTCTAATAGGAACATTAATTCCAAAATCGATTCTTGAAAGGGAAACGGAACTGAAGAAACAACATGATGTTACGCAGACAGAATTACTTAAGCAAGAATTTAATAGAAATGTTGGAAAGAAATTGTCTGAAAAATTACCTATTACAACTGATTTTAAATCACCGGAAATTGTTATTGAAATTGATCCATTTACCCAGAACATCAATATGAGAATTAAATCACTCTACATTTATGGAAAATATAGAAAATTCCTTAGAACAATACCTCAAACAAGGTGGCCATGTAGGAGATGCAAAGGGAAGGGATGTGATGAATGTAATAACACTGGAAAAAAACACCTTGAATCAGTTGAAGAGCTGATTGAAGTAAAAGCAATTGAGTTAGCTAAAGCTGAAAAAATTACTTTACATGGAGGAGGAAGAGAAGATATTGATGCGCTAATGTTGGGGACAGGGAGACCTTTTGTTTTTGAAATAGTAAACCCACGCATACGCTCTCTTAGCCTAAGAGACTTGGAAAAGAAGATAAACGATTTTACACAAAACAAAGTTGAGGTTCTAGAATTACGCTGGTCAACACATAAAGAAGTTGTTCATGTGAAACAAAGTGCAGAGAGAGCAGTCAAAAAATACAGAGCACTAGTTTCGTTTTTAGAGCCTATAACTGATGAAAATATGGTAAAAATAGAGAAGGAATTCCATAATAAAGAACTACAGCAAAGAACCCCCAATCGAGTATCTCATAGACGCGCAGATAAAATTCGCGAAAAGAAAGTGTATTCGATTGAGTGTACTCGAAAAGATACAATGGAAATAGAGATGTTGGTGAGATGTGACGGTGGCTGTTATGTAAAAGAGTTAATTTCAGGTGATGAAGGAAGAACAAAACCAAGTATTTCGGAGATTACTATGAATTCAGCTGTTTGTAAAGAACTTGACGTAATAGAAATTATGGAAATCCCTTACATCCAAGAAGAATAAGAACTATCTCAAAAATGTGTTTAACCTAATAAACCTAAAAGCAAAACTGGGAGATTTTCTAAGTTCGATAACTAAAACGGATAACGAAAAGATTAAAAGTTGCACAGAGGGATTTTGCTCAATTAGAAAATACTATAAAATTGGTGTTTGATTATGCGTAAATCCAGCGGTTACCGGCACGGAACACGACATCTTCTACGAAAGAATGTTAGAGAACGCGGTATGCGTCCATTAGATTACTTGTTAAGCGATTTTAGCGAAGGAGACGTTGTTGATGTTATATTAGACTCTGCAGAACACAAGGGAATGCCTCATAGAAGATTTCATGGAAAAACAGGAAGGGTTCTAAGAAAGCAAGGCAAGGCCTATGTGGTGTTAATTAAGCAAGGTCAAGCAATGAAACAAATCACCGCAAGAAAAGAACATTTAAGATTAAGTCGTTCTGTTATCCATACAACTGAATAATTGATGTGATATTAATGCCAAGAGACGTTCTAGATAAAAAACCACTAACAATTTCAGAAGCTATGAGAATTCTACAACAACGAAGTGAAGAAGCTGAACTATCATATTGGCAAAGAGTTGCTTATGAGCACGCAATGCAAAATGCAAGAATAGAACCTGAAGAATCTCGAGAGATTCTCGCAAAACTTCTGAAGGAATTTGAGTTGACTGAACTTTCTGCATTTACAATTGCAAATATTTTACCCCCTTCTCCAGAAGAACTAAAGGATCTTCTACAAAAAGAGCCTAAAATGCTTACAGAATCTGAAATAAACAAAATGTTTGAAGTACTAAGGCCTTATATTGTTAAATTTAACAAGGAGAAGTAGAATACCTAAATTATCTGTTATTACATAGATAAAGGAAAACCTTTTTTTGTATTTGTACTTATTTATGGTGAGAGTATTATGGCAGAAGAAAGAAATCTTAGCAAAAGTA
>JAGXNV010000272.1 GCA_019894795.1 Candidatus Heimdallarchaeota archaeon | reverse complement strand
TTAATCCTTGGGTTGAATTTTTCACAACTCAGTGGTATGTTCTAGTCATCATTGGAGTTGTATTGGCAATCATAATTTCTCTCTTTGTGATTTACATAAGGAGAAACAGAGAAAAGTTATCAGTTTTTCTTACGGATACTCAAGTTGGTGAGCACACGAAATTTATCCTGTTCTTCAAGAATGTAGGCAGGTATATCAGAAATGTAACAAATGTTGTCGTTACAATCTGGACATCAAATAAAAAACGAACTTTTCTAACCCTAGCAGGTTTTATAATAACAGGTTACCTGCTGAGTTCAGCAATCATTATAGCTCAATCTGAAGAATCTGCTATGATTAATGCTTACTATAATACACATTCAATGCTTTCTAATTCTGATATGTCAGCAAGAGTAATAACTTCATTTGTTTCAAATGGGGTCGATAATTTTACAATAGAAGAAAACTATGTGAATTCCGCAAAACAAGAAATTACAGATATTTATAGTGGAATGATTGTGCAAAAATATGTGGATCAAGTAATATCAGCATATTCCACATTAACGAGAGTATATCACCAAATCGCTGAAGGTCAATTCTACGTAAATCCCTATGATACTTATGACTTTGTTGGTCTACCTGATGATTCTGATGAATTTATGAGTACGTTAATTTATGAAGGTAGAGTACCTGAAAACAAGAGTGAAGTGATCATAAGTTACAGACTTGCACAAGATATTTCGAGATATCAACAAGTACAAATTAATGACACATTGAAGGTTATTGCATCGACTAATTATGTGGGGGGAAATTTTGATTATATGATAGACGCAACAATAGTAGGTTTCTACAGCCCTTTGAATGTGGCTCAACTAAGAAAAATCTGTACATATTTAGATCTTCCAAATGACATCTATTCGATTGTTGAAGAAAAAGAAATTCTAACAAAAGAAAGTCTGTTCTTTGATTTCTTTAATAAGAATGATACAAAACTAGGATTAAATATCGTTCGTGGTTATTACCAATTTGAATACAATTTTAATGATTTCAGTATAGATGAACGAGCAGCTCTTGCAACGGAACAACTTGATTTAGAAGGGAAAATTTTTACTTTTAGCTTTGATACTTTATCTGCTATCTCAATAGGCGAAGAGAATGCACAAGGAGTTTATACCTCAGAAATCAAGGAGTTTTTTGAGGAATTCAACATTTATTATTTAAATAACATGGCTAGATTATTGATTTTTGCAATTCCTGCAATACTACTTTCAATCTTTATGGTGTTTGAATCATCAGAACTATTTTCTTCAAGCTATGAAAGCGAAATTGAAATCTTAAGAAATCGTGGAATTCCAAATAAACAAATTACGTCTATCTATCTCTCAATACGTTTCTTTGAAATCATTATAGCAAGTCTGATTAGTTTTGGAATCGCTGTCCTGACGGCAATACCCTTGATTAAAGTAAACGGGTTTATAACATTTAGAAACCAAGATACACGCCTAGTAATTGGTAATGTACCTGTTGAATTAGCGATAGTATTTGCGTTTCTGTTTATTATTTCCGTTCCAAGAATATTAATGATTATAAGAAGAAAGAGAAGTGTAGAAAAAGCACCAAGCACATTTATGAAGATAGTTAGAGCTATTTCATGGAGAGATTTGTTCTTCCTAATGATAGGAATTGCTCTATTCATGTACTTTTACAATCAAGCATTTTTAGCATATTATGAGACGCAAGTAGAGAATTTCGTTGTATATCTATATTTAACTATCATAGGAGCAATTTTCATACTTCTAGGAGGATTGCCATTCATTATTAAGATTCTATCAATGATATGGAAAGGAATAGGGTACGTGATGTGGAAAGGAAGAAAGTCAAAAACAAGTTTCCTTTTCTCTGAGATTAGCAAAGACATAAAGTATTTTGAGAATATAACACTGATATTCTTGCTAATAGTCTGCATTCTAGTACCAGCGCTAATTGTCCCCTATTCAAAAGAAACAACGTTAACAGAGCAAGCTTACTTCATAAATGGAGCAGATGTCAAAGTAGAAAGCTGGAATAAAATAACAGGTATCAATGAAGAACAGATAACTGCAATGGATGAAGTAAGATTTGTAACAAATGTCAGGGTATATACGTTATACTCTGGATCATACTTGAACACTCGAATTGTAGTAGTAAATACGACGGAGTTCACAGATATAATACAACGACCACCTCAAACAGTATCAGATCTTGCATGGTCGAAGATGAAATTATTATCAAATACCACTTGTATAACTTCAAGTTCTGTACAACAAGTATTCAACAGAGAAATCGGTGATTCCTTATCGTTTAGTGCTTTTATAGGAAATACAAGCTTAGTTTATCAATTGGAAATATTAGAGTACTTTGATTTGTTTCCAGTATATTATGATGAACAGGAAGCAACAGAAAAGAGAACAATGATAATTATGTCAAATGAAGCATTTGATGCGATTGATGATATCATACTTACAAGGTTGAAAACCTTTGACGACCTATATATCAAACTGTATGATGTGAATAGAGCCGAAAGTGTGAAAAGAGATATTTTTCCACATACAGGAGGGCAAGTTGTAAAAACTGTTGAAGATATTAAAGATACGCTGAAGACTCCTCTATACAGTATCTTCATAATAGAAATGATACTGTCACTGTTTGTAGCATCAGTGGTACTAGTATTCTCAAGCTTTACAACATCAATAAAAATTCTAGAAAGAAGAGTAGTAAAACACGACATTATGAAGAAAATGGGAATAAACGTTCCAGCGATAATAAATATGTCATCAATACAGACGTTGATTGCGGCGATATTACCGTCAATGATAATTGGATCAGTGCTAGGGCTATTAGTGGTGCGGCCAACTTTAGTGCAACTGAGCTATGGGGCAGCACCATATGAAATGTATGTAAACTACCCATGGTTTATGATGGTGATATTGTTAGTAGGAATACCGTTGATGATATACTTATTCATGAATCTGTTTCTGAGAAGAGAATTTGGAAAATATGCCCCAACAATAATGGAGTAGCGAAAAATGATAATATGTAAAGATCTAATTAAGGTGTACCATGACCCTGTTACAGATTTGAAGGTTTCAGCGCTTAGAGGGCTGGATCTATTCATAAAAGAAGGTGAAGTAGCTTCGATTATTGGACCATCAGGTGCAGGTAAAAGCACATTAGTGAAAATCTTATCAGGTATACTGAAACCAAGTGGGGGGTCAGTCTATATAGATGAGACAAACATAGCAGA
>JAGXNV010000271.1 GCA_019894795.1 Candidatus Heimdallarchaeota archaeon | reverse complement strand
GAAATACTGAATTCACAAATGATTGAATGGGGAATGAGTGATAATTCAGTTGAAAAATATATTAGTGATGCTGTAGAAAATGTATCAAATTCAGATCCTGAGAAACTACCAATTTTTCTAAAAACGTCACTACGTAAATCTCTAGCTATTCCAGCTGCAGTTCTTGAAGCTAGATAACTAACTGCAATTGTACAGATAACAGCTAAGAGAGTCATTAGAAGCATTAAACCTCCAGCTTTAAGAATGAACAAAATTTGTATGGCATCTGTATCAAACCCAATTACTTCATATTCAAATCTTACAGCTGCAACAGACACTTGATCTAACATCGTTGCTCCAATTGCTTCAAAATTTGCTGTAATCATATCAGTTATTACTGTAATATTTTCAGGAGGGAAGAATAGAAGCATTCCAAAGAATACATCCACTAATTGTTCTGGTGGAACTGGTGGAACGGGAATTCCCATTTGTTCAAAGAATACTGTTGCATTTTCTGGGCTTGATAATAAACGTTCCAAGCTAAAAACAGCTACAACAGGCTTTTTAAAAATTATATTTAGATCATCTATTGCTGTAATTCTTTCCTCATTTAGAACGTAAATTGATCCATTGATTAGTGCTGGATACTTCTCCAGATTCGTATCATAATCTGTTGAGTTTTCATCAATAAGTGTATAATCCTGTAGAACTAAAGTCTCATTTTCATCGCTCATAAAGATGAATAATCTCTCCATCTCTGTTTGACGTATCGCTAAAGGCACAGCATTTTCTATTCCTCCTTGCTGAATACCTGTATCTACAACATCTGATAGATAATCCGGTAAAGCAAGTTCTAAATTGGCTTGTGCATATAATAAACCGATGGCAAAAAGAACCATCAGTAAGTAAGGTTTTGTGTATTTTAATATCTTCCACATTCTGTTTTACTCCACAATTTTATGTAATATATTCCTCTATGGAAACATATCTTCCTCCTCATCATCTTGAAATTCTAAATCTAATTCCGCAGCTATTTTCTTAAGAGACTTCAGTGTTTCCTCAATAACAATTTGTGTTTTTTCAGGTTCTTCTTTTAGTAACATAAACGTTAATCTTGAGATACTATGGAAATTCTTCAACACAGATTGAATAGTTTCTTGATATGTTTTTGATTCTTCAGAACTTTCGCTGTCAATCAACATTTGAATAAATGAAAAAACTTGCGTAAAATTCTTCATCATATGTTTCTTCATCAGCTCATGAATCTCTTCTAAGGTTGATTTTCCTTTTTTGGTTATAGTGTAAATTTTCTGAACACGCCCATTTTCTATTTTTTCTTCAACTGTAACCAACTCATCTTGTTCCATTGATTTTAGAGCATTATAAATTGCAGTTTGACTTGGTTTCCAACCAAACTTTGCTTCAAAAGCAGATGCTAAAGCATAACCATAGAGTGGTCCTTCGATTTCTAATTGCATAAGAATAATAGAATCAAGTACCTTGGTTGGTGAAAAAAATGGACTCATAAACGATATGAAACTTGTGTTACATATAATTATTGTGATATGCCAAAAATTTTTAAAAAAGAGAGAAGATTAGTTTCTTCTCTTTTTTATTAAAACTAAAACTAGGGCAAACAATGGACATAGTATTACTGGAAGCAACATACCATATTCTGAAATAACTATCTCAGTTACACTAATAAATATAGTATCAATCTGACTTTTTCCTGTAGCATCTTCAAGATAAAGTGTGAAGTTATAAACACCTACGGCAAAAACATCTACATTGATGAATATTTCTTCAGCTGTATTATTCCATAATCCAGAGTAGAGAATTGCTCCATCTAGATAAACCACATAACTGTTTGGATTAACATCGTAAGGAGACCAAGTGAAGTTGTTTCCAGTTGAGCCAATTTCATATACGATATCAGCAGGTGTGTTAACAGACGGTCCCACTGTATCTATAGTGAATGACCACACCTCACTCCAATTACCCCAATTGTCAGCTGCATCTTTCGCTCTTACACGCCAAAAATAAACATCATCACTCAGAGTAAAGAAAACTGTATAGTTGTTGTTGATGGTTGTAGTTGAGTAAAGCAGTGTTGCTCCAAAAATAGCTTCTGAGGCGATTTCTAATTCGTATTCTATAGCATCACTTATGATGGACCAGGTAAGTAAAGGTGTGTTATCATCAATAACTTCGTTGTTTCCTGGAGAGCTTAAGCTAGGTGGAGTTGGCCCTGCTAAATCTATACTAAATGACCAAGTTGAACTCCAACTTCCCCAATTCATTGCAGTATCTCTCACTCTTACTCTCCAATAAAATGTCCCATCTGTAAGATCAATAATTATTGAATAGAAAGTATTTGTCGTAGTGAGATTATACTCTACTGCACTAAATGTTCCCTCCATATCAAGCTGAAACTGATACTCTTCTCCACCCGTTACTGCATTCCATAATATCAAAGGTGTTCTATCAGTTAACGTCTCTTCATCGTCAGGGGATACTAACAGTGGAGCATTTGGCCCCACTGTGTCTACGATGAACGATCGTACGGTACTCCATAGTCCAATGTTTCCTGCGAGATCAACTGCTCTTACTCTCCAATAATATGTATCATCTGCAAGACTGGAAACAATCTGATAGAAACTATTTGCTGTTCCTAGTTCTGCTATTAAAGGGGTTGGAAAAGAATCAGAAGTGTCAACTTCCACATCATAATATGCTGGTTCTCCTACTGTTAACCAATCTAAAAATGGTGTATTGTCATTCATCTCTATATTGTTATTAGGGTCTACTAGAGTAGGGCCCGAAGGAGCTGTTGTATCTATTGAAAAAGAAAATATCGTACTCCATGATCCCAATTATCATAGCTATCTTTACCTCTCACTCTCCAGTAGTAAGTACCTTCTGAAAGGGTTGATGTAGTATAATAGGTATCTGTCGTAGTAATATCAACTATCGGCGAAGGAAAAGTGTTTGATGTATCTACCATTACTTGGTACTCAACAGCATCTCCACCAATGTTCCAATCTAAATAAGGTGTAGTGTTTGTTATGTAAGAATTGCTGGTAGGAGCCACTAAAATAGGTGCAGTTGGTCCTGTTTTATCTAATATAAACGAACCTGTTGAACTCCAAGGACCCAAATTTTCTGCATAATCCTTCTGTCTCACTCGCCAATAATATGTTCCATCTGAGGTTCCTGGAGTGCATGAGTAACCTGCATCCCAATTTGTTCCAACGCTGTAAGATAGGATTGAGAAATCATTGTATCTAGAAAAATCAAGAT
>JAGXNV010000270.1 GCA_019894795.1 Candidatus Heimdallarchaeota archaeon | reverse complement strand
ACTATATCAGTAGAGTAATCAAGGGAAATTCCTGAAACGGTATTTTCCGAAAAATTAGAATTTCTTATTGTGCTGTTGCTACAGAAGGCTAGGGCTAAAGCTGTGCTTGTGTCTCGGATATCTAAATCTTCTATAGTAATGTCAGAGCAGTTCATAAGAAACAATTGACCAAAATCATTAGATGATAAAGTTTGGTTTGTAAGGTTTGTGAGAAAGACAAAAGGCTTATCATTCACATAATTATTTTCAAAGGACATTGTGAGATCATATTCTAGGTTTTGATTAACATACCAATTGAATCCAGAGCTAGTTAGATTATTATCTAGAATGTTTGAATATCCGGAGCCAACTATATATATTCCAGTATATTCACTAAACTTACATACATTTTTCTCAATAAGGGTACGATAAGATCCAGACACTTCTATTGCTTTAGAATTATTTTCACAATAATTGGCTCGAATAGTCGTTCCACCAGATTCTTCCTCCACTCTTATTCCAATAAACGAACTTTGGGAAATATAGTTATTGGTGATCATTGCTCCACCAGATTCTATAACATTAATTCCAAGAGCACAATTGAGAAGAATATTACTCGATTTGTTTTTCTATTAAAGAGAAATTAGATGATTTAGAGTAAAAAGTGTTTCCTAGTTCTTTAATAGAATAGGAAATTTTCTTCTAATATTCATAAATTTGTTATTTTCTTGGATTTATTTTAAAATATTCTGTAATCAATCAAAAGTCGCATAATTATCAGCAGCGTAAAAAATTTTTTACAAAAGGTTTAGACACTGAATAAATCACTACATTTGCCTTCATACTTCTTCTATTGAATGTCAAATTCAATCGTAAAAGTTGTTCCCTTTGTATAATCATCAGCAATTCGACTCTCTACCCAAATTTTTCCTCCATATCTTTCAACTAGAGTCTTTACTATGAATAATCCTAACCCAGCAATTTTCCTAAACTTATCAGTAGACTTGTACTTCTCAAAAAGATTCTCTCTTTCTTCAGGTTTAATTCCTTTACCATAATCCGAAATAGAGATACGACATCTGCTTGAGTTTACTTTTGTAATATTGATTTCAATTCGAACTGTTTCTCTATGATCATTTTTAACACTGTTAGAAATAATGTTCATGAATAATTGTTCGCATAGCAGGTCAGCAGATATTATGCACTTTTCTTCTGTTCCACTATAATGAACATCTAATATCTGGTTAGGAAACATTATCTTAACAGCATCAACTGCCTTTTGGATGGGTTCTTTAACTTCCAAAGGTTGAAGAGATTCTTCCTTTTGTTCAAGTGAATATAACTTCATTAACAACGATACATTGGTAAGCAAAGTTACCGCTTTAATGTTGTTTTGATATATCTTGCTGATAAAATCAACTAAACTAATTTCATTTTCGCTATCCATACATAAGCTGAGATACCCGCTAGTTATTGCTAAAATGTTCTTAACATCGTGAGTTAGTAAATTAATAAAAAACTGTATTTCCTCTGAATACTTCTTCTGTTTTTCTTGCTCATCGCGAATGTTTGTTACATCACGGAAAACGATGACAACCCCAACTATCTCTCCTGTTTTGTTTCTTATTGGAGCTCCACTGTCAGCGATAGGAATTCTTCTACCATCTTTTGAAATAATTTGAGTATGATTAGCTAATCCGATTATTTTTCCAGTGGCTATAATCTTTTCAAATGGGTTCTTTACTGGTAATCCAGAAAATTCATTTTCAATTCTGAAAACTTGAGATAATGGTTTTAAATTAGCAGCTTCTAGTTTCCAACCAGTTAGAGTTTCAGCTACTGGGTTAAGAAATATAACTTGACCTTGGATGTTGGTTGCGATAACTCCGTCACCAATGCTCTGTAATGTAGTATTGTACCATTCTTCTTTCTCAGCTAATACATCATTTAGCTTCCTTCGCTTAAGAAATTTACCCGATTCTACAGCAATAGTATTAAGCAATCTAACTTCTTCTTCTAGAAATAGTCCCTCATAGAGTTCAAGTTTTTTTTCAGCATAATAAACCTCAATCAAACCGTATTTTTCCTCCCGCATTTCAATATTAGCAGTGATTATCCAAGGTGTTTCAAAGAAATCGGGAGTTGTATAGATTTCGTCTTCTACAGATATTCTTAACATGGTAATTTCAGGATAGAGAAATGCTTCTTGAATTGTGTACATCAGTTCATTCATTACTTCTTCTAGCGGTTTTTCAAAATCAGTAAAGATGTCAGAAACAGTGTAAATGCATGAAAGTTCCTTAACTCTTTCTCGTAGATTTAATGCCAATTTTTTCTTCTCTGTTATATCCTCTCCGGAACTAAGCGTTCCGCTTATCTTTCCCTCTGCATCTTGAATAATGGTATTAGTCCAAGCAATTAATCTTATTTCACCAGATTTTGTTAGGACCTCATTTTCAAAATATTTTGCAGTATCTATTTCTTTATTCATTAATTTAGTATAAACTGCTTTTGTAACCTCTCTAACGCTTTCTGGAATAAAATTATCAAACCAATTTTTACCGAGAATCTCTGCTTCAGTATAGCCAAGAATCTCTGAGCATTTGTTATTTATTAGTTGAACTCTCGCGTCTTGATCAATAACTATAAGCATTACACCTACTATATCGAGATATTGCTGCAATCGGTTTCTTTCCAATTCAAGCTCTTTTTGATGAATAATTATCGCTTCTTGAGCTTTTTCATGTTGCTCCTCAAGTTCAATTTTGAATAATGCAAATGCAATATCTGAGGCTAACTCGCTAAATAACAATGTATCCTCAGTATCTAGAATGATTTCTGAGGATAGAGATACAGAAATGAGTCCATATTTAGTACCTTGATAAATCAATGGTAAAATGATTCTTTTTTCATATTGACATTCAACATTAAAGATTGGACAATCAGAGCAATTGTTTTCAGTTTTATCAATAATTGTCAACTTGCTTTCTACGAATGCTCTTTTGCAAGCACCAAATAGCTTGCCCTCTTTCAGTTGCTCTGATATTAGTGAAATTGCTTTGGTCTCTCCACTTTCAGCAAAAGATACAAGTTTTCCAGAATCGTCTAATAAGATAATCCAAGGATTACTAATAGTTTGATTATTGTGAAGAATTTCACAGGCTTTTTGAATTAAACTGTCTTTGCTATTTTCTTGTGTAATGAGATGGTTGACATTTCGAAGAACAACTAGTATTTGGTTGAAATTAATGTTTTTTGCAATTACTCGATTCATTTCTGTAACATCTACTAGAGAAGCAACACTC
>JAGXNV010000269.1 GCA_019894795.1 Candidatus Heimdallarchaeota archaeon | reverse complement strand
AACTTTGGGGATATTGAGACAAAAACTAATCCAACTAAAAGAAGATGAAAGAGAGATTGATCTAGATTTGGATAAAGCAATCGAACAAGTAGAATATTTCATTTATAGGTATATCACAAAGAAACAAGATGATAGATTAGTAGAACAAATTATCTTTGAAGATAAGTAGATTCTATTATGTTATGTTGGTATTACTTACCTTTTATTGAAGGTTGATAACCTTCTTAATAAGGTTAAAATGATTAGATGTATAGTATATTCAAGAACATCAACAGCTGATCAAGAATCAGGTTTAGAAACTCAAATCGATGATGTATCAGCAAAAATTTATCAAGCTGGGGATAGGGAAATTGTAGCAGTCATAAAGGATGAGGATATACCCGGGGACAGTGACCCAGAATACAGAGAAGGTTTCAAAAAAGTATTAGAAATGGCTGAAAAAGATGAATTTGATGAACTTTGGAGTCAAAGTCGAGATAGGCTATCTAGAGATGTAGATGTTTTAGGATACATCCGTATTTTATTGAAAAAGCGAGACATTCCTATTGTTTGTTTAGATGATGAGGATAACAAAGCATTTGCAAGAATCAAAGATCTGTTTGGAGAAATGGAACTAGAGAAATATAGAGAGAAAAGGTACAAAGGGATGTTGAGGAGAATAAAGTCAGAGAAAGTAATGTCTAGACCTCCTTTCGGTTATACTGTCAGTGAAGAAGGAGGATTAATGATTGATGAAAGCAAGAGAGGACTCATAAGAAGACTTTTTGGAGAATTTGACAATCCATATGGATCTCTAAAAACTCTAAGCATCAAATACAACATACCTGTTTCAACACTTCGCAATATTAGATCCAATGCAATCTATAGAACTGGTGAAGTTCGATGGGCTGGAAAAATAGCTTATTTTGTTGAGCCAGTGGTTCCTGAAGATAAAGATAGAAGGTTAAATCTAGAGTAATTAATCATACAATTTATGTATATACTCTTTTTCTATTTCTAATTTAACATCGGGAATATTGTCGCTTATACCGAATTCAGTAATATAACCATGTATTAAATCACAAGGAATTAATTCAAAATATGGGTTAAAGATTTTAACTTCTTCAGGTTTTTCTTTGGACCAGACCTCTGCAGATTTATAACTCTGTATAGCAAATGGAATTGGTCTCAGAAGTAGTTTCAAGGTAGTACTAGCTACATACATAGGGACGTTAAACTGGTAAGCAAACATTGCTAAGGCGTGACACCCAATCTTGTTTGCTACATTTCCATTAGGAAAAATTGCATCAGCACCAATAACTACAATATCAGGTTTGAAGGTTTTCATAGCTAAACCCATGGCAGCATCAACTAAATAGTTTACTTTAAAACCTGCTTTAGATGCTTCTAGAGCTAACTTCTTACCTTCTAACGCTGGTCTCGATTCAAAGACCACTAACTCAGGTAAATCCTCCTTTGACATTGTTTTTGTAAGTTCTAATAAAGAGAAAACTAGTGTGCTTGAACGTGAGTATGTCATTATTGTCTTACATTGTGCTAAAATTGGTACCAGTTTATCTGCTATGGATGCTCTTTGATCATTGAGTTTTTCCAACACTCTATCTGCAATATCTTCTACAGCTACTCCCATTTGAAAAAAATCAATGAAATAGATAAGAACATTTCGTAAAGCAGCCATTTCTTTCTTTATTTTTATGACTTCTCTCAGCATGATTACTAGTTCATTAATAGTTGAAAATCTTTCAGGATAATTAGTAATCTGTTGTTTAACTATGAGTATTGCTTTTCTGACAATTTCCTCCGAACCACTAATATTATCAGCTTTCAGATTTTTAATTGCAGTTTCAAACCAATCAGAAATCACAAAACAAACGAATCTGCAACGTTTAAAAAGTTGTTTTTTCCATTCTTCTTCTTATAAGCTACAAAAAATCCTTCTAGACGGCTTCTACATGACAATTGGGTGTTTTTGCTTATTTTAACAAGATATTATAGATTCCCTTCAAAGTAAATATGCAAACATCTAAAAGTATTTTACTGAATTGAGCATTATGAGTTCTTGGTTGTTTATTCTTTCAATTCTTTCTGGACTCCTTTCATATTCCTTTTTCAATATCGGTTTTGCATTAGAGAAAAAAGCAATTAGCAAACTCTCATCTGAGGTTCAGAATAAAATTGTTGAAATGATAAAACATCTTCTCAGAAGCAAAACTTGGCTATTAGGTTTCTTTCTTACTTTGTTTAGCGTTGTTCTCTATTTTATTGCATTAACTTGGGCACCTTTAAGCGCTATAGCTCCACTTTCAGGATTTGGGTTAGTAATTCTGATCACCTTTGCACACATAGATTTACACGAATCTTTCAATATCAAAGAAATAATTGGTATGGTGATGGTAATTGTTGGTATAAGTGCTTCATCATATTTTACAAGTCTGAATTCTAAACAAATGTTATGGGATGAATGGAATGTTCTAGCTCATTCTTACACTGGATTGATAATTCTCCTTAGCTCAATAGTTTTAGGTTTAATTCTACCTATAGTTTTTATTCTTAAAGCAAAACACAACTCTTTTTATGCTTTTGCAGTACTAGCTGGAATAGCAGCAGGGATTCAAACAGTGATAATAAAAGGGATAACTCTCTGGTTTTCTCCTACAAATTATGGTCCAGTTTTATTTATTGTATTTCTATATATTGGTGGATTCTTGTTAACTGCTTTAGCTTCAACTGGGGGGCTCCAACTAGCTTTCAGAGAAGGAAAAGTGACAAACATCATGGCATTGTATAATGGGTTTGTCACCATAATTCCAATATTATTTGGTGGAATCGTTCTTCTGGAATGGCAAGATTATACTATACTGAATAAAACTTTGCTTGGGATTTCAATTTCAATTGCTTTAAGTGGGATTATTATTATTAGCTTAGAACATTCTCATCAATCTTCAGATAACAATCTTTGAGCAGTTTGTTCAACTTGCATGATAACATTTTCTATATCCTGATCAATAAGAATTCTATCTTCTTGAATGAGCTTCCCATTAATAATGACATTTTCTACATCACTCCCTTTCATAGAATATGCAAAATGATTTAGAACAGATTCATCAAAATTACTCGGAGTTAAATGTGGTTTTTTCAAGTTAATAGTTACAATATCAGCTAAAGTGTTTGGTTCAAGAGTTCCGATGCCTTCCCAGTTGACAGCTTTCTCACCCCCTTTTGTGGCTAACTGGAAAACTTGTTGTGCTTTAATGAGAGTTGGATCATGATAGTAACCCTTGTAATAAAG
>JAGXNV010000268.1 GCA_019894795.1 Candidatus Heimdallarchaeota archaeon | reverse complement strand
GTCAGAGAGTCCTTTAATTGCATCAGGTGAAATATCTTCTAGGAAGGTTTCTTTCTTTTGGACTAAGAAATTAGCAAAACCTTTGATATCTTCAGCTGAGAAGCTAATCCCACTTGAATCACCGATACCATTTAAGGTTGCAATTGGTTCAGATTGTTGAGGTTCAATCATAGTTTCAGAAGCAGGTTCAGCAACTTCAATAACTTGATCCACTTCTGTAGGGATTGATTCTACTACCATTTTTTCAACAAATTCAGGAACAATTAGCTCCTCTGGAGCTATTTGCTTTTCAACTATATTTGCAGATATTTCAGGTACTGAAGATGCTGTAAGAACCGATGGAACTGGCACATTTGGTGCTGGTTCAGCTAATGGCTCAGGTGTTTCTTCCACAACTATTGGTTGTGATTCCACATGAGTTTCAGGAAGTTCTGTTTGTTCTGGGATGATCTGATCTATTTCTATTGGTTCTACTTTAACTTCTTCTAATTCTTCCCCGAGTTCCTCGGTAACTAATTCAACAGGTGCAGGTGAAGGTGGAAGGCTAATTTCTTCCTCCAAAACAGCGACTTCCTCCATTGGCTCTGATATTTCTGCTGCTTCAATCTCGATATCACTGTCCATAATCTCAATTGCAGGATTTTCAGCTATATTGGGGATTTGTGGAACTAGTGGAACTAGTGGAACTAGTGGTACAGAAGGAACTTCAGTTTTATCTGTTATTTCTACTGGCGCAAGTTCCGGAACAACAGGTGCAGGTTCTTGAACAACAGGTACAGATACTTCTTTTTCAGTAGTGTCTGCAGTGGATTTAGCAAATTTAAATATTAATTCAAAGAATAATTTCTTTCTCGCTTCTGTTATTTCAGAAAACGAACTTATTAGGAGATAGTTTTTTGCGAGATTGAAAACCATCCCATGTACTTTACTATCTTTTGAACTCATTATTGTACCAGTAGGTTCAATTGCTTCACTATGCTCTCTCACAAAACTTTTGAAATCATGAAGTGCAATAAGATAATCCATTGAATTTTGTGTGTTAACATTTGTTCTAGAGGAAGCACCTACAATTGGAGAAAACGTTTCCTTATCAATTAAAACAATCTCAACAATCTCATAAGCAGTGAGATCAAATTTCAAATCAAGTTTTCCAAAAGTAGGTAAAGTAATTTCAGCTTCAGGTTTAAGGAAATCCAATAGCTGTGCTATTCTAGGATCTTCTTGATGTTCCATTAAATAACTTTGGAATTCATCGCTTTCCTCAACTTTTTGTCCCAAATTGGAAATCAATTCGAATCTTTTTGTATCAATTCCAGCTTCAGCCATGATAGTAAAGATTAATTCTTTTAAGCTTTCACCGTAATATATACTAGTGTTCTCAAAATCTATTTCATATTTAGGATCATTAAATGAATCACGAACATGTTGATGAATAACTACCATTCTTTCTGGAGGGACAAGATCTACTTTATGGCATAAAACAGTTATATGACCATTAGGATTCTCTTTTTTAAATTGTCTAATTGTAAAACTGAATCTTCTCTCCGATTCTTCAAACATTTCAGGATGAGTTACATCAACAATCCAAATTAAGAGTTTAACATTTGAAAAAACAAGATGACGAAAATGTGTAACAGCTTCGTTCCAGTAAGCTTCCTGTCCTCCTGAATCTATAACCATACTCGATTTTTCTTCATCAAGAAATTGACGTTGATAGTGAACTGTAGCCATGTAATCTTGCATATCTTCTGCAGCTTTGTTGAAGAATACTACATCTTTAATTGCAGTTTTTCCTGCAGCTTGGAGACCCATAAGTAAGATTTTATCTTCGATAGCTGGAGCTTCTTCGTTTTTCCCGTAGATTTCATCGAATAAGTATGACATAGATATTGCCCTCTAACAGCGTCGCTAACCTCTTTATGAATATAACGGTCTATTAAATATCAATATATCGATAAAGGCTGGAGAAAAAAAAGGGAAGTGTTTATGAATTGTTTCCATCTTCTTGAGCTTTTTCAACTTGTTGTGCAGCAAGGATAATTACTACAGAGGTTATACGGATTTGTTTTATCAGTTCTTCTACTTTCTTCAACGATTCTTTACCTTTAAGTGCAGCATCCAATTCATCTATTTTTGGATAAAGATACTCTTGGTAGTTAAGAAGCAAGTTCCCATAATCCCTATCAGCGAGAACTATCAAGGAAAGATTTTCAAAACCGCCTCTAGCTTGAGGGTTCTTTATTTGTATCCCTTGCAAAAATCCAATCATTTTCTCACTAGGTAGTACTATCGAACCTACTCTCCTCTCATCGGTATGTTCCTCAAAACCTAAGCTGGAATAAGCTTGATCTGCAATTTTAAGCAGAAAATTTTCTATTCCAATTTGCATTCTTCCTAAATATCTACCAATATTCAATGAATGATCAGTCACCAATGGAATAGGTCCTTTACGTTGATCAAATATAGACAACATAATACCTGGAGAGAGTATAGAATAATTAAGAGCTATTTCTTCATCAGTAACTTTCTTCATTAGATCTTCGAAAGGTTTAGGACGTGTAGCTTTGTAAATAATGAATGAGATAATTCCTGCGATTAAAATGCTTCCACCTATTATTAAACCAAGAAGCCAATTAGGGAGTTTTTCTGCTTCAGGTGGTGGGAAGGTTATAACTATTCCATCATACCTGAATTTAATCTGATCACGAGTTGCATCCCCCACATATCCTGCTTCAATTTCAATAGATGATATACTATAATTTAGGGTATATGATAAAATTGCAATGCCATTAGATCCTGTAATTCGTGATTCTGTATCATCAGTTCCGTTATAATCTGCAAATGACATTTTAATTACTGTTGGAGGAAGTTCTGTATTATTCTTCAAGTAAATATAGATAATGAAGTATATTTCAACACCAACGATTGGAGTACCATCTGTTAAAGTAAAATTTGCATAGATAATAACAGGCGTTCCTTCTTGTATTGTTGTATTTAAAACCCAAACAACTAGAAGTACAAGTATAGGTTTAACTTCTAAATCAAATAGTGTCTCAGTGGAGTTATTTCCGTAATAATAGAGTGATTCAGCTCGTATAGAGATTGAGTAATTGCCTTTAGCAGTAAAGTATACTGAAGAAAGATTGAATACACACTCCATGGTTGTTAAGTTGAAATATAAATCAGTAATTATTTCTGTATCATCTACTTTTATTGAATTAATAGTTTGATATTGCAACCATTCGTTCGTTAAAGAGATGTATATCTGGAAATTTTCTCCGTAAGTAACATTTGTATCACTTTTGCTTAAAAT
>JAGXNV010000026.1 GCA_019894795.1 Candidatus Heimdallarchaeota archaeon | reverse complement strand
GGTATATATGATTCGATAACAGATTTTGACTTTGAATCCCTATATCCTAGTTTGATGATTACATATAATATTGGAATTAATAGTTTTGTAATGAAAACACAAGATCCATATCTTGGATATGATATCGCATATAATCCAAAGGATTTGCCAGATAAAATAAATATAATTGAAGATCCTTTATATGATAAAAAACTTGTAGTGTATGATACAAGCGAGTTGTTGAAAAAAATACAAGAAGATAAGTTAGTTTGTACAGTGAATGGTTGCTTTTTCTATCCACATGAGAAAGAATTCTCTGTATTTGCAGAAGTGGTTGAAATGTTAATGTCATCCCGTAAGGCATATAAAGATCAAATGTTTGAAGCTATTGAAAAGAAAGATAAAGATGCAGAAAAATTCTTTTATACAAGACAACTTGTTTATAAGGTTTTAGCAAATACTCTATATGGGGTTGTTGCAAATAAGTCATTTAGATTTTTTGATCTGTCATTGGCATCAGCGATTACATTAGGAGGTCAAGAAGCATTGAAAACTTCAATTATTGAAGCTGATGCTTTAATGAGAAGTATGGCAACGAATGTAGAATATATAAAACCAAAGACCTTGACAAAAGAAGAAATGTTTGCTGATCCAAAGAAACACCCTAAGATGTACAAATTACCCGATAGATCGCATGAGTTCATTATAACTGGGGATACAGATTCAATCTTCTGTAAATTTGAAAATTTTATAGAAGATAGATCAGTTGAAAATATACAAAAATGGTGTGAAAAAATAGAAAATTTTTTAAATAATGAAAAAATTGCTGAAGTTGTTAATAGATACAATGTTAATCCAGATTATAATAGATTGAAATTAAAAAATGAGTTGATTATTTCAAGGGGATTATTTCTTGCTAAAAAACGATATGCAATACACGTTATAAATAATGAGGGAAAAGAGGTTGATAAAGTTAATTACATGGGAGTTGAAATTAAAAGGTCAGATTATCCAAGCAAATCAAAAGAGTTTTTAACAGAATTGTGTGAGCATTTGTTAACAGTTAAAGTAAAGGAACTTAAATATAGTGACATTATGAGGTTTATCAATACGAATAAAAGAGATTTTATAGACATGATAAAAGGAGGTGATAAGAAAATTGCTAGACCTGTATCGTGGGGTAAAGAATTAAAGGATTACAAAGTGATTTCACAAGGAGTGAGAAGTATGCAAGCATGGAATGATATAATGTACGATTGTCACAAGACTGGAGTGAAGGGTTATATGTATTGGGTGAGAGGTATAGATATTGACAAAGCTCCGGTAGATGTCCTTAAAAGATATCAGAAATGGGTAGCAAGTGGTAAAACATTAGAAGTTATATCAATTCCAGATGAAGAAGAGAAGTTACCACATTACTTCATTCCAAATGTTCCAGCAACTTTAAGATTTACATTTGAAGATAGATATGCGTTGTTTATAGATCCATTGTTTAAGGCAAAAGAACTAGAAAAAGTTAAAAGTGTTATTATGACATTTTGATTAGAACATACAATTAGGAAGGAGCATGAAATGAATAAAGAAGTTAGATTGATTGAGAATTTTGTTAGTTGGCAAGGTGAAGGACCAGATTCTGGAAGGACTATGATTATATTAAGATTTAAAACTTGTAATCTTAAGTGTCCATGGTGTGACACATCTGTTAAAATGAGAATTTCTGCTGAAGCTCCATATAAGTTATCAGACATTCAAAGAACAATACTTGATAGAAAAGCTGGTATTTTGATTACAGGCGGAGAACCAACAGTTAAGAAACATTTTAATGAAACTGTTTCTCTTTTAAATGAATTGAGATATCCTATAGCAAATGTAGAATCAAATGGGCATAATCTAAGAGAATTAATTTCTGAAGTTGACCTTTCACAATCAGTTAAATTTATTTACTCTCCTAAAATCTTCAATTCAGAAGATATTGATAAATCTATAGAAATTCTTGAGCAAATCAAAGGATATGATAGGGTTTACGTTAAGGTGGTTTACGATGGAAGTGATTATGTTTATGAATTTTTGAAAATATTATCTAAGGAAGAAGATCTGTTATGGAATCAAAGAATTTGGTTAATGCCAGAAGGAACTAATAGAGTTGATTTGATCAAGAATTCTGAAAAGACTTTTGATTTATGTGAAAAATTTAAGTTTAATTTTTCATCGAGAAGTCATATTATTTTTGGATTTATTTAAAGATTGGGGGTGATTAAGATTCATGAAACACGAAGAAATAAACACTTTTATGCAGAAGAGCATTCTGGCATTTGTGTTGTTAGACATGAAGGTGAATCAGATGATAACTTGATAAGGAGATTTAGAAAAAAATGTAGCAGAAGTGGAATATCCAGAGAGATAAGACAAAGAATGTATTTTGAAAAACCCAGTAATAGAAGACGTCGAAAGAAGGCACAATCAATTAGATACAAGTTAAAAGAAGACAAGAAATTAGAGGAAATGCGTGAACGTGCTCGCATTAAAAAATTTAAACTTAATAGAAAGAAATCGAAAGGGGATATTTAAAATGATCAAAGCTGTTAATGATAAAATAGTTGTTGAAGAATTAAAAAGAACTAAAACTGAAGGTGGAATTATTATTCCAGAAGGTAGTGGAGACCCTCAGGCATATGGGAAAGTTCTATCACTTGGAGAAGATATAAAAACCTTAAAGGTAGATGATATTATTGTTTTTCATAATCATGGTGGTCAAGCATCTTTGATAGGTAAAAAACTTTTGAGAGTTCTAAAATATGAAGAAATATATGGTATTTTGGAACATGAAGAGACAATTAAATCTTTGGTGCATCTTGAAATTGGTTCGGTTAGTAAAGAAGGGACAGTGACGGTAAGAGAACCTACTAGAATAATCCACTAAAATTTTGAAAGGAAAAGTGAAATGTTGAATATACAATTTATTGAAGCAACAGATTTGGGCGATGCTTGGTTTCAAACTCTATTTAAGATACTTGAAGAAGGTTCAGTGCATAAAATTGATCGTGGTTCCTATGCTGGTCAAAAAAGATTAGAGTTTGATTGGATTACAGTTCATATCAAAAGACCTGGAGATCGTCCTTTATTACCTCGGATAGAAGCTCATCATAATATGCCAAATCCAGTTGCAGATGATTATCTAGATGATTATCTTCCATACTTAATGACTGGAGATGTTAGTCCAGGTGAATCTTATACTTATGGTCAAAGAATGACAAAAGTTGAAGTTAATCAGGAATGGA
Organism: Candidatus Heimdallarchaeota archaeon; assembly: GCA_019894795.1. GTDB lineage: Archaea > Asgardarchaeota > Heimdallarchaeia > Heimdallarchaeales > Heimdallarchaeaceae > UBA460. The sequence continues at coordinate 15,968 of JAGXNV010000026.1, read as the reverse complement.
GTCAATATTATGGCGATGAACTCAACAAAGAAATTCTTATTCAAGAGGATGAAGTATGGGATCAGATTAGAAAATCTGGATTTATAAGTCAAGTTGATGTTTTAATTTGGACATACAAAAATAAAGGGTATAGAAACAATCAGATGGTTTTACAAGTTGCTCAACCAGATGATATGTTACTTCAAGATCCTCCTTGTTTGAGGCAAATTGATACAAGGATTCAAGATGGAAAATTACATTTTTATCCTTACTTTAGAAGTTGGGACTTATGGGGTGGTTTTCCTGCTAATCTTGGTGGGATTCAGTTATTAAAAGAATATGTAGCAGAGGAAATTGGAGTTGAAGATGGTGAGATGATTTGTACAAGTAAGGGTTTACATATTTATGATTATTCATTTGATCTTGCAAAATGTCTGAGAATGCGAGATAATATAATATTGAAAGGGGAGTGAATGTTAACCGGACTGCTGTGAGCGAATTTAGAACAAAGAATAAATAGGAATAGGAGAATGGAATAGTATGGTACAAAGCGGTTACATTTTAGCTGGTTTCGAAACATTAGCAACAATTGTTGATAATTTTTTTCTTGGGAAAAGAGGGAGATTTGAAGATAATTTTACAAGAGAACAAATCTCCCATTTTCTTGCAAATATTGGTGCTGGATTTTTACATTCATATGGTCAAGATTTTCCAGGAAAGAAAAAGTATAATAAATATAATGAAAAAGAAAATGATCTCTTTGTGAAATGTAGAGATATGAGAATTTTTGATGACTGTACACTGATTGCGGATAGTGGTGGTTTTCAAATTTCAATTGGAAAATTAACACGAAGAGAATCAGATTTGTTATTTGAAATGTATTATCAGTGGTTAGAGGAGAGTCATAAGGTTTATGATAAAGCATTTATATTAGATATCCCACCAGGTCCAGGTTGTGAAATATTCAAAGATTTCAAGGATGTACATGATATTAATTTGAAGTCATATAAAATTGCAAGAAACCTACCAATCCACGTAAGAGAGAAGATTATTTATATCCATCATTTTAGAACACCAAAATTGTGGGAAATATATACTCGTTTGTTGAGAGAGAATGAATTTTTTCCAGACTTCAATTATCATGGCACTGGTGGTATAGTTGCTAATATGTCTGGAGATATGTCAATTCCTTGTGTTATTTATGTATTACCACTTATACCATTGCTTAATGAGTGTAAAAAATATGGAAGGGATTATTTAAATTTTCATATTCTGGGTGGAGCAAATTTTAGAGATATATTATTTTATGAGTTATTTAGAATAGTCACAAAAAAGGTTCATAATATTGATTTAAATATAACATATGACTCATCTGGAGTTTATAAGCAAGTTATGCACGCAAGATTTGTTCATGTTGCAGACCAACTTGGACACATTAGAAAAATGAGTATTAAATCTGATAATTTGGACAAGAGATTTATCAATGGTTATGAAGGTGGTGGTTATAGAGTTGAAGAGATGTTTGAAAAAGTTTTAAATGAATGCGCAAGACTATATGGTTTTAAAGAGATTTCTGTTGATGGTGTTTATGATGATAATACAAAAACATTTCATGAAGATGTCAAAGTATATTCTATACTTTATACTTTGGGAATTTATGCAAAATTGCAAGAAGGTATGAGGGATTTTGCTATAGAATCATATCCTGTATATGAGTCTGGTGATGTAGAAGAGTTCAATGGAATGTGTCTTGAAACTACAAGGATTTTAAACCAAGGAAAGTTAACAAAAAAACAAAGGATCAAATCACATAGCATATCCAAATCTCTTGATATGTTGAGGGATCTTGATGAAGAGTACTGTAAGTATATTGTGAATAAGTGTTTGGCAAAGGATGAGTTTGTAGAATTAGAAAATCCACATGCAACATTTAAATTTTAAGGAGGGTTTTTTGTGTTAACTGAATCTTTTGTAAATAGTTGTTTATCTTTGCTATTGAATAAAAAATCCAAAATTAAAAGGAGTCCAGGTCTATATAGAGATGTTTTAGAAATTATTGATTTTTATGAGAGCAAACATGCTTTTGAAATACCAGTAAATGTTAAAGGTAAATTGAGTTGTCTAAAGAAGACCTCAACAATGTTACTGGATGGAAGACAAATTGATTCTGTTTATGATAGTCTTGTAAGTGGTAAATTTAAACAATATTCAGATTTTCTTTATCGTGTTATCACAGAAGATATGAAAGAAAGTGTTTTTCAAGATTATCTAAAGCAGGTTCGTATTCGTAAAAAGGTAAAATCATTATTTGAAAATTATGATGAATTGGATCAGGTTTTGGATACAATAAAAACAGGATCATTTGAAGCAATTGATGATTTAGTTGAAAAATACGAATTAACTATAAAAGGTTTGTTTTCAAATATGATGGAATCTAATAGACAAATGACAATTGAAGCAGCAGCTTCTTTAGATATGTCTAAGGATGATTTTAGTCATGTTATTGATATGATTAAGAAAAAATATGCAAAATACAGTACAGTATCAACTGGTTTTGAAATATTGGATGGTTTTGTAATGAATGGCGGATATGAACCTTCAAGGTTATACATTTATGGTGGAGGTTCAGGTGCTGGAAAATCAACAATTTTGACCAATACAATTTTTAAGTCAGCAATTAAACCAATAAATTTTCTAGACTCTCCTGATTATGTTCCGCCCCCACCTGGAGAGATTTGTAGAGTTTATGTTTATGTAACTTTGGAGAATACAATTGAAGAATCTTTAATGAGAATCTATCAAGGAATGTTCCAAAAAACAATGCCTCAAATGCTTTATGATATTTCACATGGTGTTGATATTAAAAGAAGAATTAATAATATATTATTACAGAATAATGCAACAATTGTAATGAAATATTTTCCAGCATTATCAATTAGTACTATTGACCTGATGGGTATGCTTGATGATGTGATAAATGTATATGGAAAAGAAGCTATTAGTGGTTTATATATTGATTATTTGGATCTGTTAAAGACAGATAATAAATTTGATTTATACAGAATTGAATTGGGTCATATAGCATTGTCATTGAAAACAATAGGAGTTGAGTATAATATACCTGTTGTGACTGGTTCTCAGTTGGGAAGAGTAGCATATAGAATAAAAGATTCTAGTGAATTAAATTTAGATCAAATGTCTGAATCAATCAAGAAGGTAGAACATGCAGATTGCATTATATTGTTAGCAAGAGATATGACTGATGATAAAAAAATACATGGAAAGGTTGGAAAAAATAGATCTGGTAAAAGTAATGTAGGAATTGAGTTTATGGCAGATTTTGAACGTTATTTATTTACATCAGTTATGTTGAAAACCAATCCTGATAAATCATCTGAAAATTTTTCTAAACAAGATTCTTGTAATGCTATCGCATTTTCGGGATTTAGTGATATGAAATTTTAAGAAACTATCTAGACATAGATTTATATAAAGTTTAGAACATATTATAAATTGGATGTAAGGTAGTCAATACCTGAATATTACTAGGAGGAATAGAAAGATGAGTAAAAAAGTTGTATCATATCAACAGTTATTAAAAGAGGCAATTAGTGAGTTCGATACATCAAATAACGTAGATGTTAAAGGACCGATGTTGGACCCGATTTTGTCGTATGAAGGCGACGGTGAACTCCCCACTTATAAAGATGCAGCAAGCGTTCTCGAAAGGTATTACTTCAACGAGAAACAAGATAAGGGTGTGGAAGTTTCTGAAGCTGATTATGAAAATGATAAGGGTGAAAAATCAAAATCAGGTTCCGAACATACGGAAGGACCAGGTGGTGAGGAACAAGCAGGAACAAGCGATGCTGCTACAATTCCAGCTTCCAAGGATGAAAAAGGAAAAGATATTGCTAAAGAAGGTGTCGTTAGCGAAAAAGAATGGGATGATGATGATGTTCCTAAGAAGAAAAAATATACTGATGAGTCAGATGATTTGTCGGAAGACATTGAAAATGCAGTTATTGAAAAACTGATTGCAGAGATGGAAGAAGAAGATGATGAAGATGAGGATAAAGAAGAAGTAGAAGAAAGTGATGGAAATCCATCTTCAGATTTTAAAGGTGTTCCAGATGCAGCTCAAGAAAAGAAAGCAAAAGGTCCTGAGGATGACACCAAAGGTGTTGGTGGAGAGGGACAAGCTGGAACTGGAACAAAAGCTGGTCAAGTTCCTGATAGAAAAGATCGTCACGATCAAATGGTAAAACCAAAGAATTATAGTGAAGATAGAGTAATTGAAAAATTGATGCTTGAGCTGGATGATGAAGAGGAAGGTGATGATGAAGAAGGTGGTGAGGAAGAGGAAAAGGATCTTGATGTAGATGCTAAAACAGAAGCTGCAGGATTTCCTGGTGGACCAGATGAAGAAGATGCTGATTCTGAAAAGGATGAAGTAGAAGAATCTCTTGATCTTGAGGAAGCTTTTGAACTCTTCAAAGAAGAAATTGAAAGTGACGAAGAAGAAGAAGAAGATGATGATGAAGAAAAAGAAGAAAAATAATATCGACTGATTTCTTTAGATGTTTTTGGGGGTTGAGACTTAGTTCTCAACCCTCATATGAAAGGAGAGAAATGTATTATATATTAGATGTTAAAACTCCGAATAAACTTTTAAGTCATAAAGGTAGATTAATAAGAACACCTGCTAAGTTCACGTTAACAGAGAATGAGATTAAATTGTTTAAGGTGATGCTTCATCAGGTGGGTGGTGATGATTATTCAATTAGGTCTAAAGATGAAGTCGATAAAGAATTTAGTTTAAACAATAGGTTTGTTCCAATAAAAGAAATTGAAGAAGAAGTTATTATTGAAGAATTAACAGATGATGAAAATGAAACTAGAAGTGTTCTTGATCAATTAGTGAAAGATTCAGAAAAGGAAAAGGAATGAAAAGAATAATTATAAATACGAAGGATGGTCCGATCGAATTAGAAGATGATGATGAACAAACTACAGAAGAAATGATTAAGTTCTTGATGGATATGATGCAGTCAAATACTCTTGCAATTGTTAAAACCCCACACGCTTCAGCTTTAGTCAGACCTAGTTGCATATCTGGTATTGTCATTCAAGATAATATCAATCTCCCTACCAATGAAGACACCTCAATAGAACAACCTGAAATCAATAACGAAGAATTAGAACAAAATGTTGAAATAGTGAAGAAAGTAGATGTAGTGACTGATATGGAGGAATAGTGAAATGTTTTCTTCGTTTGCATTGCAAATAATTTTAGGGATGTTCTTTCTTACAATCTTATTATTCATATTGATAGTTGTATTTATTTTAAAGAAGCAGAAAATAGATAAGAATCAAGATATGATTAAAAATTTTGATACTTATATGGCGGTACTGCAATATCATATGGAGAGAGCATTTGAGATTGTACATAAGGATCAGATTTTAATTTACTCACTTGAAGCAACAGGAGTACCTGATGATAAATTTAGTGAAGCGTCATCTTCATTTGGTAATCTAGTAATTAAAATGATGGGTCCAATGTTATATGATGAGTTTAGATATTTATATGGTGGAGATGATGCTTTGCTTTTTAATGTTATTGAATACTTTAATACAAAGTATGAAACAGATGAAATTAGAGCAGCAGCTTTAGATAATTTAACAACCGACGAGGAAGAAGAAAAATGAGTTTAGATCCTATTACTGAGGAAATATTACAAGAAGCAAAACGTACCAGTCGTACAACAGTTTCTCGTCAAACAAAAATTAAAAGAGCAACAAGTCAACTTGCGAGTGTAGAAGCTCGTAAGAGAAATGATTCTATGTATAAAAGAATGATATACTTTAGAGATCAATATTATAAATATAGAAAAATGATCCATAAAAAATACTCTCCGAGAGTTAGGAGTAAAGCAAGAAGATAAGGAGTTTATGAATGCCTAAAATTGAAGATCTATATGCACAATTAAAGTCGACTCTCGTTGGTACTAGAACACAAAAGGTTGATGCGAAGCTGGATCAAGCAACTAAAGATATCATTAAATATAAAGCTAATAGTGGTAGAGTTGGATATATAAACCTTGTAAAGAGTGTAATATCTAAAACTAGCAATAATATGACAATATCTCCACAATCAGGAGGTATATTTGCACAAGCATCATCTGGACCAACAGCTTTTGGTCAAGGAGCTAGATTAAATAGATATAAATCATATGAAGCTATTGTTGCAAATATTAACTATTGTCATAGAGCGTTAAATGTTTTAACAGATAATATTTTGTCTCCAGATGATATTACAAAAATAAGTCTTGAAATTAAACCAAAAACATTTTTAGAGGATGAGCTTCCAAATGAATCTAGAGTTAAGAGAGTAAAAACGATTATTAAACAAATTAAGTTGGAGGAACGACTTGATATAATTGTTAAAAACACTCTTGCATTTGGAGATTTCTTTTGTGAAATTGCAAGTGCAAAAACTGCTCTTACAAGTAAAACAATATTAGCGGAATCTCGAACATATGCAAAACAAATGGAGGAATCTTTTAGTAATGGAGATATTGATAGATTAACATTTAAACATAAAAAGAAGGGTAATATTGAAGTTGATATTGATTATAGATCATTCAATGAAATATTAGAAAGAGATACTCCTAAATCAGCATCTGACATTGATACAAAGAAAACTAAAAAATTAGAAATGAAGGTTAAGAATTTAAATCTTGTTTTTCATAAACCTTCTTTAGTTGTAAAATTACAAAGTTCATTATTTCCTATATGTTTTGGTTATTTAGTTTTTCCAAATATTACAGCATTTGGTATTATTGGACCAGCTCTCGAAGATGATATGGTAAATCAAATATGTAAGTCCATTATACAGAGTGTTGAAAAGAAAATTCCACAGATGAAAGAATTTAAAAATGATAAAGAGTTGGTTCAGATTATTCAAGCAATGATTCGAGGATCTGATACTAATGAAGCAATGCAGATTAGATATGTGCCACCAGATAAAATTGTTCATTTTAAAATTCCATCAACGAAATTTCATCCATATGGAGAATCAATTTTTGATAGTGTTCAATATGCAGGAAAAGTTTTGATTGCTCTTGAAACCGCTTTAGCTGTTCAACGATTATCCAGATCAACAGAGAAGAGAAAAATTGCTGTTGAAATTGGTCTTCCAAGAGATGCTAAAAATGTAATTGAATCTATGAAGGAAGAGTTTAGAAAACGTAAAGTGAGTCTTGATAGCTTTGGAACTGTTGATACAATTCCAAGTATGATCACAACATTTGAGGATGTTTATATTCCACAAAAAGATGGAAAACCTTTTGTAGATATTTCCACTTTCAATGAAGGAAATGTAGATGTTAGAAGTAAGGTTGATGAATTAAAATTCATGAGAGATCAAATGGTTGCCAGTTTGGGTGTTCCGCCAAGTTTCATTGGTATTGAAGAGAATCTTTCAAACAAGGCAGCATTGAGCGAAGAAAATATTCTTTTTGCTAGAACCGTTATTGGTCATCAAAAGTATTTGACCCATCAACTTTCAGATCTAGTTCAAAAGATTTTTGATATAATTGATCCAGAGGAAGCTTTAACTCTACTGGATAATATTGATGTTGGTTTGCCTACACCAAAGTCTTTGCAATTTGAAAGAGAAGCTAGGTATATGAATGAAATAACTGGACTCATTGATAGTCTTGAAAGAATTGGTATTCCAAAAGAATATTCAAAGAGAAAATACCTACCTAACTTTGATTGGACAGAAATTAAAAAATACGATATTGATGAGAAAGTTGAAACTGCAGTCGATCCATCTAAGAAAGAAGATGATATGGGTGATATGGGTGGAATGGGTGGTGGTATGGGAGCCAGTTTCTAAAATATAGGAGAATTAAAATGTTATCAGATGAGACTTATTTAAAAATTTTAAAAGGAAACCAATCTTTAAAAGGTAGTATTTTGAAAGAGAATATACCTGAAATAGATAATCCTATATTGGAAATTTATTTGGAAAGTGTTCAGTATGTAGAGTTGGATTTGATGGTAGAAGATCTTAAACAGATGTTAGAGAAACCATTACTAGATACATCAAAAGCTCTACCTCCAGGAGGTGATATTAGTGATCTTGGGGATCAACTTTCTAAAACGTTGTCAAATCTAACTACAACTCAACAGGTAATTGCTGGATCTGCTGCTGCACTTGCTATAATCTATGCATCATATAAGATTAGTAAAGGAATTAGACAACATTTAAAACCAAAAAAATGTAGACAGTATAAACTCAATAGTCCTGCACAGAAAAAATGCCATCATCAAGTTGATATTGCTGCCCTTGAAAAACAAGTACAAATTTTAAAATCAAAGATAAAATTGTGTGCTCATTCAAAAGATAAACAAAAGTGTGAGATGAAAATTAAGAAGAAAGTAGCAGAATTGCAACATAAAGTTGTTGTAAAGAAAGCTAAAATAACAGAGATAGAAAAACAACTAGCTGCTATGTTAAAAGTTAAGAGGTAAAAATGCCATCACCTACTGATACACTAACAAAATTATATGATAAAGTGATCGTAAAGTCAAATAAGTTAAAAGCTTCAGAGAAAAGCTTTGATACTGGAAGTAGTCCGTTTATGAAACCTGTTTCTGGTGATGTTAGTTATATGGGTTCAACAACTAATGATTTGTCAAAAAATGAACCATATAAAACTAGTGCTGACATTGGAGATTTACCAGCAGGAGGCGGAGGACATAATTCAGCACCAGTTCCTGATAATAAAAGCAGTGAACCTTTTGATCATTCTGCTCCTTCTGGTGAAGATGAAGAAGAAAAGAAAATGAGACTTATGAGAACATCTGATGGAGAAGACATTAAAATTAGAGAGCAAGGAGAAGATGCCATGGATCCTGCTGCACAAGAACCAGCAGAAAATACTGGTGATGATATGGCACTTCCAGCGGATCCAGCTACAACCGACCCATCTATGAACGCAGAGCAACCAGGTGGTATGGATATGGGGGGAATGGGGGATGAAGCTGGTGGAGACATGGGAATGGGTGGCGCGGAAGAAGAAGAAAAAACTCCACACCAACTTGGCAGAATTTATGAGTTGAAAAAGATATATACAAGACTAACTTCAATTGAATCATATTTAGCTTCAGAAGCAGATCCTGAACTTACAGAAATTCGTAGATACGTTTCACAATCAATTGAGCTATTTGAAATTTTAGCATCAAATATTGATTCATATAAAGAAAAAATGGATGATATAATTATATCCTATTATAAATTTTTAAAAGAAATTTACTTTAAAATAAAAGATTATTACAAAGAAAAGAGTACTGGAGGTTAAATAAGATGGATAAAGAACTAAAAATATTTGCTCTGGAATATGTTAAATTGCACGATCGTCTTTTAAAAGAACAAAAACTTGCTATTGGTCAATTTATTATGGAGGCAAGTGATGATCAAGTTAAATATATGTTAGTGAGTGGTGAAGTTAAATATGGTTTAACTGAAGATGATAAAATATTAGCTAAAAGTTTTGTAGAAACTCCTGCTAATTTTTTTAATACCTATGATTATGGTTTAGCAGTAGGGAAAGATAAAGGCATTCAAATCGCTCAAGCTCAAGGGGCAAAAGCGTTAACAGCTTTAGCAATAGTAGCAGCAGCATCAACTTTAGCATATGCAGCGTATAAAAGATTTTACTCTAAAGCAGCAAAAGCTTGTAAAGGCAAAGGTGGTTTAGAGAAAACTAATTGTATGAATAAATATAAGAAACAAGCACAAGCTGCTAAAATTAAAGAACTTCAATCTGGTATGTCAAAATGCGCAAAAGGAAAAGATCCAAGTACTTGCAAATTAAAACTTCAAGGAAAAATTAATAAAGAAAAAGCTAAAATGGGAGCACTATAAAAATGAATCCATCATTAATTATAGAACAAGAAATATTCTCGGAAGCAACTATGATCAAAGAAACTCCGAGCAAAGCTATATTTCGTTGTCCTATTCAATCGGTTGATGAAGTTAATCAAAACAAAAGATTATATCCATCACCTGTTTTAGGCGAAGGAATGGAGAATTGTTCTTCAAGGATGAAGCGTAGAGCTTTCTATTCTGAACTTGATCATCCAATACCAACGGGATCTCAGCAGGTTGATGGTATCAGACAAACAACTGTTTCATTAAAAGAAGTATCTCATATCATTCGTGATTATGATTTTAAAGGGAAAAATTTGTTTGGAGAGATGGAAACAACCAGCACACCCAATGGTGGAATATTACTTGGTCTTTTGAAAGATAGAACAGGAGTGGGGTTTTCTATGAGGGGTCTTGCTGAACTTGATAGAAAACCAGATTATAATGAGGTTAAGGGTCCTTTAACAATTATAGCTTTTGATGCAGTATCAATGCCATCACATAAATCTGCTGTAGTTGACTTCAACGAAATGAAATTTGAACAAGATTCTTTGCTTGAAACAGCTAGTGGTCTCGTTTGCTTGAATGGAAGATGTTTTATGCCTGAATATTTTGATAAATTAATTGAAACAAAAGTAATTACTTTTTTTCAGAGATGGATTTAATAGTGAGGTAAAAATGAGCGAACTTGTTGAAGAATATTTAAATTATTTGCAAGAAGTTCCTGTAGGCGCTGCTGTAGCTGCAACGGGAGCTGCAACAGGAGGAATGAGTTTTGCGCCTGTTTTGGCAGCAGTTAGCATCTTTTCAGCTTTTAATATGGCATTTACTTTATATAAAAATTATTTTACAAAAGCAGCCAGACGATGCAAAGACTTACCAGGAAAAGAAAAAGCTTTGTGCATGTTAAGAGCTAAATCAGCTGGAAAACAAGCTCAATTAAATGCTCTTAAACAAGCTTCAAATAAATGTATGAAAACCAAGAGTCCAGAAAAATGTAAGAAAAAATTTAATGCAAAAATGAGTAAGGTTGGAGGAGAAGCTGGAGCTCTTAAGTCCAGATTTCAACAGCTGTCTCAACAGAAATATGCTGAGTAAAGGATAAATGAATGGAAATTGAAATATTGAAAAGAATGAAGTCCCAAAAGGAAATGCTACCACAAGTCGTGAATAGAATATTTTCAATTTGTAAAACTGATCCCCATTTTAAATTAAAGGAGCAGATGGAAACAGTTGAAGATGAAATTAATACTATAAAAGTCAAGGTTGACAAACAGTTATATCTTTTAGGTCAATCAGAAAAACTAACGAAAGATGTAGAGAGAAGAATTGCTTTAATAAAAGAAGATATTGAATCAAAACAAACTGAACTATTGGAACAGTTAGGAAGTGAATTATGATTATAGAACAAACCAAAATTCCTGATGTTATTGAAGAAAATATAGATAAATCAAAAATTGTATTAGCTGATAATATTATCTCTAATATTTATCCCCTTTTTGATGATATGTATAGTGAGTATTTGAGTTCAACAAGTAACCTAAAGAATGACTATAAAAAGAAAAAATCTGAATTAAAAAAAAATAAAATACATCTTGAACAATTAATATCAGAATTGAGTCGAGTTAAAAAAATATTAAAACTCCTTGATAGAATAGAAAAAATGATTAGTTCTGGTCTTGTCTATGATGGTAGTTTAAAACATGAAACTATTATTTTACTTAAGATAGTAACTAAATTATCAAATGAAAAGATTGAATTTCATTTGGGAAACACACTGAATACCATAACTAAGAGATTTTCAAAGTGAGTTAGTATCTTAATTACAGATTATGCTAGCAAGTCTTCCAGTTGAACACTCATCTTTATGGCCTTTTCTATAATGACACGTTTCACATGTTGCAATTCCGTAGTCTGGATCTAAAGCAAAAAATGGTTCTAATTTTTGTGGTCTTGTATGATGAGCATCTGTTGCTGGTTTCCCGCAATATTCACATCTATTTTCGGATCTTCTTAAAACTTCTTTTCTCCAAGTTTGATATTCTTCACTTGTATAATAATTCTCTTTTATTTCACAATTTTCATTAAGAAATTGTTCAGCTAAACGTTTTGAACTAACTCTGAATAGAGTGCATTCTTGTTTGCATTTTTCTGAGCAATAAAGAAAGCTTCCATCACATTCCAACTTTTCTAATGCTGTAATTCTAGAACCAACTTGAGTAGTTGTAGGAGTAAACCACCCTCCTTTTTCTTTACTATTTGGACATTTGTTATTTTTACAATGATATTGAATTATATGTTTATCATTTGGATCTTTTCTTGGTTCTTCCATTTTATAGAATAAAGGATATTTATTTTTAATCTGTTTGATTGTATGTCTGTTATTCCATGGTATATCCTTAGACTTTTTACCTCTGAAATGATGTGCTCTGTGCTTTAATTTTAAACTATGGTTTGGTCTTTTTCTTCCTTTATAATAGTTTGGTTTGTTATAATTTTGATGCCCTTGTATAAATCTATTTTCATGTTTAGTAGTATACTTTCCACATCCACATTCACAAAGTTTTGGTTTGATTTCTTTCTTTATACGATTGGCATTATTTTTTTTAATTGTTTCTCTAAGATTGTTCTTTATAACTGAACATAGTCTAGCATCATGACTACAACATACGGTTCCCGCAGACCTAAAAAGAAATTTTGCAGCTTGACCGCATCCATAATCACACATTAATGATTTGTTATTATTGAGCATTTTTATGAATTTTCTGTCATTGTACTTTCTTTTAGAAAAGCATTTTTGTGGACTCAACTCACAACGCCAAGTATTATTGTATTTCATATAATGTTTGCCAGGTCTTTCATTGCAGTAATCACATATAGGATTTTTTTGATAAAAGTTTTTTTCAGTTTTTTGAAATGCAAACCTGTTTCTACTAGGACAGTTGATAATTTCAAAAGTACAGCACCATTTTTTAACACGTTTATGATAAACCTTTGCTTTATAAGTTCCACAAAATTCACAATATTTTGGTTTTTTCATTGTTCACCTCCTTAGTTTTTTGTTCCAAATAGGTTAAATAACATCCTATTTTTATACTAGAATAAAACTCAAAATTATAGTTAGAAACTTAAATGTCATTTTTATGATGAGAAAGTTTCTAAATAGGAGAATGTGAAATTTTATGGAGGTTATTATCTTTTTTGTAGTATGCCTATAAAACCTTAGGTTAAAAACTATTTTAAATTCTAGAACATAATTTAAATATATGAGTTTAGTAGCTCGTGTTTTAGTAACGTTATTAAAAATATTAGGAGGAACGATTCTATGAAAGAATTACTGCAAGAAGTTTATGCCACTACTAAGAAAATTAGTGGTGTTGATCCATCCAAACCTGGAAACCTTCGAGCTGTGTTAGTCGACGATGCAGCATTCGAGGCGTATGCTACAGGATTGGCAGAATCAATCGAAAACAAAAGAGATCGTGAACAATTTTTGGTGCTGGCGGAAAATACAAGAATCAATCTATTAGAAAATTCAATGTTTCAGATCAATCCATATGAAACACTGACACTTCCGATTCTTCGCGTTTTCTATCCAAAACTAGTTGCAAAAGAAGCTGTAACTGTATCACCAATGGATAAACCTGAAACAATCAAAGCTTTCATCAAAGCTAAGTTTACTCCATCAAACAGTTCTTCTCTTTATGATGCTCCTGTAACATCAGCAGATGTTTCTCAAGGTTATGCCTTTGGAACTCCTGTTGCTGCATCAATCGCTGTCCCAAGTAATGCTTATGATGTTCTAGCAACAGCTAGTCCAGCATTGACAAGCACTCAAGCACATCTTGAAAGGACTTTGAAATTACAGCAGTTTCAGCAGATGGTACAGCATGGACATCAGTGTCTATTCTACCAGCTGTTGAGGGACATTTTTCACAGAGTGTTGTAGCAGGAACAGCAGACGTTGTTTCTGGTAAAGTTGATTACTTGAATGGAACAGTCGATATTTCCAGCGCCACCGGAGTGGTTAACTACGTACGTTACACAGTGACAATCTCACTAGAAGAAAATAGAGTTAACCCATCAGTTACTCTAAACGTGGATAAGGTAAGACTGTATGCAAGAGACAGACAAATCAGTGCAAACTGGACTGTCAACATGGAGCAAGATATGCGAGCTCTGTTTGATGTCTCCATGCAAGCAGAAATTGTCAATATTCTGGGTCAGCAAGTCGCTTTGGATATTGATAGAGAAATCATCAATGCACTAATCACAGCGAATACACGTTTGAATGCTGCTTCTCATACAGGCACATTTAATCGTACACCACCAACTGCTTATACCTGGGGAACAAAGTATTGGCATGAGAACATCATTCCAGTATTGAATCAACTGTCTGGACAGATCTACACAGATACCAACATTGATGCAGGAAATACAATTCTTGCTAATCCATTAGATGTTGCTATCCTAGAAGATCTACAGACATTCAACTACACTGGAACTTCAAGTGTGGATGGTGATCTAGGTTACAGATCAGCTACAGTTGCTGGCGGAAAGTGGAAAGTTCTAACCTCTGCTGTTGTTACACAAGGTACAATGGTAATGGTCTACAAACCAGTAGAAGAACTGAAAGCTATTTACTTTTACTCACCTTACGTACCAGCAGTATTGCACCCATATCCATTGGGTTACACACCATCACTAACAATCTTAAGTCGTTATGCGACTGCACTTGTTAGAAGTAATGGAATTGCAACATTGACAATCGGGGCGTAATTGGTTGGTTGTCCGGCGGGGAAGACCTGGGTAGTTTTATATCTCCTTATCTACCCAGGTCTTTTTTTCGTCATTTTTATGAGAAATGATACATGAATATAAATGCAGGGACTGTATGAAATTAACTACAGTTTCACTACCACCATATATTGAAAGAGAAGTAATAACATGTAAATATTGCAACGGAAAAGCAACAAAAAATGGAAAATTGTCAGATAGACTCATTTATAAAAATGAAAAAATAAAAAGTGTAGATAAAAAAAGACCCGAGTGATTAACTAATTTCACTCGATCTCTTTTTTTGTTATTCGGAAATTATTATTGTTTGGATTTCAAAGAGTTGATTGTAAACCTTATCAATATGTGGTTCAGATAGTTGTGCCAGTGCTATTATGATTATAACACCCATAATATATTTTACTATAAATTTCGTTATTGATGATTTGATTTTCATATCTTCTCCTTTATATAATAATTTAAACCAACATTTTTAATCATTTATTTATATATATATAGTAATCAGATATTTAAGTACCAAAAAAAAGACCTAAGTTGAAAACTTACTCAGGTCTTTTACATTACAGATCATACATTAGTCTACAAACAAACACTCCAGGATATCCAACAGTTCCATTGGGAGCTGTTGCCATAACAGATTCTCTAATATTTGAATAGAAATTATCTAAGCTATTGGTTGTTAAAAACTTAGAGATATAATGTATTTTTTTTCCTTTCCCAATTGGTTTAACTTTGACTACTTTAAAATTTTTATTGTGATGATAATTCCATCCAGATAAATCTCTAGCAAAATTTACTGCTTCTTCTTTGGTTTTAAAACACATTATTCCAAGAGTATTTGGATCAGCATAGATAGTTTTACCTTTTTTATAAAGTCTTCCATATTTACTACGACCATTAATGATTGCACTCATTCTCGTTCTTCTTTTGATAACTTTGTAAACGTATTTGTCAATCATTTTTAAAGTTTCCTTTTTCGTCAATAGCTATAACCCCTACTTTTAGAACGCTGTTCCATATTTTTTGAGAATGACTATCGGTTCCCTGATATTCTGCACTTGTCCAATTAGTGCAGCATATCCATCTGCTTCCATCATATTTACTTCCTACTGCTGCTAATGATCTACCCCCATTTTTCCAATGGACTAAATATAGACCATGTTTTAAAGTTTGAACTTCCTCGCTGGTCATTTTTTCAATCCAGCTGTGTTTTCTACAGCTTCTAATATACTTATCAAACCACAAAGATCCT